>NZ_NHRY01000250.1 GCF_002937115.1 Rhodopila globiformis | reverse complement strand
CTGAACCGGCCACTTTAGTGGCCAACTGAACCCGGGACCGCGTTAGCGGTCCCGCTTGCCGCTTTGAGCGGCTCACACTCAACGGGCCGCGTCAGCGACCCGCCCGGCCGCTTTGAGCGGCCAACACCATAAAGCCCCCGGCTCTGCCGGGGGATATTTACCGGCTTGCCGAACGCCTGCTGCGCCCCGGCATACACGGAATCCCGCCCTACCGGCGCGTGTACGTGCCAGTGCATTTCCGGAAATGCGTTCCGCATCCGGACAATCTGCGCCAGGATGGCGGGCGAACTGACAGGGCCGGTCAGCAGATGCAACCCCTGTCCTCGCACCGCACGCAGACCGGTGAAACGGCTGAGCATGACAGTCCGGAACGTATCCCAATCCGCAGGACGGCTTAAGTGTCGCACGGTCTGCGAGCGGTCCGGATCGTAGAGTCCCAGCACCCATGCCTGCATGAAGAGATCGGTCGCGCCTCGGGTCCAGGGATGTTCAGCGTTGCCTTCGATTTTTATCGGCCGGCCGTCGATGGTCGTCACGAGTGCGCCATTCGCGAAGCCGTCGAGCAGTGTTGCCGATGCATAAGAGAGCGGCACCGATGGCGTCAGGCTGGTTGGCTGGTTGACGTACGGAATGATCTCGCTGAAGCTGCTCTCGCCGCGCTGATCGCAACCGGTTAGTCCGCCCAACGCGAGAGATGCAGCCATGACTTGCAACACCCGCCGCCGTCCGGGACCGGCAAGCATTGGCGTAAGTGAGGGATGGCTGCTTTGCACGAAGGCGTGGAATTCAGCCGACTCCGCGACATTTTCCAGCGCTTGCCAGGACAAACGGCTGCCCGAACCCGTCAGCAGGCGACGTAGCGCGGCGATTTCGAAGGCTCTGCCCTTTATCGATGGCATGTGGAACAATCCGACAACAGGCCGCTGACGTTGATGTGGTACTGCGCGAGCAGCCTGCGTCCGATCTTGTCCTGATCTGAGGGCGGCTGCCATTGCATATCCATGACTTTGTCTCTGGGGCGCAGGAAGTTCTGCGGGGCCTGATGGCAGGAGAGACAGAAATCCATCGAGAAAGCGTGGGGCTGATATGTCATTTGCATGCGTGTCATGTCACCATGGCAACTGGAGCACCCGACGCCATTGTCGACGTGCACCGAATGATCGAAATAGACGTACGCAGGCAGACGTCCGACACGCTTCCAGCGGAGCGGCACATTGTTGGCCAAGCTTTCCCTGACCGGTGCCAGCATGCGGGCGTTCGTCCAGATCTGCGAGTGGCAAGTCATGCAGGTATGGGTGGGCGGCATGCCTGCGGTTGCCGCGCTCTCCACCGACGTATGGCAATAGCGGCAATCGATTCCAAGTTCGCCGGCGTGGTGCTGATGGCTGAACTCCGTAGGCTGCGCCTCAACAATGCTGCGCCCCGTCAAATACGGCGAATGCGAGAGTGCTTCGGCCACGGCAACGGCGAGGAAGGCACCGAGAAATGCCACCCATAGCAGGAAGCGAAACAGTGCATCGGCTCGAGGCTGAAAAAGCTGAGACACTTGCCCCTCCCGACGCTCTCGGCCAAAGGCCAGATAATTGTCAAATGATAAGCCGACATGGCCGGCCGTTCAGATACAATGACCCTGCGCTGCTGCCGCTGTCATTGACCACGCTTTAACAATCGTAAAACCGGTCGGTTCATAAGTTACGTAGATATAACCCGCGCTATCACCAACGCCCCGCGAATGTTGCGTAGCCGGGCCAAATATCCATGCGCTTCATAAGTTGGTGCGGACAGATCACGGCGACGATGCCGATCGCGGCCTACAACGCATGGTGGTAGGGGCTTGTGAACACCTCCCACTGAAAGATGATGATTGTGAATCAAAATGGCCGCGTGCGGCCAGGGAATTGGGAACAAGCCAGCACCAACGATCTGACTGACGGGTGGCGCTGGTTCGTCCGTCAGTTGCCCGGCGCAGCCGAATTTCGGGAGATAGTGGTCATCCAGCGCGCGCGTGCCGCGGTGGGCGGCGTCGTCTTGACAAAACGAAACCCGACCCAAGCCCGCTGGCTGAGGCGCGAGGCGCCGAAGTACACGCGCTTGCCAACCTTGTTGGGCGTCCAGTTGAACCAGGGCGTGTTGACCGACGAAAACTCCATCGTGAACGATAGAGTGTCCGGGCCGCGGTGGAGAGTTTCAAGGCCGAGAGAATCGGTTCGGATCCAAACGACTATCCGTATCCGCAACGACATAAAGCAGCGGAACCGGCTGATAGCTGTGCATGCGAACAGAGAGACTATGATTGCGCAAATGGATGCATTATGATTGCCGTTTGCGCAGCCCGCCGTGAATCACTATCTGTCGCCGGGCGTTCGCGAGGCGTTTCCTTCTGCAACGACCTTGCGATTGCGAGTGATGTTCGCCGAGAATGGCGGATTGCTCGGCAGTTGCCTCGGGAGATTTGTCCGTCAAAGCATCTCCGGCTGGAACTGTGACCGACGGCTGATGATCTTCCCCGAAATCATGAAAACGCCATCGCCGGTGTAGTGCAGCGTCTCCGGATGCCTCGGCGAGGCGGCAACATGCGCCCTCACGACTTCCCATATGAAGAAGTTGTAGCGCTCGACCACGCTGTCGTCGTACAAGCGGCACTCGAAGCTGGCATGGCATTCGCTGATCAAAGGTGCCGCGACCTGTTCAGCATCTTCCGCAGTCAGACCGAAGTGCGCGAACTTGTCAATCTTCGCACCTGACGTATTGCCGATCCCAATGACTTGGTCCGTCAGGCTCGTTGTCGGCAGATTGATGACACATTCCCGGCTGTCCCGGATCATCTGAAAGCTGTGATTGCCGGAGGCAATGACGCAGCCGACAAGGGACGGGGCGAATTCCATGACCGTGTGCCAGGCCATTGTCATGATGTTCGTCCTGCCTTGGCAACGCGACGAAACCAGCACGATCGGGCCAGGTTCCAGGTATCGCCGGATCTGGCTTACCGGGAAGTCGATTCTATTCGGGCGTCCTGACATGTCCACCTTCCAATCGGGGCACCGGGAGGCCATTCCCGGCGCAGCAAACATAGAACGACAACGAACTGGTGTCTTCGCTTCAGGCTATGAAGTTCGCTCTGGTGCCCTGAAGCCTCGCATTTCACCGGACCATAAGGAACATCAACGTCGTGGGCAGGGCTTCGTCTCCTGGCCCCCAGGCCTCACCACGGGCGGCTGTCCGTCAGCGTCAGCTTTCGGCACGCCGAGGCTGAACCCGTTACTCCTGCGGGAAATGCGGGACAGGTCTGACCGGAGCAGGAGAGGAAGCTGCCCTGAATTGGCATTAACATAGCGGAACATTGGCACCAGCCCGGCCGGATCAGGCTGCGAGACTGGAGCCCGTGACGGGGTGTCGCCTCGACCAGAGCCACGCGCCCCACCAGGCACATTTGGGCGGAGGACAAAGGGCTATGTCACCAGCAACGATATTTCTGGGAAGGTTCCTTGGCCTTTTCTGTCTTCTGATGAGTAGTGTCCTGCTGGCCAGGCCAAATGAGTCCTTGGCCGCGATCAGTTCCATGATGGAGAACCCCGGGTTGATTCTGTTGACCGGTATCTCTACCACGGCCGGCGGCAGCGCCATGGTCGTTGGCCACAATGTCTGGTCAGGCGGTATTCTGCCTGTGGTGGTGACGCTGTTGGGTTGGCTGACACTGATCAAGGGACTTGCGGTGATGGCGACGCCGCCGCATACGCTGGCCGCCTTCTATCGCGCGATGAATCTTCCCGCCTGGTTTCGTCGTTACATGGCCGTCATTGTCGTCTTCAGCGCTTGGCTGACGGTTGCGTCATTCCTGGTTTGAACACGCCGACGGCCCATGGCTCGGAGCGTGCCGCACGCCTGAACGCCAGGCCCGCACTTGGCCACGCGAAGCGATCCAGACGAGCCAATACGCGCAATATCAGACCATTCATCCGGGAAGATGCTGGACTGCCCCGTCGGGAAGCGTCATCAGGGCCTTCGCACCGGGATAGTTGGCAAGCATGTCCCGGCTGCGACAGGGCGGCGCGACATAGAGCGCGGTCGACAACGCATCGGCCACCATTGCGCTCGGCGCCAATACCGATGTGGCAATGTAATGACTGGCGCTGGTGCCGGTAGCGGTGTCGAAGAGATGGTGATATTTGCCGCTCGCTTCGAATTTCGTGCCGTAGCCGCCGGATGTGCAAAGCGCCCCCTGCAGCAAGTCCAGCACGGAAGCGAACTTTTCCGGTTGCCGCGGATCGGCGAGGCCGACTCGCCACGGCCGGTTGTCGGCGCGGCGGCCGATCACCGCGATCTCGCTCTTTCCAAAATCGCAGAGCAACCGGTCAAAACCGTTGTTACGCAGAATATCGACGACCCGGTCAGTCAGGTAACCCTGGGCAACGCCATTGAGGGTAAGACCCATGCCGGGGCGCCCTAACGCGACCTGCCGGCCGCTGAACGCAATCTCCTTCCAGTTCACCAACGAGCGTGCCACCGCAATGGCACGTGGGCTCGGTCCTTCCCGCGGCGGTGTCTCGGCGCCAAAAAAATGCCGGGCATACAGGTCCCAAAGCGGCTGCACCGTTACGTCGAATGCCCCGTCGCTTAGCGCGGACAAACGTTCGCACAGCGACAGAACCAGGAGCAGATCATCAGAGGGCTGTGCGATGCGGCCATCCAGGTTCACACGCGCAATCTCGCTGTCAGGGCGGTACAACGCGAAGATCCGCTCCAGCCGCTCGATTTCGGCTGTGCAGAGCGCCACGACACGCTGTACTTGCATCCGCATCGGATGATAGAGCAGCACACGCGCAGGCGAACCCAACGCTGTACCCGTCCATTGATACAACACCGCCGGATCGGTTGCGCGGCGATCAGTCGCCAGCAACGGTATGCCCGCAAATGTCCCCAGGATGGTAATGGCCCGCCGGCGCCCCAGCCTGCCGGGCGTCATCGGCTTGTTGTCCCGGGGCGGACACCCCGCAGCCGGGCGGCCGGCGGCTGCTCCGATAGTTTCCGGCGCCACACCATCGGCGGACAGACGTGATCGTCGTAATAGGCAACCTGGCAGTCCAGGCAAAAGAAACATTCATTCATGTCGATGTGTCCACTGTGCCTGATAGCACCCGTTGGGCAGATAGTTTCGCAGAAATGGCATCGGCTGCCGCACTCGGGGTGGCGTTTCAGCGTGTTGAAGACACGCACCCTTCCAAGAATCGCGAGCCCGGCACCCAGCGGGCAGGCGAACCGGCAGTAGAAGCGCTCGACGAACAGGCTCGCCGAGATCAGCGCCGCTGCATAAACAACCAACGACCAACGGGTCATGAAATGAAGGATGATCGCGGCCTTGAACGGCTCGACCTCGGTCCCCGCCATGGCCAGGTCCCATGAGACGAACGAAACTCCCAGAAGCGCAACGAACAGGCCGTATTTCGGCAGCACCAGACGGCCGTGCAGCGCCGCTGGAATTCGCAACTGCGGGATGCGAAGGCGGCGGGCGATCCTGTTCGTCAGCTCCTGAAGCGCGCCGAAGGGACAGAGCCAGCCGCAGAAGGCGGCGCGTCCCCAAAAGACCATGCTGATGAGGGTAAATCCCAAAAGAATCGCGATCAACGGATCCGCAAGCAGGTAGTCCCAGCGAAAGTCCGTTACCAACGAATGAATCCAGGTGATGGCCAGGACGACAGTCAGCTGAGCGCCTGCATACCATCCAAGCCAGATCAGGGTCCAACTCAGGAACACGATCCGGATCCAGCGGTGCAGCCTTGGCCTGCGGCTGATAGGAGCCTGGAGGAACAGGATCGTCGCGAGTGTTGCCAGGGCGACGCCAAGGATGGCAATTTCGCCGTAGCGTGCCCGCCAGATCGCCGTCCATGCCATGCGCGCGTTGTCATCCGCATTATCGCCGATGGCAGCAGATTCTGTTGTCGATTTCAGCAGGTAGCTTTCCGGCAACCGGTACGGCAGGGTAAACTCCGCGAAGACCGTTCTGCCGTCGGCCGTTACACCCGGAACCAGCAACTGGATCTGCCAGGAGGCAGCGGGATCAAGCCCGGCATCGCCGGGGATGAAGGCCACGGCCTGCTCGGTCAGCGGCGGCGCATTGTCGGCCTGCAGGAACGGCTGGGTTTTGATCTGCCCGGCCGACAGGCGAATGGTCCTCGCGCCCTGCACGAGTTGGATCGGGGCCAGGTCGGCATGGTCCCCGTTCCGGCTCAGAACCGAGAAGCGGCCGTTCGCGGCGACAAGCAGAAGCTGGTTCCTGATGCCACGTTCCGCCGAGTACGAATAAAGATCGTACCGCATCCTGCCCAGGACGTTGATGCCGATGGCGGCAGGCGTAAGCAGCGCGATGTAAAGATCAAGAAATGAATCGCCGGCGCTGGCATCGCGGTCGACACCGGCGATCCGGATGGCACCGTGCTCACGCAGCTTCCCAAGCACATCGCTATAAGCAAGACGAAGATGAGCGATGGCTCCGGAGGCTTCCAGCCTGCGCCAGTCAGCGGGCTCGAATCGATCGATGTCAACGCGCCGCTGGCTGCTGGCAGCACCCGCGATGCCACGGCTGCGCGCCACGATGCGGGCACCGCGAATGATCGCATCGCTCATCATGACCGAGCTCGTGGTCGCATGCGCGATCGCATCGACTTGGGCCTGTTGCTGTGCCTGCTGTCGCGAAGCATCGCCCCGACCGGATGACATCAAGGCCGGCTGCTGCACGACGACGGTGCCGCCGTTGACATTGAAGCCGGCGAACTGCTCGGGGAAGTGACGAAAGTCCTCGTCGCGCAGGCCGAGAATGCCAATCGCCTCATTGTGTTGGACGAGCTTCGCGCCAGTGATCCGGCCCGTGAGATCGAGCCCGACCAGCAGCACCAACGGACGGTCCGCAAATCCTCGGGATCGCGTCACGTCCCATGTCGAGAAAATGTATCCTATCAGACGATCTGCTTTGTAGACCGCGGCAGCCGGCGGTGTGCCCTCGGTGCCTCCGACGCGATCGGCACCGGGAAAAAAGGACTGCAGCATGGCCGGCGTCAGAAAGTGCCCGATGGTCTTGCCCACGGCGGGTTCCTCGCTCCTGGCCCAGGCCGCCATCGGGCTGATCAACAGGAATGCGAGGACGAGCACGAAACAGAGAGAGCGCCCGGCCAACCGCGCCTTGCCCCTGGTGCCGCTGGGCAGCAGACCGGCCGGCGCCGCAGATCCAGGCCATCTGCCGACCGTGTACCCGTTCGGATACCGTTGCGATCCTGGCTTGGCCCAGGCATTGCCGGGCTGAGAAGTCATTGTCTTTCCCCCTTCACGACCTCTTCACGACCGAGCCTACACCTGTTTATCCGGCCGATCGCGACCGATCGCAATCCTCGAACCGTATGGCTGCCGGCCGCACGCGCCGGCCAAGTAACAAAACGGGCGAGTTCGTGCTTCCCTTTCCCTCTATCACACACGGCTCGGCCGATGACGAGGAGATCAGCCGCCAGGCGGGTTGCGGCAGGACCGGCCCTCCGGAAGCCAATTTTCGCGAACGTGCCCAATACGATCGATGCCATCCCGGACGAAACCTTGCCCGCGCTCACCGGGCGTGGCACGGTCGCCCGGCCACCGTCGCGCGATGGCGGCAATTGCGCGAACCGGCTTCGTCGCTTCCTGGGAGGACCGGCTCGGCGCGATCGGGAAAGACAGCAAGGTGCCGACACAACCATACGGAGATCACGATGGCGGACTCGCAGCGGGCAAACGACGTGGCGGCGTGGAAAGCCCTGGCCACGCATTACCAGCAGATCAAGGACGTGCATCTGCGACAGCTTTTCGCCGACGACCCCGGCCGCGGCGAGCGCCTGACGGCGGAAACCGGCGGGATCTACCTGGACTACTCCAAGAACCGCATCACCGATGAAACCCTGCGGCTGTTGCTGCAGCTCGCGCAGGAGCGAGGCGTGGCGCAGCGCCGCGACGCAATGTTCCGCGGCGAGAAGATCAATCTCACCGAGGGGCGCGCGGTTCTGCATGTGGCACTGCGCGCGCCCCTGGGCGCGCGGATTCTGGTCGACGGCCACGATGTCGTTCCCGATGTGCATCAGGTGCTCCAGGCCATGGCCGCGTTTGCCGATCGCGTCCGCGGTGGCGCATGGCTCGGTCATACGGGCAAGCGTATCCGCAACGTCGTCAATATCGGCATCGGCGGTTCCTATCTCGGGCCGGAAATGGCCTATCTGGCGCTGCGCCCATTCAGCGACCGCTCGATGACCTTCCGTTTCGTCTCCAACGTCGACGGCGCCGACTTCACCGAGGCGACGCACGACCTGGACCCGGGCGAGACGCTGTTCGTGGTTGCCTCCAAGACCTTCACGACTTTGGAAACCATGACCAACGCCGCGACCGCGCGGCAATGGCTGGTCCATGCGCTTGGCTCCGACGCCGCCGTCGCCAGGCACTTTGTCGCCCTATCAACGAACACCGAGGCGGTAGGAAAATTCGGTATCGACACGGACAACATGTTCGGCTTCTGGGACTGGGTCGGCGGGCGGTACTCAATGGACAGCGCCATCGGCCTCTCGACGATGATCGCCATCGGTCGCGATGGGTTCCGGGACATGCTGGCGGGTTTTCGAGCGATGGACGAACATTTCCTCACTGCGCCGCCGGAACGCAACCTGCCGCTTCTGCTGGGCCTGCTGACCGTCTGGTACAATGATTTCTTCGGCGCGGAGACCATCGCCGTGCTGCCCTATTCCTCCAACATGCGGCGGTTTCCGGCCTACCTGCAGCAGTTGCAGATGGAGAGCAACGGCAAGCATGTCGATCTGCAAGGCCACAGCGTGGACGTGCAGACCGGGCCGATCATCTGGGGCGAGCCGGGCACCGACGGGCAGCATTCGTTCTACCAGTTGCTGCATCAGGGAACGAAGCTGGTGCCATGCGACTTCATCGGTTTCTGCCGTCCGCTCAGCCCGGTCGCGCACCAGCACGACCTGCTGATGGCCAACCTGTTCGCGCAGGCCGAGGCGCTGGCCTTCGGCAAAACCGCGCAGGAACTGGCAGCCGAAGGCTCACCGCCGTTCCAGACACCGTTCCGGGTGACCGAGGGAAACCGTCCGAGCAACGTGATCCTGGCAGACGAACTGACCCCGTTCACCCTCGGGGCGCTGGTCGCGCTGTACGAGCACAGCGTGTTCACTCAAGGCACAATCTGGGGAATCGATTCGTTCGACCAGTGGGGCGTTGAACTCGGCAAGGTCCTGGCGCAGCGGATCATTCCGGAACTGACCGCATCGGCTCAGCCGGCACTTCACCACGACGGTTCAACCAATACGCTGATCCAGCGGTTTCGCGACAGGCGCAGGGCGCGCTGATTCCCTCCGGCGAACGCCGGTTCCGTGACACGGATGAAAGCCGTGGCGGCAAGATCTTTCAGGAAGACGGCAGCCACGGCGCTGGTCACGGACCGTCCGCAACCCCTCGCGCCGCGGCGCCGCCGGTTCAGGCGGCGTGCATCAGGTCAAGCGCGCCTTCATAGACCTCCATGTTCTTGCCGAACGAGATCGCTGCCGCCTGCACGCCGCAAACCAGGTGCATCCAGCGCCACGGTTCGCGCGTGTTCCGGAACTCCTCCACGATCGACTGATGATGCTTGAAGGCGTGCATTTCGGTGAAGCTGTCGTGGCAGACGATCTCGGCCAGGCGGGCGATCAGCGCGTCCGGGTTATAGCCCAGGGTCACGTATTGCTGCGCCAGGTTGACGCTGTCCTTCACCTCCGGCACCGCGATCATCTTGCCCAGGTTGGAGACCTTGGACCAATCCGTCGGCGGCTGCGTGTGAATGCTGTGCACGATCGCGTCCAGCAATTCGTTCTGCGACCGATGCGGCAGGGCGGCGACCGCCGCCATGTCCGGCTGCGGCCACGGCTCCATCCGATACTGGGTCGACTTGATCTCCGGCCCCGTCTGCCAGTGCAGCAGGGTCAGCAGCTTGTTCCGGGTGCTGAAGCCGTCAAGTTTCAGCAGCCAGCGCCGCAGGTTGGCGCTGGTGTGCAGGTGCACGTCCATCGGATTGCCGGTCTGCGAGCGCAGGAACAGGCCGGCCGCGCCGATGGACAAGGCTTCCCCGGCGCCTTCCAGAGACAGGCCGTCGGCTAACGCCTGGGTCAGCAGCCTGGGGATCTCTGTGTATTTCTCGACCGCACTGATCGCCTGGCCGATCCGGCCGATTGTTTCAGTTTCGTCGGGGCCGGAGCGCTGGCGCAGGATGCGGTTCAGCAGGCCGTGCTGCTCGATCAGCGCGTCGATCTCCGGCACGGCGCGGAAGGTCGGGAAGCGCGCGACGTAGCGGACGGCGGGCCGCATCAGGACCTTCAGGTGCTGCCTGTCGTAGGTTTCCAGGTAGCGCCACAGCGCCGCCGGATAGATGAAGTAGTGGTCGTCCAGCGCGTTCTTCGGGATCGCCACGCTCATCAGCAGGTCGAACGCCTCCATCGCCGGCACGTTGTCCCATAACCAAAGAAACAGATGATCCGCTTTGTTGCTCTCGCCGCGCTCGACGGCGTTCAGGAAAGCCTGCTTCGTGGCCTCGATCCCCGCCTCGGTCACGATGTCGCCGCCGCCATCGGCGGCCATGTCCGCCAGCCGGCTGACGGACGCATGGGCGGCGTCCAGCGGCTCGAATTCCAGCAACTGATAGGGACCGGTGACCGGGTCGTTGATGTGCTTGTTGGCCAGCGCCACGTGTTGCATAACCGGAAGGAAGCGCGCGTCCCCCTCCAGCCGCTCGACCAGCCTGGAAACGGCGTAAAGCCCGGCGACCGGATGCAGCGGGCCGCCATGATGGCCGGGCGGCAGATCGGCCGAGCGGGTGACAGCCAGGGCCGAGGCCGTCAGCATCGTCCGGATCGGAACACCCGCGCGCAGCTTCTCCAGGGTCCGGTCGATGATTTCGTTGCGCGGCGTTTCCTCCACGAACCGGACCAGAGGCTCTATGTCGCCGGGGTACGTGACGCGCTTGTGCATGATCAGCCTTTCGCTTGTTTTCGATGGGTAAGCCCGCAAGGGACGACCGCCGCGATAAGGGTCATCGCGCGCCGCGCGTCATCCGGGCATGGGGACAGGAGAGGCATCGAACCAGTCTCCTTCATGGTTGGCCCGATGCTCCAACCGCGTGCCGGCCGTGTCAACCGTGCCGGCCCACTCGTCCGGAAGCACCGAGCGTCCATCCCGTGGCTTGGCGGATGAAGCAAAGGCCACGCCGGCCACCACTACTGATAAGCAACGAAACGCTGCAGTCCCAACCCCCGCCAGGCCAGCCGGCCCGGGGCGCGGCCGTTCCTGTTTGGTCACGTCCGGGGTGCCGCCCCTGTCAGGGCCGCCACCGCCGCCGCCACCGCCGGGCGCCGACGCATGATCCGGGCAATTTGAGACTCCTTTCACGAGCCAGAACGTCCGGTTGCTGTATAAGCTGTCATCATGAAGCCATGGAATCCGCCCCCTGACGAAGAGGCCACGCTGGCCGCTCTGGAAACCCGTCTCGGTCACCTGCACGTGCGGCAGCGACTGGGCCTGGAGCGGGACTACGAAGCGCGGGTCCACCGGCGCGGCACGCACCGCTTTCCCCTCGACAACTGGGACTCGTTCCGTGGCTTGATCCGCGGCAGCCTGCGGGCGGTTGGCCTGCACCGGCGCGGGCAACGCAACGCGCTGGCGATCGAACTGCGCGAGAACGAAGTGCCGCTTGCCGGGCTGCCGCTGGCCTTCGATGGATACACCATTCTGCATATCTCCGACCTGCACCTCGACATCAACGGCGCCATCACCGCGGCCGTGCAGCAGCGCATCCAATCACTGCAATATGATCTTTGCGTCCTGACCGGCGATTACCGGGCACGCACGGTCGGGCCGGTTGACCAGGCGCTGTCCGAGCTCGGACGCCTTCGGCCTTACCTCGCAGGACCGGTGTACGGCGTGCTCGGCAACCACGACAGCATCCGCATGGTCCCCGTCATGGAGGCCATGGGCTACCAGATGCTGCTGAACGAATGGGTGCGGCTCGACCGCGGGGACGAGGCGATCTACCTCTCCGGCATCGATGACGCGCATTCCTACCAGTTGCAGGACTTCCATCGGGCCGCGCACGCTATTCCGGGCAACGCGGTTTCGATCCTGCTGTCGCACACCCCCGAGGTTTACCGGCACGCCGCTCATGCGATGTTCGACCTGATGCTGTGCGGCCACACGCATGGCGGGCAGATCTGCCTGCCCGGGGGCGTTCCGGTGCTGACCGACGCCGATATCCCACGTGGTTTCGCGCGTGGTGCGTGGCGTTATCATGGGCTGGCCGGCTATACCTCCGCGGGCGCCGGGGCCAGCATCGTCGACGTGCGGCTCAACTGCCCACCCGAGGTCACGCTGCACCGGCTGCGGCGTCCGGCTTAGCCGCGCCCCCGGGGCCTGGTCCCGGCTTGCCCGGGTGGACCAGGCCGGAGGCGATCAGTACGGCCGGTCGCGGATGCGCAGGGCGAACAACAGCCGCGACAGCACCAGCGCCAGGATGACAAAGGCGACGACCGTCACGGCAATCCCGCCGGCGGACAGGCCGAGTTCGTTCCGTAGCAGCAGCGTCGGCACCAGCGCCTCCGGTATCTGGTCGAGCCCGGATGCCTGGTCGTGCAGCCACAGGCCAAGGCGGCGCTTCAGGAAGCTCGACAGCAGGTCCCCGGCGAGGGAGGCCGCGCCGAACAGCGCGCCCAGGCTCCAATCGTAACCCAGCAGGACGGCGACAAGCGCGGTCACGACGATGGAAACCAGGAATCCGCGGATGGTCTTCGACGCGCCGAACAGGGGCCGGCCGTCCCACAGGATCGTTCCGCCATCCAGCGGGGCAGCGAACCGGTCGCGCAGCAGTTTCTTGGCGAGAATCGGCGACCCGTTGGCGGCGCCGAGGAGCACAAGCACGCAAAGGACCGCAACAGGATCGGGCATGGTGGTATCCTATTACGGATGGTCCATACGTGTTATAACATTGTGCCGCGCATCAGCAGGACGCGGCGCGGTCTTCCGGCAGGCGCACCGGAAATTGCGGCGCGGCGATCACCGGCGCAGGGTCGCCTTGGCCGGCACCACCGGGGGACCGTCGCACCCCTCCTGCCTGATCAGCCCGCGAGCCGACCCGCGTGGCTCGTGCAGATCAAACGCAAGCTGCAACAGACGCCTGTCGCGGGAGGTCCAGGCCGAGGCGGTGGACACCGGTCGCTCGCTCAGCGCCGGATACCGCACCGGCACCTTCCACAGGGTGCCGCCGGCCCAGGCGGCCGCCGTGATCGGCAGGTCCACCAATCGCTTGCCCTTGAAGCCAGGCAGGAACACAGCCACGTCCTGGCCGCCCGGCGGCAGCCACCTGACCCAGTAGAAGGCCAGAGCCAGCGGGGACCGCAATTTCGGCGACGCCGGCGCGCCCGAAAGGTCGAGATCGGCGCGGCGGTCGGGGGATGCGGCCCGATAGTCGTCAAGCCAGGGCTGGCCGAACGTTGCGGGGTCCCAATGCCGAACGAAGCCGGGATGCCGGCGACGGAAGTCGGCCAGGGTCTTCGCCTGAACGCGCTGTGCCAGCATGGCATCGTTGTCGCGCCGGAACACATCCCATTGCTGCCTGATGATGCGGCTGCCGACCAGGTAGCGTGTGTTCACCGCCACGGCGGCCAGCTCGCCGGCGCGCCAGGTGCTGATTTCCTCAACCAGATAATGAACGTGGAACCAGATCATGGTTGTCGATTCGAACCTGACGGCTACGTCCACGCGGGTGGTGCCGTTCGTTGCGGTTACGTCGGTTGTGACCGCAACCTGGCCATTCTGGTCGGTCGTTCCGGCAAAGCGGCAAACCTCGGCGGCCGAGGCATGGGCCATGGCCAGCAGCAGGGCAAGGGCGCAGGCCGGTAACCGCGCGCGCATCATTGTGCCTCCACACTCATGTCCGTGTCCGGCCGCCGCGGCCCGGGTGACGGGTTCTTTCATGTCATCCTATTCCGGACGCTCGGGTCGAAATGCCGCGACAAGCGCCAAAAGCAATGCCAGCAACGAGAGGGCGAGCAGAACGTTGCCAATCGGCCGGGCCAGCAGCGCAAGCGTCGCGGCGGCCGCTCCGGCGAGCAGGGCAAGCCAGAGCACGCCTTGCAGGTACCAGAACGGATCCGGGGGCCGGCCACAAGCCACGTGCCCGAGGCCCTGCGCGAACTTGACCAGGACGCCCGTGACATAGGTCAGGCTGACGCCGACTGCTCCCGCACGGTGCATGGCGGCGTTCAGGATTCCCATCGCAACCGCAAGGACACCGGCCGTCGTCACGGGCCGGAAGGCCGCTGCCGCCAGCATGACCGCGACCACAAGGGTCACGACGCCGAGGTGCCGGCGTCCCGCCATCACCGCAATGACGGTACCCACGAAGGCACCTGCCATGAACAAGCCGATCAGCCCGGCAATCATCATGGCGCGCCCCAGATGGCCTTGCCCGAGAGCGAGGGCAAGCATCGTGGTGTTGCCACTCATGAAGGAAACGAACAGGTCACGCAGCCTGAACAGGCCGCAGACGTCGGTTGCGCCGGCCAGGAATGCCATGGCGCAGGCCAGCAGGAAGGCGACCGCGTCGGGCTGGCCACCTTCCCTGGTCACGCCGGCCCTGGTCACGCCGGCCCTGGTCACGCCGGCCCCGGGTGGTTGCCTGTCGAAGCGCGCGCGTGCCCGCGCCGGATGACCCGGCGCATGAAAGCCTGGATCACGAACCGACTCGCCTCATGGCCCCGAAGGACGTTGCATCCGGATCCGGCACGCCCTGCGCCCAACGCGCCGGGGTGGCGGGAGGCATCGGCAGGGATCAGCCGCCAGGGCACTGCCATGGCACGTTAATTCCGATAGTGAATCAGTGATGCAAAGAACAGCCAAGCGGCGACAGTCTAGCCTGCCGAGGCTTCCTGTCCACCATCACTGCCCGGAAGGCGCCGCTTTAGCCGAGGCCAGGCAGGAACCATGGCCAAGGTCACGCGGAGCCTGCCGGCTCCCGCAGCGGCGACGCCTCACACGCCGGCGATGCCGGCCTTTGTCCCGCTGATGTCGCCGCGATCGCCATTCCCATCAACGGCGGGTCAGCCGCGAGCCCTTTGCATTCGCCAACGGCGGCGTGGCCGCAAAGCAGGACGGCCGCGCCGGATCATGCCTTGGGCTTCGGCTCGGTGATCAGCGCCATGATGACGAGCGCAACGCCAACCTCGATCACCGGCTCGATGGTTTTCGCAAAGCCGATGACCGTCACCACGATGCCCGCCATGCCAAGCCAAGCCGAACGGGTCATGACGGCATCCGGCAGCTATTGTATCGCATGGTGCACCATTTTAGTTCCGATTATTTCTCAGGCGGGACGGTTGGCAGAAGCGGCCTCCCGGTGTGCGCCGGGGCCCGGCCCCAATCAGCCAGTCCCGCGCGGCGAACCGTGTATCCAGAATCCGGATGCCTGCATAGAGCCGTCCCGGCCTGCCGGACGTGACCAGCGGGAGGCGGGGCGAGCGCCGGTATCGTTCCGCATGACACGGAACGCGAATCCGCGACGAAGCCGCGCGATGTGCGCTGTCCTGCTATGAAAATGCGGTTTCGCCGGCGCCGGTCGTCGCTCTATCGTCATGGCCGGGCGTGTCCCGGCCATGCACCCCCCGCCGCTCGTGCGCAGATGGCCGGGACACGCCCGGCCATGACGATGAGAGAACGGCCGCTGCCGTTTTCATCTATCGTGGCGCCTGTGGGCGGACCCGGGGGACGGCAACGAATTTGCGCTATCCCTTCGCCAGCCAGCCCTGGGTCAGCGCATACCCCACCAGCTCCACCCGGTTGCCGAAGCCCAGCTTCTCCATCGCCCGCGCCTTGTAGGTCTCGACGCTCTTGACGCCGATCCCCAGGATGCCGGCGATCGCCTTGTTGCTGTGCCCAACGGCCGTCAGCCGCAGCACCTCGACCTCGCGGTCGCTCAGCTCGACGCCGCCCGGCGCGACGTCGTGCGGCCCATCGGCCGCGCCGACGATCGCCTGCCCGGCAATCGCAGGGTCCAGGTACAGGCCGCCCGCGGCAACCGCGTGGATGGCGCGCAGCAGGTCCTCCGACGCCGATCGCTTCAGCACGTAGCCGACGGCGCCGACTTCCAGCAGCTTGCGGACGTAGGAGCGGTCCTCGTGCACCGTCAGCGCCAGCACCTTGCAGGCCGGGCATTCCGTGCGCAGGTGGCGCGCCAGGTCGATGCCGTTCATCGCCGGCATCGACAGGTCCAGCACCACGACATCGGGCTTCAGGTCCCTCGCCATCCGCAGCGCCGTCTGTCCGTCGCGCGCCGCGCCGACGATCTCCAGGTCGGGATCGGCCTGCAGCAGCGCCTTGATGCCGGCCAGCACCACCGGATGGTCGTCGGCCAGGAAGACGCGCAGCCTGGTCATAGCGGCACGCTCACGAACAGGGTGCAGCCGTGGCCGGGCGTGGACTCGATCTCCAGCGTGCCGGAGACCAGCGACAGCCGCTCCCGGATTCCCAGCAGCCCCAGCCGCTTCGCCGGCGCGTCGCCCGGCGCGGGATCGGGGGCGAAGCCACAGCCATCATCCTCGACGATCATGCGGACCTCCGTCTCGTTCGCTTCCAGCAGCACGCCGACGCGCGTCGCGTTGGCGTGGCGGATGACGTTCACCAGGGCTTCCTGCAGCACGCGGTAGAGTGCGGTTTCCACCTTCCGGTCCAGCCGCCGCCCGTTCAGCGCCAGGTGCAGGGCGAAGCGCAGGTTCGACCGCTCGGCCCAGGTCTCGGTCAGTTGGCGCATGGCGGTTTCCAGCCCCAGGTCGTCCAGCGCCGTCGGCCGCACTTCCCATGCCAGCCGGTTCACCTCCGAGCCGATGCTGTTGGTCAGCCCCTTCAGCGCCGCCAACTGGCTCTGCACCGCCTCGGCCGCCGGCAGCGCGCGTCCCAGCCCATCGAGGCCGAGCTTCAGCAGAGTCAGCGTCTGGCCCAGCGTGTCGTGCAGTTCGCGGGCGATGCGGTGACGCTCGGCCTCCTGCTCCTCCACGGTGGAGCGCAGCGCCTGCGACAGCTCGGTTTCCAGCACGGCGCGGCGCTCGGCCTCTTCCTTCAGCCTGGAGGCAAGCGCCTGCCACTGGTCGAGCCGCCGGTCCAGCTCGACCGTCAGTTTTTCCTGCTTCACATGGGCGATCTCGCGTTCCCGCGCCACCTGGTCGATGCGTTGCAGCACCACTTCCAGCAGCGAGGTCCGCAGCGTCCTGGCCGCCTCGACGTCGGCGCTGCGCCAGGGGTCGGCATGCAGCGTGACGGACTCGCGCCAGGCGGCGAAGCTCCTGCGCGGGGTCAGGCGCTCGCCGTCCGGCCCGGCTTGCAGCGGTTTGTTCGGGTTGCCGCCCCAGGTGACGGTGCGGATCACCTCCGGGCGGAACCACAGCACGTAGTCGCGCGGCGTCTTCGACACCGACAGCGCGATCAGGCCGCTGGCGACGTCGGCGAACGCGGCCGCGGGCGGATAGGCCAGGGGCAGCCGATCGGTATGGAACACGCCATCGTCGGCCGTCTGGTTGAGCCAGGTGACCAGCGCGGCCACCTGCTCTGCACCCGGCGTGCGGCCGAGCGGGGTAAAGTGGCCGTCGAGCCACAATCCGACCCCATCCGCCGGGATGTAGTCCAGCAGGTTCGGTCGCTGCCGCGTCAGCCCCTCGGCCAGGTCGGCTTCCCGGCTGATGGTCTGGATCAGCGCCTCGTGCACGCGCTTGCTGTGCAGTTGCGCCTCGAAATCCTCGCCGGCGACCAGCGTTTCCAGCCGCCAGGACGCCACCTGGGCGAACAACTCGCAGGCCATGCGCAGGCGGTGCGGCAGGAAGCGCGGGGTGCGGTGGTGGCAGGCGATCAGGCCCCACAACCGGCCGCCCAGCACCAGCGACAGCGACATCGATGCCGCGACGCCCATGTTGTGCAGATATTCCAGGTGAACCGGCGAGACGCTGCGCAGCACGCTGAAGCTCAGGTCGAGCGGGCGGCCGTCGCGCGGGTTGACGGCCGGCAGGACCGGGGCAGGGACGTAGTGCGTGTCGGGGATCAGCCTGATCCAGTTGCTGAGGTACAGCGCCCGCGCCTGCCGCGGAATGTCGGACGCCGGATAATGCAGGCCGAGAAAGCTTTCCGCCTCGGCATGGCGTGCCTCGGCGATGACGGCGCCGGTGTCGTCGGGCAGGAAGCGATACACCATCACGCGATCGAAGCCGGAGATGCGCCGCACCTCGTCGGCCAGCCTCTGGCAGAACGCCTGCGGCGTGGCGGCCTGCTGCACGCGCAGCAGCATCGCCTGCACCTGGCCCAGCGCGTCATCGGGACCGGGCTCGCGCAGCGGTTCCAGTTCCAGCACGAGCAGGCCGCCGGAGCGGTGCACCACGGCCTCGGTCACCTGGCCATGCCGCCGGGCCGCCATGGTGAAGGCGTGCACCGGGCGCGGCGTCGGCCCCTCGATGGCCAGCAGGCAGCGCAGCCGGGCGACGCAGTCCGGCGGGAACCAAGCCGCCATTGGCTGCCCCGGCAGGGCGCCGGGCGGCGTGCCCAGGATCCGCGCCGTGTCGCCGCCGGCCTGGACGATCGAAAATGTTTGCGGATCGAGCGTCAGCAGCGCGCCATGCGGCTGGATGGCGGCCGGGATGTGGATCGGCTCCCGGTCGCAATCGGTCAGATCCGCAGCGCCGAAGGCGGGGACGCCGACGGCAGCGTCGGCCGGAGGGCTGCTCATCGCACGGGTGTCGTGGATCTGGAACGCATCGATGTGTCTCCGCGGCGCCGAGGCAACCGCAACATCCCCACAATGTCACCACAGCCGCCTTGTTACCAGTCCGCTGCGAGAGCGCGCATGGAATAACGATCATGACCATTTATATAATGTCGCTCATGTGCGGGCCTTTATTCATGTACTTTCGGTCCATAAATGACCGCTGTGCCGCACCGGCTCGCCGCGACGATGGACAGACCTGCCCATCGCCGGAAAAGCCCTGCTGTGATAACGGGATAACGCATGGCCTGCCGGCCCGCGGCGAAGTACGGCCGGGGGCGGGAAATCCCACATTGATTTAATAATGAAGACGCCTTATTGCAGTAGCGTCTGAGCGAAGGTCGTAACGAGGCAGCACTGTAACAGTTTGGCCGATTTCAGCCGTCGTCCGTCACGCGGGGCGAACGGGTCTGCGCGATTGCGCCGGGCGTCACCACCTTCCAGGCCCTGGAGAAGAGTACCCCGATGAGCAAGCTCGGTATCCGCATTATCAAAACGATTTTCGATCACCCCGTGTTCCAGCCGTTCGCCGAGGCGGCATCGGACGATTTGCCGGTGCGCCGCCTGCTGCGCCTGTCGTTGTTCCAACTGACCGTCGGCATGGCCGTGGTGCTGGTCGTCGGCACGCTGAACCGCGTGATGATCGTCGAACTCAATGTCCCCGCCTGGCTCGTTGCGGTAATGATCTCGCTGCCGCTGATTGTCGCGCCCTACCGCGCGGTGGTGGGCTACAAGTCGGACACGCACCGCTCGGTCATGGGCTGGCGGCGGCTGCCGTACCTGTGGAAGGGCACGGCGATGCAGTTCGGCGGCCTCGCCATCATGCCGTTCGCGCTGCTGGCGATGTCGGGCGACGGGCGGGACCCGACGCTGATCGGCGAGGCGGGGGCGGCGCTGGCCTTCCTGCTGGTGGGCGCCGGATTGCACACGGTGCAGACCATCGGGCTCGCGCTGGCCACCGACCTGGCGCCGAAGGAAAAGCATCCGCAGGTGGTCACCCTGCTGTGCGGCATGATGCTGCTGGGCATGGTGATCAGCGCCGTCATCTTCGGCATCGCGCTGCGACCCTTCGACAATGTCAAGTTGATCCAGGTGGTGCAGGCCGCCGCGGCGGTCACCCTGGTGGTCAACTTCTTCGCGTTGTGGAAGCAGGAGCCGTTCGACATCAGCTACTTCGTCAGCAAGCGCGACAAGAACCCGCCGAAACTACCGTCGTTCCGCGAGGCCTGGGCGTTGATCATGCGGGAGGCCGGGTCGAAGCGCGCGCTGGTGGTGGTGGGGCTCGGCACTTTCGGCTTCCAGGCGCAGGACATCCTGCTGGAGCCGTTCGGCGGCCAGATCCTGCACCTGCCGGTCGGCACCACGACGCTGCTGACGGCGTTCCTCGCCATCGGCGGGCTGGCAGGCTTCGGCCTGTCGGCGCGGCTGCTGAAGGGCGGCATCATGCCGTACCGGCTGGCCGGCCTCGGCGTGCTGGGCGGCCTCGTTGCCTTCAGTTGCGTGCTGGGCGCGGCGCCGCTCGCCTCGATCATTCCATTTGGCTTCGGCACCATGCTCATCGGCTTCGGCAGCGCGCTGTTCATTGTCGGCACACTGTCGGCGGCGATGGGCGAGGCGCATGGCGGCTACAACGGCCTGGCGCTGGGCACCTGGGGCGCGGTGCAGGCCTCGGCGGCCGGCGCGGCGATCGCGCTGGGCGGCGTCACCCGTGACGTGATTTCGGCCCTGGCGACGCGCGGCCTGTTCGGCGAGGCGTTGGCCACGCCGGTGACCGGCTATGCCGTCGTCTATGGCACCGAAATCGTGCTGTTGCTGGCCACGCTGGTCGCCCTGGTGCCGCTGGTCACCGCGCACCGGGCGGCGCTGTCCGGCGCCGGCGCGCAGGCTGACTCGTCGCCGCCGATCGATCGGGCCGCCTGACGGGCGGGCGACCCGCGCGTTCTTTCTGGAAGAGCAAACGCATGGACATCTTCGGCTACCAGATCCCGACGGTTTTCGGGCATCAGATTCCCAGGATCGCGATCGTCATTTCCGTCGCGATCGCGTTTTATTACATCGCCGTGTTTTTCATGCGCGTGGGCATGGCCGGGCTGGCTGGCATGATGAACGTCGGCCGCGGCGTGGGCGGGCAGGCCAGCAAGCCCCGCCAGGTCGCATCCGCCGGCAGCGGCGCCGGCGCCGCGATTGCGTTCAACCGCTCGGCCGTGATCACCGCCGGCGCGGAGTGGGAGGATGTGGAGGCCATCAACACCGCGCTGGCTGCGTTGCAGGACCGCAAAAAGGCGACGCTGATGCGGCAGGGCGACCTGCAGGCATCGCGGACCGCCTGGCTGATCGCCGTGTTCGAACAGGCGATCCTGTATCGCATCACCGCCCTGGCCTCGGGCGCGATCGCCATGTGGGAGGCGCGGAATCCGCTCGGCGCCACGCTGTCGGCCCGCAGCCTGGTGGAATCGGGCGCGCTGGTGCTGGCGATGGAACGGCAGCTCGGCCGCCTGGCAGAGGCGGGAAAGCTGGCCGAGATCGACGCCTACGTGGCCGATCGGGCATTCGTCAGCCAGCCCGGAGGCTGGATCGAGCAGGCCCGCACGTCCCGCCCGGTCGAGACGCTGGCGCTGATCAATGAGGCGGATCGGGTGTGCGCCGGCGTGCGGTTCAGCTACGACCGGCTGAGCGAGATCGCCGGTCCCGAGGCGCTGGGCCAGTACGCCGTGTTCGGCGCCATCGACCGAAGCGGCACGTCGGTGGAGTTCCGCGACGCCGAAAGCCTGGATACCGCCACCTTCCGGCTGATCCTGAACGCGGCCCGGATCGTCGTGCCGGTGGCGGCGGCGCTGGAGGCGATCAATACGCTGATGGCCAGGACGGCCGCACTTGAGAAGGTGTAGCGCCTCGGCCTGTTGCGGCAGGCGTTGAGGCAACGGATGCGCCGGGGCTGCGGCTTTTGAAAGCCTGATCTTGCCGCATCCGGGCCACCCGTGGCGACCTCGGCATGCCGGGAGCTGTAAGCTGGCCGGCCGGCGCAGGGGCGCGCAGAGCCGCTCTGTGACGGCAAGCCGCGGCGTCAGGCGAGAATGTCTACACCGGCGGCCGTCGTCGTGCCCGACTGGGTGATGTCGGCAGATTGAGCCGTTGGCGGTTTGCCGCCACCGTGATGATGGTGGTGAACCTGTCCGGATTGCTGGGTCGACGCTGTTTGCTGGGCGGCGGTTGCCTGGTTGGTTGTCCCGCTTTGAGCCTGTGCCGCGGTTTGGTTTGCCGTCACCGTGGACTGCGGATAGCCAACCGAGGATGTCGAGGAAACACCGGAGATGCTCATCGCTGATATCCTTTCTGACAACGACATGCATAGCAAACAAATAGCCCATCTTATTCACGGGTGAGTCGGGAGTTGACGGAAAGCCTTTTTGAATCATGAACTTGCGGGCGATTGCCTTATCGCGGGTTCTTGCCACAGCCCAAAAGGACGAAACCCCTGGGATTCCTACGATGTTGGCTACAGTGGGCCATTGCCGTGAATAAGATGGGATAGGTGCGACGTCTTGGTCAAACAGTGACATAAAGTAACCGTAACAAACCTATTTTGTTACGAATATATGCGAGACGAAGTATTTCGAGGATGTGACTTGCGCACAATGATATGCCACCCGGTGCGGTGCTCGCTTATTCTCCTGTGAAAATGCGGTTTCGCAGGTGCCGGTCGTCTCCCCATCGCCATGGCCGGGTGTGTCCCTATGCGTATCAGGACAAGTGAAGCGGCGGAGCAAGGGCTTCTCCCTCACCGTCATGGCCGGACGTGTCCCGGCCATCCACCCCCCCCCCCGGTCGAAGCGCAGATGGCCCGGGACACGCCCGGCCATGACGGTGAGAGAACGGCCGCGGCGCCTAATCCTTCTCCGTCCGTCGTCTTATCCTGATACGCATGGGGCGTGTCCCGGCCATAACGAGGTGGCACCGGCCTCGCCCATTTTCCGCCTTCGCGGTGCCGGCGCCGCCGGCTGGCCAACTCTGTGGTTACACGTCTGGACGGTCATACCGCACGCCCGCCGCCGTTGGCGCTCCCCCAGCCGAGGATCATCGCCCCGAACTTTGCCTTGAAGGCGAGGCGAATGCGGCGAAGACAAGTCATACCAAGCGCCCGAAATTCTGACACGTCGGCACCGGCCTCTCATCGTCATGCCGGGCGCAGGCCCGGCATCCACGCCTTGTGCTGAAATCAGCGCAGAACAGCGTGGATGGTGGCCCTTCGGCCGCCATGACGGGAAGAGGCTGCCTGCCCCATTCCACGTTATTCTGACGCCAATGCGGCCTGCGCTGGCCATGCCGGGTGGGATCGTCTGTGCCGACGTGTCAGAATTTCGGGCGGTTGGTATCATAACGCCACCCGTGGCACATTTGCCTTCTGCCGCACCGGGACAGAGGCGGAAGCGGGAATCAGCCGTCAAGGGTCTCCAGGAACTCGTCCAGCACGGCAATGAACCCTTTGGTGTTCTGTCCGTGCACGTTGTGGCCGCAATCCGGCACCGTCACCAGCTGTCCCCGAGGCAACGCCGCGGCGAACCGTTCCGCCGCATCCGCCGCCAGGATGCTGGAATTCGCTCCGCGCACCAGCAGCACCGGCAGGCCGAACCCCGCGGCGTCCTGCAGCGTGATGTTTTCCTGCGGCCCACTGGCCCGCACGATGCCCAGGCGGCGTGGATTGGAATCGCACTTGCTGATGTATTTGCCATCCGCCCGCTGCAGCATGTTGTACTTCACCGTGCGCTCGATATGCGCCCGGCTGCGGTACGGGTCGTAGCGGCGCACGTTACGGACGAAGTCCTCCAGGTCATCGAATTCCTGGTTCACTTGCACGAACCCGGCGATCGCCGCGCGCCCCTTATCCGACAGTTCCGGCCCGACGTCGACGATCACCGCGCCCCGCAGCGGCATCGCGTTGCGCCGCATCAGCAGCATCGTGTTGCGGCCGCCCATCGAGTGGCCAACCAGCACCGGCCGCACCAGCCCCATCGCCTGGATGAACGCCTCGGCGTCGAGCGACATCTCGTGGTTCGAATAGGTGACGTCCCGTGCCCATTCGCTGTCGCCGTGCCCGCGTTGGTCCAGCGCCAGCACCCGGTAGCGCTGCGCCAGGTGCAGGCTGACAAGGTCCCAGGAATGCGCCGACTGGTGCCCGCCATGCAGCAGCACGATCGCCGGCGCATCCGCCTCGCCCCACTCCAGGAAGTGAAACCGCATCTGCCGCAGCACGATGTTGCACGACCGGTAGCGCGCCGCCGTCCCATGCGGGATGCCCAGATCGGCTGCGCTGGCCAGCAGGCTGCGGAACTCGTCGGTGCCGGTCATGTCCAGCGGTTGCCCGTCCTGGGCAAAGGTATTCAGGTACATGGACGATGGTTCTCCCCGTGCCGGTCCGCAACAACACCCCGCCGGCTCTGGCCTGGCAAGGGACGGCTGGCTATGGTCACCGCTCGAGCCACCAGCCAGGATCCTGTTGATGACCCAGAACCCGCTCGAACGTGCCCGCCAGTTTCAGGACGAACTTGCCGCGATCCGGCGCGACATCCACGCGCATCCGGAACTGGGCCTGGAGGAGTATCGCACCGCCGATCTGGTCGCCCGCAAGCTGGAGGAATGGGGCGTCGAGGTGCATCGCGGCGTCGGCCGGACCGGAGTCGTCGGCGTGCTGCGCAGCGGCAACGGCCAGGACGCCGTCGGCCTGCGCGCCGACATGGACGCCCTGCCGATCCTGGAGGCGACGGATTTGCCCTATGCCAGCCGGATTCCGGGGCGGATGCACGCCTGCGGCCATGACGGCCACACCACGATGCTGCTGGGGGCGGCGAAATACCTGGCCGAGACGCGCAACTTCAACGGCACCGTCAACTTCATCTTCCAGCCTGCCGAGGAAGGCATCGGCGGCGCGCTGGAGATGCTGAAGGACGGCCTGTTTGAACGTTTCCCCTGCAACTACGTCTATGGCATGCACAACCGCCCCGGCCTGCCGGTTGGCCGCTTCATGATCGGCCCGGGGGCGCGCATGGCGGGCGGGGCTTTCTTCGACATCCACATCACCGGCAAGGGCGCGCACGGCGCCCATCCGCATCATGGCATCGATCCGGTGATCGTCGCCTGCCACCTGGGCACGGCGCTGCAATCGATTGTGTCCCGTAACATCGCCGCGGCGGACACCGCGGTGCTCAGCATCACCCGCATCCAGGCCGGCGACGCCTACAACGTGATTCCGCAATCCGCGACCCTGGCCGGCACGGTGCGGACGCTGAAGCCGGAGGTGATGGACGCGATCCGGGATAACATGGCGCGGCTGTCCACCAGCCTGGCCGCCGGGTTCGGCGCCGAGGCGGAACTGGATTTCCGGCTGCTGTTCGCACCGCTGGTCAACAACGCGCAGGAAGCCATCGTCCTCGGCGATGCGGCGGCGGAACTGGCGGGTGAGGACAATGTGCGCCGCGACGCGCCGCCCGGCATGGGATCGGAGGACTTCAGCTTCATGCTGGAACAGGTGCCCGGCGCGCATATCAACCTGGGCAACGGCGACAGCGCGGCGCTGCACAATCACCGGTATGACTTCAATGACGCAACCATCCCGTATGGCGTCGCGCTGTTTGCCAGGATCGCCGAGAAGAAGCTGCCGAAGGGGGCGGTTGGGTGAGGCCGGCCATGGGTTGATCGCGCCGACCCGGGGCGCGCCGAACCTGGAAACCAGCGGCATGCCGCCGTGTCCCTCGTCAGCCTCGGGACATGGTTGGCAACATCACGATACGTACAAGACAATAAGACAGGCCGCAGGAGAGCGGCATCGACAGCGTCGTGAACGGGCGTGGCGTCCCGAGGCGGACTACGCGGGTAGCCCGAACGCCGGCCCGACCACCGGGACCCCCCGGCCTTCCGACCGGAAAGACCAGGCTCGCAAGCCGCCCTGCCATCGGCCGGCCGCCGCCGGCGCCGCGTAGCCATCACGTTCTTCTGTTGCGTTCGCCCCCGATCCGTGCTTCAAGCCGCGCCTTCCCTGCCGGAGGCGACGGCATCGCGTCCGGCTATGCCCGGTTTCCATCCCGGAAACGGCCCGATCCAGGCCATGGGCAGAGACAAGCCACAGGGGGTTCATCATGCCGCTTTATGAAACCGTGCTGATCGCACGGAATGATGTCACGCAGCAGCAGGTCGAGCAGATCGCCGACGACATCGGGTCCGAGCTGGAAACCGATGGCGGCGCGGTGAAGAAGCGCGAGTACTGGGGTCTGCGCAGCCTGGCCTACCGGATCAAGAAGAACCGCAAGGGCCACTACCTGTTCCTCGGCCTCGACGCCAAGCCCGCCTTCGTCACCGAGATGGAGCGCAAGCTCGGGCTCAATGAAGACGTGCTGCGCTTCATGACCGTGCGCGTCGACGAGATCGATGAAGCCCCGTCCGCCATCCTGTCGCGCAAGTCGGACGAGCGGGAGCGCACCTTCCGTGGTCCGAAGCCCGCCGGGCGCTTCGAAAGCGGCCGCCGCCGCGGCTTCGACGACCGTGAGGAGTTCCGTGCCCGCGACTCCTTCCAGGGTGAAGAATTCCGTCCTGGCGCCGTCGAGGAGTAAGCAGCCATGTCCGATACCGAAGTCAATCCCGCCGCCCGGCGCACCGCTGTCGGCGCCCGCCGCCCGTTCTACCGCCGCCGCAAGTCCTGCCCGTTCTCCGGCCCGAACGCGCCGAAGATTGACTACAAGGATGTCCGCCTGCTGTCCCGCTTCCTGTCCGAGCGCGGCAAGATCGTGCCGAGCCGCATCACCGCGGTGTCGGCCAAGAAGCAGCGCGA
This sequence comes from Rhodopila globiformis, assembly GCF_002937115.1. Classification (GTDB taxonomy): domain Bacteria; phylum Pseudomonadota; class Alphaproteobacteria; order Acetobacterales; family Acetobacteraceae; genus Rhodopila; species Rhodopila globiformis. The sequence goes on along the minus strand of NZ_NHRY01000250.1, from coordinate 55,653 downwards.
ACTCGCGGTCGCCATCAAGCGCGCCCGGTTCCTGGCGCTGCTGCCCTACATCGTCGCGTAAGGAGCAGGAGACATGGCCGCCGTTGAACTGATCCTGCTGCAGCGCGTCGAGAAGCTGGGGCAGATGGGCGACAGGGTGAAGGTGAAGCCGGGCTATGCCCGCAACTGCCTCCTGCCGCAGAAGAAGGCGCTGCGCGCGAGCAAGGACAACATCGCCCGGTTCGAGCAGCAGCGCGCGCAGCTGGAAGCGCAGAACATCAAGCGCCGCGAGGAAGCCGAGCGGCTGGCCGAGCGTGTCGGCGGGCTGACCGTCGTCATCATCCGCCAGGCGGGTGAGTCGGGCAGCCTGTACGGCTCGGTGTCCGCGCGCGACATCGCCGACGCCGCCACCGCCGCCGGCCTGACCATCAGCCGCAGCCAGGTGGTGCTGGAGCACCCGATCAAGACCCTCGGCGTCGCCGCGGTCCGCGTCGCGCTGCATCCGGAAGTGTCGATCCCGGTTTCCGTCAACGTCGCCCGCAGCCCGGAAGAGGCCGAGCGCCAGGCCCGCGGCGAGCGTGCCGAGGCCCCGGCCGAGGAGGACGAGGAGCAGGCGCCGACCGCGGAACAAATTTTCGAGGGCGACACGCAAGCCTAGCCCGAAACGAAGGCGTTCTGTTCCAGAAACGGGACAGAACGCCTCATGGCACAAAGACTTGAACACTGGACGGCTGTCACCGGTTTGACAGGATCGCGCTACTGGTCCATGCTTGGCCCGATCGCCGGGTCAAGATCAGGATTCGGGTGCGATGCGAGTTGTTCTTGACGCCATTCTGCAGGGACTCATCACAGCCGGCCGGTTGACAGTTATCTGGCCGGATGGATCCCGTAAAACTTATGGCACCGATAATGAACCGCATGCCACCATGCGCCTGCGGGACTGGCAAACGGTACGCCGTTTGACGGCGACTCCGGCCCTGGCCACCGGCGAAGCCTACATGGATGGCACGCTGGTGCCCGAAGATGGCAGTATCTACGATGTGATGGACGTGGTGATGGCAAGCCTTGGGGACAATCCCAACGGCCATCCGCTGCTGCGGCTGCAGGAACTGCTCAGCGCCGCCGATCGGCGCCTGAGGCAGTACAATCCGATTGCAAGGTCGCAACGGAATGTCGCGCATCATTACGATCTCAACGGCCGGCTCTACAGTCTTTTTCTGGATCGTGATCGGCAATATTCCTGCGCCTATTTCCCAAGGGGCGACGAAACGCTGGAGGAAGCGCAGGCGGCGAAGAAACGTCACATCGCCGCGAAGCTGCTGCTGGACCGTCCGGGGCTGCGCGTGCTGGACATCGGCAGCGGCTGGGGCGGCATGGCGCTGACCCTGGCGCGCGATTATGGCGCACATGTCACCGGCATCACCCTCTCGCAGGAACAACTGACCGAATCCCGGGCGCGCGCGGCGGCGGAAGGGCTGCAGGACCGCGTGCGGTTCGAATTGATGGATTATCGTCAGGTCGATGAAACGTTCGACCGGATCGTCTCGGTTGGGATGTTCGAGCACGTTGGCATCAGCCACTACCATGAGTATTTCAACACGGTGGCCCGCTGCCTCGACGAGAGCGGGGTTGCCCTGATTCACGCTATCGGCCGTAGTGATGGACCGGGTGGTACTAACCCCTGGTTGCAGAAATATATCTTCCCCGGCGGCTATTCTCCGGCGCTGTCCGAGGTCCTGCTGCCGATTGAACGCAGTGGTCTGATGACCACCGATATCGAGATCCTGCGGATGCACTACGCCGAGACGTTGCGTCACTGGCGCCGCCGCTTCGCCGCCAACCGTGACGCGATCGCGACGCTGTACGACGAACGTTTCTGCCGTATGTTTGAATTCTATTTCTGCGTGTCGGAACTGACCTTCCGCTACCGCGGCCACATGGTCTGGCAGGCGCAGCTTGTCCATCGGCACGGGGTGGTGCCGATCACGCGGGATTATGTCACTGCCATGGAAGGCGCGCAGCCGGCAACGCACCCTGTCGCGGCCTCAAATCCGCTCCAGCGGTAGCGCGCCGGTGATGGCCTGCCGTGGCGGCAGGATTAACGGCGTCTCCTGATCGTGCCAGAGTACCGGCATAACGAGTACTGGCATAACAACAGGAGACGGGCCATGCATTTCGGCGCTTCGATGTTCCTCACCGATTATTCGATGACCCCGGCCGCGCTGGCGAAAGCGCTGGAGGAACGCGGCTTCGAGTCGGTCTGGGCGCCGGAGCACTCCCACATCCCGCTGTCGCGGCGCTCGCCGTGGCCGGGGGGAGGGGAGTTGCCGAAGATGTACTACGACGTGATGGACCCGTTCGTCACCCTGACTGCCGCCGCGGCCGCCACGAAGACGCTGAAGGTCGGCACCGGCGTCTGCCTGGTCAACCAGCGCGACCCGATCCAGACGGCGAAGCTGGTCGCCTCGATCGACCAGGTGTCGGCCGGGCGCTTCCTGTTCGGCATCGGCGTCGGCTGGAACGCCGAGGAGATGGAGAACCACGGCACCGTCTTCACCACCCGCGCCAAGCTGGTGCGCGAACGGATCGAGGCGATGAAGGCGATCTGGACCGAAACCAAGCCCGAATACCACGGCGAGTTCGTGAACTTCGACCCGATGATGACCTGGCCGAAGCCGGTGCAGCAGCCGCATCCGCCGGTGATCGTCGGCGGCGCCTTCCCGCACGGCGCCCGCCGCGCCGCCCGCTACGGCGACGGCTGGATTCCACTGGCGGGACGCCCGGGCTATGGCGACGTGTTCGAAACCGTGCCGAAGTTCCGCGAGATGCTGAAGGAAGCCGGCCGTGACCCGGCATCCTGTCCGGTCTCGGTGTTCGCCGCGTCCGAGGATGCCGACACGCTGAAGCGCTATCGCGACCTCGGCATCGACCGCGTGGCGGTCGCGCTGCCGGCCGAGAAAGAGGGCGTGGTGCTGCCCATCCTGGACCGCTGGGCGGCGCTGATCCGCGCGACAGGTTGAAGCAGGCCACAGATCGGTTGAGACAGGACGACCGCGCGCCGTCACCGTCATGTCCAAGCGCGAATGATAGGTAGCGGTCGGGAGACGATTGTTTGGCAATCACCCTGCAGCCATGTGGCCCGGCCCACAGACGATCGTCTTTGCCTTTGAAATAAAGCGACCGGCGCATGCCTTCATCCAGCGCCGGGAGAGGTCAACATGATGCAATCAAAGGTTATTTCGTCACCACGAGCGCTTAGCTTGGCAGAACTCGACCAGGTCGGCGGCGGTGCGCTTCCTGGTGTTGGGGTATGCAAGGACACCCCGAAGCCGAAGCCGGAAAATTCAGCCTTTGGCGGGGCAATGGTCGCATTGGCGATCGTCCTGCTGCTCTGACGGCTGCGTATGAGGTCCCAGCGGTGGTCGTCCCGCTGCTGGGCACCTTGCTGAGGGTTACGAAAGCCACCGGTGGGGAGCCCCACGAACTGTGGTGGACGAAGCTTTTGATCGGCATCAATTGCATGGTGTTGGCGCTGGGCAACGGCGTCAGGGAAGCCATCAGGGATCGCCTGCTGCAGCAAACCGCAGGTAGGTTGGGACAGGGCGACGGTGCACCGACAGCGTCATGGCCCGGCTTGTCCGGGCCACCTGTTCAAGCACCGATGCCGCGACAGGTGGCCCGGACAAGCCGGGCCATGACGGTGAAGACAGGCCGCGAAGACAGGCCGCCTGTGCGTCCCAACCGACCTGCGGTCTGCTGTAGTTCTCGGCAAAGCATGGACGGGTCACCCTTTCAGAAGCTCATGCAGCAGCCAGACACTCCCGATGAGGAAACCAGCAACTAGAGCCGTGTGCGGGTGATCCGCCAGCACGGTTCGGAGGGCGGGGAGGAAACTTCCCGACCCCTATCGGGCAAGGGCGCTCGAGCGCCAATTGAAGCGGTAATTTTGGCTCAGGCCCTTTACATCAAGGTCGCGGGTAGTTATATAAAAGTATAATTAGAGAGATGCCCATGTCCGTCACGCGGTTGCGGAAGGTAGGCGGATCGATCATGCTTCCGGTGCCGCCCGCCCTGCTGGATCAAGCCCGCCTGCACGCGGGATCGGAAGTCGAGATCACGCTCGTCGGCGACGTCATCGAGATCAAGGCGTCCCGGCCACGCTACACGCTTCAGGCCCTTCTGGATGGTTCCGATTATGCGCGGGATACGCGAGACGACGAATGGCTGGATTCGCCTCCAAGAGGACTGGAGGAACTGTGAACCGCGGCGAAATCTGGATGGTGGCGCTTGAGCCGACGTGCGGTCGCGAACGGCGCGGGCACCGGCCAGTACTGATTGTGTCACCCGACGCATTCAACGCGGTAACACGGCTGCCCGTCGTCCTGCCAATCACCAATGGCGGTGAGTTCGCGCGCCGGATCAGGTTTGCTGTGCCGCTGGCCGGCACCCAGACGACCGGCGTTGTCCGCTGCGATCAGCCGCGCGTACTGGATTTGCAGGATCGCGGCGGCCGGCTCCTTGAAACGGTTCCGGATGAGGTCGTGTTCGAAGTGCTCGCCAGGGTCGCCACGCTTTTTGAATAGCTCGCGTTATGCCGTAACGGGCGCCTTGTCCTGCAGCCGGAGCATGATCCTGCCCCCGCCCTGGCAGACCGGGTACACGACGCGCTTGCCGCCGACGAAATCGACGTCCGGCATCGCTCATAGTTCTCCGCGATAGTTCGCCACCGGCCGGTGCGGCCGGCCCACCCTGCATGGCCGGCGCGGCCGACCCACCCTGCATGAAAGTGTGGGACGGCCGGGCCAAACCCCCGCCACTCCGGCACCAGCCATCGGTTTGATCTCCATCATCCGAAACAGCGCGCATGCCATGGCTGCGGCGGCGACCTGGTCGTTGCCATGGGCCAGGACGAATTCGGCGGAAGCGTCTGACGTGCCGGCGGCAACCGCGGCCCGCCCAGCAGGAGTGCCTTATCGGTATCTTGTGATCCGGGAGCGGAGGGCAAAAAGCGAACCTCGCCGCGGCTGAATTCCAGCATTTTCCAGCTTGTTTTTCCGCCCGCGTTGCTCCCCGTTATCCACAGTTGTCCACAGGCCGAGGCCGCTGCACACGATCGCGGGCTGCGCTAATGTGCCTGCGTGAACACCATCGACCCGCCCCTGTTTGGCCTCTCCCACCGTCTCCCGCCCTCCAACCTTCAGGCGGAACAGGCGCTGCTCGGCGCCCTGCTCGCCAACAACAAGGCCTACGAGCGGGTCTCTGAATTCCTGGCGCCCGAGCACTTCGCCGATCCGATCCACGGTCGGATCTTCCAGGCGATCCAGCGACGGGTGGAGGCTGGACAACTCGCCGACGCGGTAACGCTGAAGGCCGAGTTCGAACACGCCGGCATCCTCGAGGAAGTCGGGGGTACCGCCTACCTGACGCAACTGCTCACCGCCATGGTCGGCATCATCAATGCCGGCGACTACGGACGCGCGGTGCACGACGCCTGGCTGCGGCGCCAGTTGATCGACGTCGGCGAGACCGTCGTCAACAACGCCTTCGGCGCCGACGCCGAGCTGGACGCCCCGCAGCAGATCGAGGCGGCCGAGCAGGCGCTGTTCCAGCTCGCCACCGAGGGCGGCAGCACCGGCGGCTTCGTCGCCTTCGAGCGCGCGCTGACCGAGGCGATCCTCGGCGCCGAGCGCGCCTTCCGCAAGCCCGGCGGCGTCTCCGGCCTGACCACCGGACTGCGCGACCTTGACACCAAGATGGGCGGCCTGCATCCGTCGGACCTGATCATCCTCGCCGGCCGCCCCGGCATGGGCAAGACGGCCCTGGCGACCAAGATCGCATTCGGCGCCGCCAAGGCGCTGCAGGCCGAGGGGCGGGCCGCAGATCCAAACGGCATGCCCAAGGCCAGCGTCGCCATCTTCTCGCTGGAAATGAGCGCCGAGCAGCTCGCCACCCGTCTGCTCAGCGAGGAAGCGCGCATCTCCGGCGACCGCATCCGCCGCGGCGACATCGGCCAGAAGGACTTCGACAAGTTCGTCCAGGTCTCGCGGGACATCGCCTCCCTGCCGATCCAGATCGACGACACGCCGGCGATCACCATGTCGGCGCTGCGCACCCGCTGCCGCCGGCTGAAGCGGACCAAGGGCTTGGCGCTGGTGGTGGTGGACTACCTCCAACTGATGCGCCCCGCCGCCGGCACAAGGCCCGAGAACCGCGTGCTGGAAATCAGCATGATCACCCAGGGCCTGAAGGCGCTGGCGAAGGAAATGGAGGTGCCGGTCATCGCCCTGTCGCAGCTCTCCCGCCAGGTGGAAAACCGCGAGGACAAGCGGCCGCAGCTTGCCGACTTGCGCGAATCGGGCTCGATCGAGCAGGACGCCGACGCGGTGATGTTCGTCTATCGCGACGAGTATTACCTCGAACAGAAGATGCCCAAGGAGGTCGGCTTCGAGGGCAGCGCGGAGAAGTTCAACGCCGCAATGGAAGACTGGCAGCAGCGCATGTCGAAGGCGCACAACCGGGCGGACCTGATCATCGCCAAGCAGCGCCACGGGCCCACCGGCACGATCCCGCTGCTGTTCGAGGGCGAGTTCACCCGCTTCGGCGACCTCGACCTCGTCCACACAGACTATGCCGGCTGACACGGCGCACGCCGTTCTCGACATCGACCTGGCTGCGGTCGTTGCCAACTGGCGGTCGCTGGCGGCGCGGCATCCGTCGGGTCGCGTCGCCGGCGTGATCAAGGCGGACGCCTACGGCCTGGGCGCCCGCCCGGTCGCCGCGGCGCTGTATGAAGCCGGCTGCCGGCACTTCTTCGTGGCCTACCTGGAGGAAGCGCTGGAGGTCCGCGACCTGCTGCCCGGCGCCATGATCGCCGTGCTGAATGGCCCGATCCCCGGCACCGAGGCGACGTATGTCGCCAACGACCTCACGCCGGTGCTGTGCTCCCTGGACGACATCGACCGCTGGCGGCGGGTGGCCGCAGAGCGCGCCCCATCCCCTCGTCATGGCCGGGCTTGTCCCGGCCATCCGCGCGTCAACGGCGGGGGGCGGATGGCCGGGACACGCCCGGCCATGACGAGGGGACGGGGACCTCACCCGGCGATCCTGCACGTCGATACCGGCATGAGCCGCCTGGGCCTGGATGCCGAGGCGATGGCGGCGCTGGCGGCCGACCCGGGCCGTCTCAACGGGGTGGCCATCCGCTATGTGATGTCGCACCTGATCGCCTCCGAGGTGGCGGACGATCCACTGAACCAGTTGCAACGCCGACGCCTGGCGGAGGCACGGGCGATGCTGCCGCCGGCGCCGCTGAGCCTGGCGAATTCCTCAGGCATTTTCCTCGGGTCGGAGTTCGCCTCCGACCTCGCCCGGCCGGGAGCGGCGCTGTACGGGATCAATCCGACGCCCGGGTGGCCGAATCCGATGCAGAGCGTCGTGCGCCTGCATGTGCGGGTGCTGGCCGTGCGGCAGGTGCCGGCCGGCGCCACCGTCGGCTACAACGCCACCTGGACCGCTGCGCGGCCGACGCGAATCGCCACCGCGGCGCTGGGCTACGCCGACGGCTACCACCGCAGTCTGTCCGGTCGCGCATCGGCGTGCTTTGACGGCACCCCCGTTCCGCTGGTAGGCCGCATCTCCATGGACCTGACCACATTCGACGTGACCGACCACCCCGCCGTGCAACCCGGTTGCTGGCTGGAGGTTCTTGGCCCGCATCTGTCGCCCGATGATGTCGCCGCCGCGGCCGGCACGAACGGGTATGAGGTGCTGACATCCCTCGGCCGCCGCTTTCAACGGGTGTATCGAACAGCGTGATTGCAACCTTGGATTTCCTGGCCGCGATCGGCCGACCGGTCATCGCCGTCAGCCGCGCGGCTGGCGCGCTGGCGCTGTTCGCGCTGAACGGGCTGTCGCACCTGTTTCGCCCGCCGCTGTACTGGCGCCTGTTCATCCGCTCGCTGTTCGACATCGGCTATTTCAGCCTGCCGGTGGTGGCGCTGACCGCAGTGTTCACCGGCATGGTGCTGGCGCTGCAATCCTATACCGGGTTCGCCCGGTTCTCCGCCCAGGGCGCGGTCGCCAACCTGGTGGTGCTGTCGATGACCCGCGAACTGGGGCCGGTGCTGGCCGGCCTGATGGTCGCCGGCCGCGTTGGCGCCGCCATGGCCGCCGAGATCGGCACCATGCGCGTCACCGACCAGATCGACGCACTGTCCACCCTGTCCACAAACCCGATGAAATACCTGGTGGCGCCGCGGCTGCTGGCCGGGGTCATCGCCCTGCCGGCACTGGTCGTGGTAGCCGACATCCTGGGCGTGCTGGGCGGCTTCATCGTCTCCACCCTGAAGCTGGGCTTCAACGCCGAGACCTACCTGATCAACACGATCAACTTCCTCGAGACCCAGGACGTGGTGTCGGGCCTGGTGAAGGCGGCGGTGTTCGGCTTCATCATCGCGCTGATGGGCTGCTTCCAGGGCTACAACAGCAAGGGCGGCGCCCAGGGCGTGGGGTCGGCGACCACCTCGGCGGTGGTGAGCGCGTCGATCCTGATCCTGGCGTTCGACTACGTGCTGACCGAGATGTTCTTCGCGCGGTAGTCTCCGCCGCCATGGCTTTCCCCCGACTTGTTCGGGGGATCGTCCGGGCCACTTGTCGCGGCACGGGTTTGCGACGCCCGCATTGGGCGATGCCTGCGTGTCACGATCGGAGCATGATCGATTTGGGTTGACCCGGCCAGGTGGCAGCAACAGTCAAGTCGCTGATCGCCATCAGACCTGGTTGACCACGGTGTCGGCGTGGGGATCTGGAGCACCACACTCTTCCTGGCTGGGGTCATCCTCGCCGTCCCAGCTTACCATCAACGTGGTGCCCCGTTGCTCCAGCAGGCCGGCATCCAGCAGGGCCTGCACATCGTGGTGCATGTTCGCGTAGCTGCGTTCAAGCCCTTCCGCGAGGGCGCGTATGCTCGGGACGGTGCGGCGATCATGGATATACTGCATCAGCCTCATGCGGGCGGCGGTCATGATTCCGAAAAACGCGCCGGCATCCGTGAACGTGATATGCGTGTCCGCATCCTCGCCGCGTTCAGCTCGTTCCAGCGCATATTGCAGGCGCAGGTCGTCGGGGATACCCAGGCCACCGATGCGAAAGAGCAACTTGCTCATCTCGGGATTTCCCTCATATGTGAGAGGATTTCGAAATCCCCCAGTAACTTGTCAAGAATTTTGAAATCGTAGGGGAACTCCTCGTCCCCAAGATGAAAGTGGTCGCCTTTGCCTCGTTCGTTGTCGAAACCTACGATCCGTCCCCCGGTGGGGCGGTAATAGAGCCGGTATTTGTACCGATGTGTGCATGCTTTACACTGACCGTTGGGCGGCCGGCATCTCAGCCTCAGGGTGGCTACCCGGGAAAAGCCCGGGCACAGGTTCCGGGCCGCCATCCACGCCTTTCCGCGGCATCAAAACCGTCAGGCGCAAATGGCGGGTTTCCCGCCTTCGCCGGGGACATGCGTCGCCTGGCATGATCGTCAGAGTTGCGGAAACCAGTCGTTGACCACCTGATTGACGTCATATCGCAGCCCGTCCAGCGGCACGCACGGCGTCTCACTGTGGCGCGCCAGGGCAGACGCGGCCAGTTTCAGCGCCCGCGGCAACTGCTCAGCGACGGCTGTCTCAAGCGTCGGCCTCAGGCTCGGGCTGCTCTGCAGCAGATCCTGAATGTCGGCCCGGGCGCGTGATACCGTGTCCTGCCACCCGGCACGCCGAGCGACAGCCGGAGAGGTTTCCAGCCTGGCGAAATGTTCGAGAATGGTCCTGACATGGCCCGCCAGACTGCGGCGTTCAGACTGGCCCACGCTCTCGACCGCCGAGGCAACATTCTCCCAATCGATCAGGTCGTTGACCATCCCGCCGGTAATAGGGGCAAAACCCCGGGCGAATTTGGTGATTGCCCATATCGTTCCGCAGTTGGATGCCAAAAAAATGGCGGAATTCCGTGCCTGTCGTCCCAGTTTCGAGCGTATGCTGCACATGCGTGCCCGGGGTTTTGCCCCTATTACTCCCGCCGGCCGCGACGCGTCGCAGCAGGGCTGCCTGCGGTTCGGACCAGGACAGGACATCGACATCCTAACCGACCGTGGCACCCGAAGGGGGGCGAACCATTTGTGGCGTCAAGTATCCTGGTCATGCATTACGCCCCTTCGCTCGCACACCGCTCAGATGATGGCATGAGGCGACTATACAACGAGATCAGCGGATCTCGTCGTTGCGTCGAGTCCGGCCGCTCGCCGGCCTGGTAATGTCGATGGCCACCGCGATCGCCCGATGCCGTACTTCGCCCCGGTGACGACCGTGACCTTTTCATCAGGGCAGGGCCGCGCCCGGCGCTCACCGGACCGGCCGAGCGATCCGGCGGCCCAGGCAGCGGCCGCCCGTGCAGAACCCACGGTTCCGCATCGACCTGGAACCGAGTCGGGCGGATCTGGCCCGGTGTGGCGGCAAGCAAAGCCATTCCGGCGGCAATACCACCGTCCAGCAGCAGGCCGCGCGGCAGCGGATCAGCCTCGCCGGCTCGCCGGTCCGGTCATTCCTGCCTGCATGATGCCTTTTCCTCAGGATTTCCGCTCGCGGAGGCATGAACCGGCCCCACCTCCGGCCAAAAACCGCCGCGTATTCCTTGACAGTCCCGTAACCCGCCGCTACGCCCCCGCGCCAACGTCTCCGAGAGTCATCGCGCATGCCGGTTTACGCGTTCATCTTCCCGGGCCAGGGCAGCCAGGCCGTCGGCATGGGCCGCGACCTTGCCGCGGCCTTCCCCATCGCCCGGGAACTGTTTCAGGAAGTCGACGACACCCTGAACCAGAAGCTGTCCAAGCTGATGTTCGAAGGCCCGGGCGAGGAACTGACCCTGACCGAGAACACCCAGCCCGCGCTGATGGCGCATTCGCTGGCCGTGCTGCGCGTGCTGGAAAAGGAAGGCGGGATCACCATCCCGAATAAGGCCTTCGTCGTCGCCGGCCATTCGCTGGGCGAATACACCGCGCTTGCCGCCGCCGGCGCGTTCAGCGTCGCCGACGCCGCGCGGCTGCTGAAGCTGCGCGGCCAGTCGATGCAGAAGGCGGTGCCGGCCGGCGAGGGCGCCATGGCCGCCCTGCTGGGCGCCGACATGAACCAGGCCCACGAAATCTGCGCCGAGGCCGCCCCGCTGCCCGACGCCGAGGGCAGCGAAGTCATTCAGCCCGCCAACGACAACGGCGGCGGCCAGGTGGTGATCTCCGGCCATCGCGGCGCCATCGAGCGCGCGATCGAGATCGCCAAGGCCAAGGGCATCAAGCGCGCCATGCTTCTGCCGGTCTCCGCCCCGTTCCATTGCGCGCTGATGGCGCCCGCCGCCGACGCCATGGCGGAAGCCCTGGACAAGACCCGTCCGCACGTGCCGTCCGTGCCGGTGGTCGCCAATGTCTCGGCGGAGCGCGAATCCGATCCCGACCGCATCCGCTCGCTGCTGGTGCAACAGGTCACCGCCACCGTCCGCTGGCGCGAGAGCGTCGCCGCGATGACCGAGATGGGCATCGACCGCTTCGTCGAGCTTGGCGCCGGCAAGGTGCTGAGCGGGCTGATCAAGCGCATCGCGCCTGACGCCGCCGGCATTGCCGCCGGCACCCCGGCGGACATCGAGGCGGTCCTGAAGAGCTTCTGAGGGAAGGAATCCCCCATGTTTCGTTTGGACGGCAAGACCGCCCTGGTCACCGGCGCCTCCGGCGGCATCGGCGCCGCCATCGCCCGTGCGCTGCACGCCCAGGGCGCCACCGTCGCCCTGTCGGGCACCCGCCGCGACGCCCTGGGGGCTCTGGCGATCGAATTGCGGGAACGTGCGCATGTCTGCCCGGCGGACCTGCGCGACCCGGCCGAGGCCGAAAAGCTGGTCGAGGCCGCGGAAGCCGCCATGGGCCCGCTGCACATCCTGGTCAACAACGCCGGCATGACCAAGGACATGCTGGCGCTGCGCATGTCCGACGAGGACTGGCAGGCGGTGCTGGACGTGGACCTGTCGGCGCCGTTCCGCCTGGCCCGCGCCGCGCTGCGCGGCATGGTGCGCCGCCGCGCCGGCCGCATTATCAACATTTCCTCCATCGTCGGCGCCACCGGCAATGCCGGCCAGGCCAACTATGCCGCCGCCAAGGCCGGCATGGTCGGCATGACCAAGGCCCTGGCGCAGGAAGTCGCCTCCCGCGGGATCACCATCAACGTCGTCGCCCCGGGCTTCGTGGTCACCGCGATGACCGACGCGCTGGGCGAGGCGCAACGCACCAAGCTGTCCGAGTCCATTCCGCTGCGGCGGCTGGGCCAGCCTGCTGACATCGCCGCCGCGGTCGCCTATCTGGCGTCTGAGGAGGCCGGGTGGGTCACTGGCGCCACACTGCACGTGAATGGCGGGATGGCGATGATCTAGTCCCGGCGCCACGATGCGCTGACCTTTCCCGTTCGCGGGAAACCATGCTAAGCGCCCCGGGCCACGTCTGGCGCGGGATCGCTTCGTGCACCGGGACAAGGCGCCGGTTGCGAACAAAAACCGGACGTAAAACCACTGTCGAGACAATAGTTCAGGAGTTGCCGAGCCGATGAGCGATGTTGCCGCAAAGATCAAGCAGATCGTCGTTGAACACCTGGGTGTGGACGAAGCCAAGGTGACGCCGGAAGCGTCCTTCATCGACGACCTGGGCGCCGACAGCCTCGACACCGTCGAGCTGGTGATGGCGTTCGAGGAAGCCTTCAACGTGGAAATCCCTGAGGATGCGGCCGAGAAGATCGCAACCGTTCAGGATGCCATCGATTACATCACCAAGCAGAGCAAGTAAGAGCCGCTTGCGACAGTTGCGAAAGGGCGTGCTGCGATGCGTCGAGTAGTGGTGACGGGCATGGGGATCGCCTGTCCCCTTGGTGTGGGCGTCGAGCATGTCTGGCGCCGCCTGATCAACGCCGAGTCCGGCATCAGCGCCATCACGGCGTTCGATGCCAAGGATCTGTCCTGCCAGGTGGCGGGCCAGGTGCCCGCTGGCACCAGGGCCACTGGCGGTCTGGACGTCAACGAATGGGTTCCGGTCAAGGACCAGAAGAAGATGGATCGCTTCATCCATCTCGGTCTGGTTGCCGCCACGGAAGCCGTCGAGGACTCCGGCTGGACCCCTGAAACCGAAGACGACCGTTGCGCCACCGGCGTGATGATCGGCTCCGGCATCGGCGGGCTCGAGACGATCTTCAACGCCTCGATCCAGGTGCACGAGGGCAAGGCGAAGCGGCTGTCGCCGTTCTTCATCCCGTCGGCGCTGGGCAACCTCGCCTCGGGCCACGTTTCCATCAAGTACGGGTTCAAGGGGCCGAACCATTCGGTCGTGACGGCCTGCGCCACCGGCGTGCACGCCATCGGCGACGCCTCCCGCCTGATCGCCCTGGGCGATGCCGACGTCATGGTCGCCGGCGGCGCGGAAGCGACCGTCTGCGCCCTGGGCATCGCCGGCTTCTGCGCCTCCCGCGCGCTGTCCACCGGCTTCAACGACCGTCCGCAGGCGGCCTCGCGTCCCTGGGACAAGAATCGCGATGGCTTCGTGATGGGCGAGGGCGCGGGGTGCCTCGTGCTGGAAGAGTACGAACACGCCCGCAAGCGCGGCGCGAAGATCTATTCCGAGATCTCCGGCTACGGCATGTCGGGCGACGCCTACCACATCACCGCGCCGGCCGAGGGCCATGACGGCGCCTTCCGCTCGATGAAGGCGGCGATGCGCAGCGGCGGCTATGGCCCGGGCGACATCCAGTACGTCAACGCGCATGGCACCTCCACCCCGCTGGGCGACGACCTGGAGCTGGAAGCGGTCGAGCGGCTGTTCGGCGACGCGGCGCATGGCCTCGCCATGTCGTCCACCAAGTCGGCCACCGGCCACCTGCTGGGCGCGGCTGGCGCGATCGAGGCGATTTTCTCGATCCTGGCGATCCGCGACAGCGTGGCGCCGCCGACACTGAACCTCGATGAGCCGAGCCGGCAGAGCGTGATCGACCGGGTGGCGAAGGAAGCGCAGCAGCGGCGCATCCGGGTCGCCCTGTCGAACAGCTTCGGGTTCGGTGGCACGAACGCCTCTGTCATCTTCCGCGCCCCTGGCTGAGCCTGGCCCCCCGGAGGTTCCCCCAGAGGGCACCAGTCCCGGGGGCACGGGTCCAGAGGGCATGGGTCCAGGGGGCACTGGTCCAGGGGACACCAGCCCGGAGGACACCAGCCCGGAGGACACCAGCCCGGGGGACACCGGCTCGCGCGGCGGTGGGCGGTCCGGGCGGCTGGCCCGGGCGTTCCGTGCTGTCGCCCTGACGGTTGGCGCGCTCGGCGTGGTAACGGCCGGGAGCGCCTATGGATGGCGCATTGTGATGGATGCGCCCGGTCCCCTGCCGGAAGCCCGCGCGGTGGTCGTGCAGCACGGCAGCAGCGCCCAGCTTGGCAGGGCCCTCGCTGCCAGCCAGGTGATCCGCGAGCCGTTGTTGTTTCGTGCCGTCGCCTTCCTGACCCAGGGCCGGGGAACGCTGCACGCCGCCGAGTTTGCCTTTCCCCGGCATGCGTCGCTGCGCCAGGTGCTGGGCATCCTGCGGTTCGGGCATCCGGTTGAACATCACCTGACGATCGCCGAGGGCCTGACCGCACAGCAGATCGCCGGCGTGCTGCAGCGCGCCGACGCGCTGACCGGCAGCGTGCCGTCCGTCCCGGAAGGCAGCATCCTGCCGCAGACCTACGACTACACCTATGGGGCCGACCGTGCCGGCCTGATTGCCCGTGCCCAGGCGGCGCTTGACAAGGCCCTGGCGGCGATATGGTCCGATCGCGCGCCGGACCTGCCGCTGTCGAGCCCGCGCGACGCGCTGATCCTGGCCAGCATCGTGGAGCGGGAAACCGCGAAACCGGACGAGCGGGCGCATGTCGCGGCGGTCTATCTGAACCGGCTGCGGCTGGGGATGCGGCTCCAGGCGGATCCCACCGTGGCCTATGCGGCCAGCGGCGGGTCCGGCGTGCTGGATCACCCGCTGACCCGGTCGGACCTGGAACTCGACAATCCCTACAACACCTACCGCAATCCCGGCCTGCCGCCGGGGCCAATCTGCGCGCCGGGCGAGGCCAGCCTGTGGGCGGTGACCCATCCGATGAGCAGCGGCGACCTGTATTTCGTTGCCGACGGTACCGGCGGGCATGTGTTCTCCCGGACCTACGAGGCGCATGACAGCGCCGTTGTCCGCTGGCGGGCCCTGCAGTCCGCCTCGCCGCACGGCCGCCCGGACTGACCGCGGCGGCGCTGGCCTCGGGTGGCATTACGGCTCGCCATCACAACGCATCATGCCACAGGTGGCCGCGGATGCACGATGGCAACCCTATTCGATGCAGCTCAAGCTCAAATGATCCACCTCTCCGGCGTAACCGTTATCCCGGGCGATTGACCGGCGGGTTGCCGCTGTCTATTGCCGGGTAGCGGCGGATACCGGACCGTAGTCGCCCGGGGGAAACGGGTTCATGGATACGATTGAAAAACGCACGCTGGCCAAGGTTTCCTGGCGGCTCGTGCCGTTCCTGATGCTGTGCTATTTCATCGCCTACCTCGACCGGGTCAACGTCAGCGTCGCCGCGTTGACCATGAACAAGGACCTGGCCATCTCGGCGACCGCCTATGGCTTCGGCGCCGGCGTCTTCTTCTTCAGCTACTTCATCTTCGAGGTGCCGTCGAACCTCGCGCTGGAGCGCTTCGGGGCGCGCCGGTGGATTGCGCGGATCATGCTGACCTGGGGCCTGCTGTCCGGCGCGATGGCACTGGTCCGCGGCGAGTACAGCTTCTACCTGGTCCGGGTGCTGCTGGGCGCTGCCGAGGCCGGCTTCTTCCCCGGCATCATCTTCTACCTGACGCTGTGGTTCCCCGGCTCCTACCGCGCCCGCATCGTCGGTTGGTTCATGGCGGCCATCCCGCTGTCCTCGGTGCTGGGCCTGCCGATTTCCGGCCTGATCCTGGGCATGCACGGCCTTGGCGGCCTCGCCGGGTGGCAATGGCTGTTCGTCATCGAGGCGGCGCCGGCGCTGATCCTGGCCGGCGCCGTCTGGTTCTACCTGACCGATCGGCCGGAGGACGCGCACTGGCTGGACCCGGAGGAGCGCACCTGGCTGGCCCGCCGCCTGGCCCAGGAAGCGCAGCAGAAGCAAGAGGTCCATGGCATCAGCGTCGCGCAGGCGCTGTTCAACCCGAAGGTGCTGGCGCTGTCGCTGGTGTATTTCGGCGCGGTGGCGGCGAACTACGGCATCGCCTTCTGGCTGCCGCAGATCGTCAAGGGATTTGGCCTGTCAAATGCGGCGACCGGTTTCGTCTCGGCCGTTCCCTATGTCGTCGGCGCCATCGGCATGGTGCTGTGGAGCCGCAGCTCCGATGAAAGGATGGAGCGGAAGGGGCATACTGCCGTCGCCTTCCTGATCGCCGCCGCCGGCATCGCCGGATCGACGCTGGTGAGCGACCCGACGCTAAAAATGGTCGCCCTGTCCATCGGCGCGTTCGGGGTGTTCGCGGTGCTGCCGGTGTTCTGGACCTTCCCGACCGCGTTCCTGCACGGCGCCGCCGCGGCAGCGGGCATCGCGGTGATCAACTCCGTCGGCAACCTGGCCGGGTTCTTCGGGCCGTTCATCATGGGCTGGCTGAAGGACCTGACCGGCAATTTCGCCTCCGGCCTGTGGGCCATCGCCGCCTGCGCGGTGATGGGCATGGTGATCGTGCTGCTGCTGCGGCACGACACGCACCTGGAGAAGGCGCCGCCGCACGCGATGCCGGCGGCGGAGTAGGGGCGGCACGCGGGCGGCCTGGCCGGTGCAGGCCAGGCCGCCCGGATGCGGCCAATCCGTTCATGCCGCCGCCGCCTGCCGCGCCTCGGGTTGACCGGCAGCTGTTCAGACAAATGCGCGATAGCGAGAAACCCGGGTGCGTACAGCCGTTTCCAGCCGTATGGAAGTCATCCGCTACGTCCTCCCGCATATGCTGGCCGGCTGCCTCGGCGGCGTCGTGGCGTCGGTCGGGCTGGTGATGACCAACCTCGGCTCGTTGCGTGACCTGATGATGCACACCCAGGGCGGATGGCTGGCCTTCGCGCTGCTGACCTTTGGGATGGTGGTGACATTCGGCTCGGCCGCCATCGGCGGCGCGATCATGAGCATCCAGTACCCAAAGGAGTAAGGCGCGTGGCCGACGGCGCTAACCGCCCCTTGCGTCATGGCAGGGGAAGGCCCGCCATCCACGCCTTACGGTGCAGGTTCAGACAAAGGCGTGGATGGTGGGCCTTCGCCCACCATGACGGGGTGGGAACGACCGTGCTTCGCACCCTGCTGTCCCGGAGCAAACCGCGGGTCGGTTGAGACAGGCCGCCTCTGCGTCCCAACACACCTGTGGCCTGCTCTGGTGCCTATAGGCGTTGCGCCCGCGGCCGCCCGGCCTAAACCGTTGCCGGCGCCGCCTGATCAGCCACGGCCAGCATTGCGTGCCGCTGTTCCGACGGCAGGCACAGCGCCGCCAGCGCCGGCGCCACCGCCTCGGGCAGGGGCAGCGCGGAGCGGTCCTCGCCGGGGAAGGCGTTCAGCCGCATGCGGGTCGCCACCGGGCCCGGATCGAACAGGTTCACCCGCAGCGGCGTGTTCGCCAGCTCCTGCGCCCAGGTCAGCACCAGGTGCTCCATGCCCGCCTTGGTCGCGCCCATCGCGCCCCAGTACGCCCGCGGCTCCCGTGCCCGGCTTTCCGTCACGAACACCGCCCGGCCCGCCGGCGCCTGGCGCAGCAGCGGATCGCAGGTGCGGATCAGCCGCCAGCTTGCGGTCATGTGCACCGCGACCACCTCGGCCCAGTCCTTCGGCTGGATATGGCCCACCGGGGTCAGCTTCCCGAGCGTTCCGGCATTGTGCACCAGGATGTCCAGCCGCCCGAAGCGCTGGAACAGCGTCGGCCCGATGGCGTCGATCTGGTCCACCTCCTTCAGGTCGAGCGGCAGCAAGGTCGCGCTGCTGCCGGCGGCGCGGATCGCGTCGTCGGTTTCCTCCAGCCCGCCCTGGGTCCGTCCGGTGATCACCACATGCGCGCCGTGCCGGGCCAGTTCCGCCGCCACCGCCGCGCCAATGCCGCGGCTGGCGCCGGTGACCAGCGCCACCGCGCCCTCAAGTTCCTTCGTCATCCATCAGTTTCCCGCACTCAACAAACTCAACTGCCGATCGGCCAGTTCGTGCTGGTCGGGCAGGGGGATGGGGTAGTCGCCGGTGAAGCAGGCGTCGCAGTAATGCGGCTTCTCCGGGTCGCGGCCGGGCTGGCCCAGCGCGCGATACAGGCCATCGATCGAGATGAACGCCAGGCTGTCGGCGCCAATCAGCGCGGCCATTTCATCGACAGTATGGGTCGAGGCCAGCAGCTTGCTGCGCTGCGGCGTGTCGATGCCATAGAAGCAGGAATGCGTCGTCGGCGGCGAGGAGATGCGCATGTGCACCTCCTTCGCTCCGGCGGCGCGGACCATCTCGACGATCTTCTTGCTGGTGGTGCCGCGGACAATCGAATCGTCCACGAGCACGACCCGCTTGCCGTCCAGCACCGGCTTGTTGGCCGAGTGCTTCAGCTTCACCCCGAGGTGGCGGATGTGGTCCGTCGGCTCGATGAAGGTGCGGCCGACATAGTGGTTGCGGATGATGCCAAGCTCGAACGGGATGCCGCTTTGCATGGAATAGCCCATCGCCGCCGGCACACCGGAATCCGGCACCGGGACGATCACGTCGGCCGGCACCGCCGCCTCCTGCGCCAGTTCGGCGCCGATGCGCTTGCGCGCCTCATACACCGGCGTGCCCTCGACGATCGAGTCGGGACGGGCGAAGTAGATGTATTCGAAGACGCAGAACCGCTCCCGCATGCGGGTGAACGGCTTGATGCTGCGCACGCCCTGGTCGTTGATGATGACGATCTCGCCCGGCTCGACGTCGCGGATGAAGTCGGCGCCGACGATGTCCAGCGCGCAGCTTTCGCTCGCCAGCACCCAGCCGCCGGTACCTTCCGAGCCGATGCGCCCCAGGATCAGCGGCCGCACGCCCAGCGGGTCGCGCACACCCATCAGCGCCTCGTTCGACAGTGCGACCAGCGAATAGGCGCCGACGACCTGCTTCAGCGCGTCGATCAGCCGATCGACGACGGTGGAATACAGGCTGATGGCGATCAGGTGGATAAAGACTTCCGAGTCCGTGGTGGACTGGAACAGGCAGCCGCGGCGCACCAGTTGCCGGTGCAGCAGGTGCGCGTTGGTCAGGTTGCCGTTGTGCGCCACCGCGAACCCGCCGAACTCGAAATCCGCGTACAACGGCTGCACGTTGCGCAGGATCGTGTCGCCGGTGGTGGCGTAGCGGTTATGGCCGATGGCGATGCGGCCGGGCAGCTTTTCAATGACGCGGGCGTCGCCAAAATTGTCGCCCACCAGCCCCATGCCGCGATGCGAGTGGAAGCGGCTGCCGTCGAAACTGGTGATGCCGGTCGCCTCCTGCCCGCGGTGCTGCAGCGCGTGCAGGCCGAGAGCGGTCACGGCCGCCGCGCTTGGCACGTTCCAGACGCCGAAGACGCCGCACTCCTCGTGCAGGGAGTCCTCTTCGCTGTGGCGGCCGTTGAATGCCATCTGTACCAACTCCTACTCGCGGACAGGTTGCTTGCCGGTGGCGCGGCCCTGCGGGTTGAGGTGCAGCAGGGCCTCCGCGCTGGTTTCGCGCCCCGCCGGCGGCGGATCAAGACGGTGCGGACGGAAGTTCTCCGGCAACTGATCCCGCACCCAGCGCGCCGCCTCATACGTCGGACCCAGGCTGCGGGCGTGCAGCACCACATCCGGCCAGCGTTCGATCGGGAAGACCATCTGTCCCAGGATATAGGCGACGACGACCACCGCCGCACCCCGGGCGAGGCCGAATACCAGACCCAACGTGCGATCAATGCCGCCCAGCGCGGAGCGCCGGACATAGCGGCCGATGCTGCTGGCGATCAGGGTCAGGATGATCACCGAGCCCAGGAAGACGACGACGAAGCTGACGATGTCCACCACTTCCGTGCCCTGGAACCAGTTGCGCACGATGGGGCGCATCGTCGGCAGGAAGAGGAAGGCGGCGGCGACGGCACCGGCCCAGGCGCCGATGCCCAGGACTTCGCGCACCAGGCCACGCACAAAAGCCACCAGACCCGAGACCGCCATGAAGCCGAAGACTGCCAGGTCAACCCATGTCATACGTTTGCCGCCGTCAGGAAGGGGCTCTTATGGTTCATGCCACCCCCTGTCGCCAAGCAGATCATGCATCGTTCCGCGCCGATTCCGGCGCAAACCGCATGACGAGATCGGCGATGTGGCCGATTTCCTGCAACTGCAGCCCCTCCGGCGCCGCCAGACGGCGGTTGCCGTGCGCCACGCGGCGGGGCAGGGTGGCGAAATCGAACCCCAGCTTGGCCGCTTCCTTCAGCCGCGCCTCGGCCTGCGCCACCTGCCGCACCTCGCCGGACAGGCCGACCTCCCCGAAGTAGACCATGCCGGGGCTGGTGGGGGTTTCGAAGGCGGCGGAGACGATCGCCGCGGCGACGGCCAGATCGGCCGCCGGTTCGTTGACGCGCAGGCCGCCGGCGATGTTCAGATAGACGTCCATCTGGTTCAGCCGCACCCCGGCGCGGGTTTCCAGCACCGCCAGCAGCATCGCCAGCCGTCCGCTGTCCCAGCCGATGACCGACCGCCGCGGCGCGCCGCCGGCATTCGGCGCCAGCAGCGCCTGCACCTCCACCAGCACCGGACGGGTGCCCTCCAGCCCGGCGAACACCGCGCTGCCGGCGATGTTGCCGCGGCGCTCGGCCAGGAACAGGGCCGAGGGGTTGGGCACTTCCGCCAGGCCCGAGTCGGTCATCTCGAACACGCCGATCTCGTCGGTGGCGCCGAAGCGGTTCTTCACGGCGCGCAGGATGCGGAACTGGTGGCCGCGGTCGCCTTCGAAATACAGCACGGCATCGACCATGTGCTCCAGCACGCGCGGGCCGGCGAGAGCGCCGTCCTTGGTGACGTGGCCGACCAGCACGATGGCGAAGTTGCCGGCTTTCGCCAGGCGGATCAGCTCGAACGAGCAGGCGCGAACCTGGGCGACGGTGCCGGGGGCGCTGTCGATCTGATCCATCCACATGGTCTGGATTGAGTCGATCACCACCAGCGTGGTGTCCTTCGCCTGCTCCAGCCCGGCGATGATGTCGCGGACGTTGATGGCGGCGGTGAGCTCGATGGCCGAGCCGGCGACCCCCAGCCGGCGGGCGCGCAGGCGGATCTGGTCGATCGACTCTTCGCCCGAGACGTACAGGACGCGGCGGCCGGTGGCGGCCAGTTGCGCCGCGGCCTGCAGCAGCAGGGTGGACTTGCCGATGCCCGGATCGCCGCCGACGAGGACGGCCGAAGCCGGGACAAGGCCGCCGCCCAGGACACGGTCGAGCTCGACGATGCCGGTGGCGGCGCGCGGCGGCGGCTCGGCGTGGCCGGCGAGGCCGACGAAGGTGACGCTGCGGGCGGCCGTCTTGGGTGTGGCGCCCGGGCGGGCGGCGACGGTTTCTTCCTCGATGGTGTTCCACTCGCCGCAGGTTTCGCAGCGCCCGGCCCATTTGGGCGTGACGGCGCCGCAGCTCTGGCAGACGAAACGGGTGACGGCTTTGGCCAATGTGCTGTTTGACCTCGGAACTGGGCAGTGGGTATTAACGTTGGTGGTGGCGGTCAACGATGCAATTCCGGCTTGTGGCCATTCCGCGTCATAGCCGTCCGTCGACGGGTCGGTTTTCGGCCGGCATCAAAGGCACCGCAAGCCAAGGTGTCTTTCCATCGGCAGGAAGTCGCCCCGATCATGACGCAGCAGCCACGCACCATGCTGTATGCAGAACGTGCCGATCAGCACATCGATGCCGCTGCGAATGGTAATGCCAAGGCCGCGCAGGTGCCGATAATGACGCGCCGCAGCGACGGCGAGTGACCTGCCGCCGAGATCAACGATATCGAACCTGGACAATGCGCGCTCGATGCGGGCGGCATAGGCCTCGTCAAGCGCGCCGCGAAGAACCTCGAGCAATACCAGATCAGGCACCACGATGTCGGCCAGCATCGGGTCCAGGGTCCGGAGCTTCACGACGGCAGCCGTTTCATCATTCCGCAGGTCGCCGATCCAGACCGAACTATCGACAACAACCATCACGGCCGATCGGCGCGCATTTCGTCGAGGTTACCTTCCCACCCGAGACCACGCAGGTCCTCGATGGCCTGCTTCTGTTCGTGCGCCCGTATCAGGCGTCGCAGGGCTTCCTCGATCACTCCCTTCTTGGTCCTTTGTCCGGCTGCGGCCATGGCATGTTTGAGGAGCCTGTCGTCGAGATCGATATTTGTTCTCATGAGTGTGCCTTTGAATGTGCCTTGGTGTGTATAAAGTCGCCAACTATATACACACTTTCTGCATCGGGCGGGAGGGGCATCAGCCGGTCGCTTCCGAAAACCTTGCGCAGGGTTCTGATCGGATATGCCCGGCAAGGCCGAAGAACCGTACCGGGGATCGCGCAATGCCATGTTGACGAGAACGATCCAGCCGCCAGCGGTTAGCCTGCCGAAGCCACGGGGCCTGGCTATCCTCGTCTTGCGCCGCTATCCGCCTCTGGGTTGGTGAGAGAAAGGCGCGCTGCCGGCCAAGCTGAATTCAGGACGACTTGCTGTCGTGCGCCATGCCGGCCGCCGCCTTCACCCGGACGGATACGTTCGTGGGACCGCCTTTGAAGGTCACAGCGCAGGTGAATGTATCGCCCTCGCGCAACGGCTCCTTCAGTTGCAGCAGAGCCACGTGGAACCGGCCGGGCGCCAGCTTCACTTGCGTGTCTGCCGGGATCGCGATCGACTTCACGAGTCGGCTGATCGGCGCCCCCTCGCCGATGTCGGTGGTGCGTGGCTCGGCGGCCCAGGCGACCGGGCATCGTACTCGGGTCAGTGCGTCCGGGGTGCTGCCATGATTGATGACGGTCATGTACAGTGGAGCCTCACCCCCGCTCGTGCCGCCGGCTGTCGTCCAGGCATCCGTGACCTCGATCCCTGAGGCGGCGGCCAACGTGGCGCCCGCGAGGAGTGCCAGAACTGCAACCAATCCGGATAGGCCGATCGTTTTCATCATGATTTCCCTGAAATCCTCATCCCAGTGTCGCATATGGCGTCTCTGAGCGACAGGCTTCGGCCCGGGACCAACGGGATCCATGCCAAGAGGGGCGTAACGGCTCTATTATGCTTGACGTAATGCATAATAGCTGTTATCAACCCCGATGATCCTGAGTTTCTACGACAAAGAGACCGAGGACCTTTTCAACGGCGGCCGCGGCGACAGGAGGTGGCTAAGCTTCCTGCGAGTCGCGCGGCGCAAGTTGCTGTTGCTCGATGCAGCAACCAGCCTGCACGATCTGAAGTCACCGCCGAACAACAAGCTTGAGGCCCTGAAAGCCGATCGGCTTGGCCAGCACGCGATCCGGGTCAATGATCAGTACCGGATCTGCTTTGTCTGGGAGGACGGGAATGCAACACGTGTCGAAATCACGGACTATCATTAGGATGAGGACCCGGCATGGACGCTGATCTGTTGATACACCCCGGTGAGGTCTTGGCCGAGGAATTCATGAAGCCGTACGGGTTGAGCGCCAACCGCCTGGCCAACGCGCTCGACGTGCCGGCAAACCGGATCACCGCGATCATCAACGGCACCCGCGGCATCACCGGGGAAACGGCGCTGCTGCTGGCGCATGCCTTTGGTACCACGCCGGCGTTCTGGCTGAACCTGCAAAGCCGCTACGAACTCGACGTGGCCAAGAGCCGCGTCTCGCCTGCGGCGATTGAACGCGCCGACAGCTTCCGGAACACGCTGCCGGCGGCCTGAGACCGGGTCCCGGCCCATTGGGGTGAAAATAGCGGGATAGGCGCACGACTGTTCCCACCCCGTCATGGTGGGCGAAGGCCCACCATCCACGCCTTTCCTTGGTTTCAGCACTGCCAGGCGTGGATGCCGGGCCTGCGCCCGGCATGACGGGATAGCAATGCTCGCCGCTATTTCAGCGCCAATGGGGTGCCGGCCACGATCACCGCCGGCTACTCCGGCGCCGCCGTCAACATTGCTTCGCCACCATCCGGATCCTTCACGGTCTCCAGCAGGACCCGCCAGCCCCGGCCGTCCTTCGCCGCCAGGTACTCGCGATGATGGATGCCGCTCTGATGGAGATCATCCCGTTCGATCACCAGCCGGAACTTCAGCCCGGCCTGGCGGAATCCTGCCTCCAGGCTGTCGGCGGCCGCTTGGTCGACAATCTTGTCGGCCACCACCGAGCACTGCCCGTCGTCCGACGACACCAGCACCAGCTTGCCATCCGGCGTCGAGCCATCGAACACCTGGCCGGGCGCGCCATGCAGGAACACGGCCCGCGCCTGCTCCGGCACGGAGGGCAGTCCGTTGCGCTTCGCCCACGCCCGCAGGTCCGGCGGATTGCCGGCGAACGCTACGCATCCCTGGATGAACAGCCCGACCATCTGCTGCGCGGCATCCGCCCGCGCCACCGATGGCGCCGCCAGCAGCGCCGCCGCCAGCAGCAGCCAGCCCGCCCGCCTCAGCGCCGCAACTCCATCTGGATCGGCCCCTCGCGCCGTCCGTGGGTGAACTGGTCGACCTCCGGGTTGCCGCTGTCCATCAGGTGCGAGGCCGGGCCGTGCCAGATGATGCGCCCGTGGTGCAGCATCGCCGCCTGGTCGCCGATGCGCCGCGCGCTCGCCATGTCATGCGTGATCGCCACGGCCGTGCTGCCCAGGCTCTTGACGCAATCCACGATCAGGCCGTCGATCACCGCGCCCATGATCGGGTCCAGCCCGGTCGTCGGCTCGTCGAAGAACATGATGTCGGGGTGCGCCGCGATCGCCCGGGCCAGGGCGACGCGCTTCTGCATGCCGCCCGACAGCTCCGCCGGTGACAGGTCGCCGACGCTGGCGGCCAGGCCGACCTGCTCCAGGAAGCTGTTGGCGCGGGCGCGGGCCTCGGCGCGTGGCAGCTTGCGCCGGGCCAGCAGGCCGAAGGCGACGTTCTCCCACACCGACAGGCTGTCGAACAGCGCGCCGTTCTGGAACAGCATGCCGATGCGGGCGCGCATCTCCTCCCTCTCCTGCCGTGGCAGCCGGGCGAGGTTCACGCCGTCGATCTCGATCAGCCCGTCATCCGGCTCCAGCAGGCCCAGGACGCATTTCAGCAGCACCGACTTGCCCGAGCCGGAGCCGCCGATAACCACCATCGACGTTCCGGGCATGACGTCGAGGTCCACGCCGTCCAGCACGAGCTTGTTGCCGAAGCTCTTGTACAGCCCGCGGATGCGGATTTTGGGTGTCGTCTCGCTCATGCCGGGTAGATGCCGTGCGGGAGGGATTTCGACAAGGCTGCCTGTCGCGAATTGCGGCCCACCTGCGATCGGGTGTTAGCTGCCTGTGGCGCCGGCCAGGAAGGCCCGCGCCCGCACAGGAGGAGAACGACCATGAACGATACCGTGGCACCGCCCACCGGCAAACTCGCGCACGCCACCGTGGACAACGCCAGATACGTCGAAGGGCGGCGCGCCTTTTTCAAGTACCGCGACCTTGGCGTCACCGATGCCACCGCCGGGAAGATGCGGGCGCAGGTGACCTCGGCGACCCAGGGCATGGGCAAGCCGACGGGCTGGCACTATCACGTCTGCGAGCACCAGTTCGTCTATATGATGAAGGGCTGGGTGGACCTGGTGTTCGAGGACGGCACCAAGGTGCGCCTGATGCCCGGCGATTCGCTGATGATCCCCGGCGGCATGCGGCACAACGAAACCGGGACGGCGGATGAGCTGGAATTGCTGGAGGTGTCCGTGCCGGCCGAGATGAAGACGGTCGTGTGTGACCCGCCGCCCGGGATGGCCGCATAGCCTCTTCATGGCGCGCTGGCGACTGGGCTGTTGCATCTTCGTCATGGCCGAGCCTGGCCCCATCGGCATGAGGCTAAGGCGGAGGACGAAGAAGGACCTGGCGCCAAATCGTCGCCCCATCGTCATGGTCGGGCGTGTCTCGGCCATCCACCCCGCGTCGTCGAAGCGCAGATGGCCGGGACATGCCCGGCCATGACGGTGAGGGAGAAGACCTTGCTCCCCCGGTCCGCTTATCCTGATACGCATGGAGGCACGTCCGGCCATGACGGTGAGGCGCCGGCCGTTGGGATGCGGTAAGTACTTGCTGCGCCGCACAGAGGCCGTCAAACTTCCCGCATGCCCGATGCGCCAACCGCCCCCGCTACCGAACCCGACGCGATCGCCACGCTCGCGCGGAACCTTCTCGACCTGACCGCACGCCTGACGGCCCGGGCGGACGAGGATCCGTTCGGCAATCCCGTGCTGCTGACCTCGCTGGCGATCACCCGCCAGATGGACAGCGAGATCCTCGCCGAAAGCGACGTCGCGGCGCTGGTCCGCTATTTGCGCGACGCCGCCTTCGCCGATCGGGCGGCGCGCCTGGCGGCGTATGTCGGCGGCACCGATACCGCCGTCAACGACGCCTGCCTGGCGAAACTGGCGCACACCCTGCTGCGCCCGGACCCGAACGACAGCCCGGTGCGCTGGGCGGAATACCGGGCGCTGACCGAGCGCACCCGCTTCGCCGCGGTGTTCACCGCGCATCCCACCTTCTCCTTGCCGCTGGCAGTCGGCAAGGCGTTGGCCGAGACGGCCTGCGGGCGGCCGGCGCCGTCCTTCGACTCCCACCGCCCGCCGCCCATCACCCTGCGCAGCGAGTTCGACCAGGCCGCCGCCGCCATCGCCAACGGCCGCGACTCGATCGACCGCTTCAACGCCGCGCTGATCTCGGTCGCCAAGACCGCCTGGCCCGACCGCTGGACCGAGCTGAACCCAAGCCCCGTCGTCCTGTCCTCCTGGGTCGGCTACGACACCGACGGCCGGACCGATATCGGCTGGTGGCACACGCTGCGCCTGCGGCTGGAGATGAAGCGGCTGCAGCTCAACCGCCTGCACGGCCAGGTGTCCGTCCTGCCCACCGCCACCGCCCTCGCCGAGCGCATCGCCGAGGCGCGCGACGTCGTCGACCGGCAGATCGAGCTGTGCCCCGACTATCCGAACCCGCCGAAGGTCGCCGCCTTCGCGCATGCGCTCGTCGGCGGGCGCGAGGCCGCCCTGACCAGCCCGGCGCCGCTGCTGCCGCTGTTCCAGGAGGCGATCGCCGGCGCCGACGAGCGTGCCAAGCTGGCCCTGACGGTGGCCCGCGCCGGCCTGGTGTCGCACGGCCTGGCGCTGGCGCACACCCACACGCGGCTGAACGCGGCGCAGATCCACAACGTGACCCGCCAGCGGCTGAACATCGTCGATCCGCCCGAGGACCTGTCCCGCCGGCGCGTACTGTTCGCCGCGATCAACGCCGCGCTGGACACCGTGCAGCCGATCCCGGTCGATTTCGGCGCGCTGCTGGTCGAGCAGGCCTCGGCCGCCAAGCTGATGATGACGGTGGCGCAGATCATCAAGCACGTGGACGGCTCGATCCCTATCCGCTTCCTGATCGCCGAGACCGAGACCGGCTACACCCTGCTCGCCGCGCTGTACCTGGCGAAGCTGTTCGGGGTCGAGCGGCATGTCGAAATCAGCCCGCTGTTCGAGACCGCCGACGCGCTGGAACAGGGCGCGTCGGTGCTGGAGGAGGCGCTGCGCAGCCCGCACTATCGCGAATACCTCAGGAACACCGGGCGGCTGGCCCTGCAGTTCGGCTACTCCGACTCCGGCCGCTATGTCGGCCAGCTTGCCGCCAGCTACCTGATCGAGCGGCTGCGGATGAAGATCGCCCACACGCTGCATCATCACGGCATCACCAATGTCGAGGTGATCCTGTTCGACACCCACGGCGAAAGCATCGGCCGCGGCGCCCATCCCGGCTCGCTGGCCGATCGGCTGAAGTATCTGTCGCCGACGGCGTCGCGGCAGGCGCTGGGGCGGGCGGGGGTGAAGGTGCGCGAGGAAACGGCATTCCAGGGCGGCGACGGCTACCTGCTGTTCGGCACGCCGGAACTGGCGCTGGCGACCATCACCCGCATCGCCGAGCAGACCTATCACCCGGCGGCCGGGCCGATCGAGGACCCGGTCTATGCCGATCCGGACTTTGCCGCCGATTTCTTCGCCACGATCCGCACCGGCATGGCCGGGCTGGTGGAGGACCAGGGCTACGCCGCGCTGCTGGGCGCGTTCGGACCGGCGCTGCTGGATCCCACCGGCTCCCGCCCCGCCGCGCGGCAGTCGGACGGCATGACCGGGGTGGCGCGCATCCGCCACCCGCGGGAATTGCGGGCGATTCCGAACAACGCGATCCTGCAGCAGCTCGGGTGGTGCGCGAACACGCTGCAGGGCCTGGGCGCCGCGGCGGCGCGGCATCCCGAAACCTTCGCCGAACTGCGCCAGACCAGCCGGCGGTTCAGGCGTGCCATGGACCTGGCGAGCCATGCCCTGGCGCACTCCGACCTGGAGGTGCTGCGGGGGGTGATCGCGACGCTCGACCCGGGCACCTGGCTCGACCGCTCGGCCCACAGCAAGCGGCCCGGGCGGCGCGAGGCGCTGGTGTCGGTGGCGCGGGCGCTGGAGCGGCTGGACATCTGGGCGTCGGTGCAGTCGATGTTCCGGCGGATCGAGGCGGATCATCTGGCGCTGCGGGTGATCTGGCCGGACATGCCGCACATGGCGACGCGGGAGGTGCTGCTGCACGCGCTGCGGCTGGCGCTGATCCACCGCATCTGGCTGCTGGCGACGGAGATCCGTGATTTCTCGCCGCGCCACAACGTCACGCGGCTGGCGATGGAGGCGGCGATCCTGCGGCTGGATATCGAGGCGTCGCTGACGCTGCTGGCGGAGATCTTTCCCTCCGGCGCCGATCCGGCGGCGGAGTGCGACTATGGCGAGCCGGCGGCGCCGCGGCGCACGGCGGCGTATGCGCGGGAGCACGAGGAGATCTTCGAGCCGATGCGCCGGTTGTTCGCCATGGTGCGGGAGATCGCGACGGCCATCACGCACGAGGTTGGGGCGTTTGGGTAGGCGATTTCCATCCCGAGCCGCCGGAAAGTCCGATTTTGTTTCGATTAAGAAGCGGTGGTTGTTGCAGTTACGTCATGCCGGACGCAGGCGCACATAGGCATGGAATACCCGGCTGAGTGGCTCGGCCGTCGCCTCGCACGTCATCATCGGCGGAGGCGCGCCATCCACGCCTTCTGCTGATGTCGGCACGAGACGTGGGTGGCGGCCCGGAGGCCGTGTTCCGGCATGTCCGGGGTCGCCGCCATGACGATCAGCAGGCCGCCCGCGGATATCAACCTGTCGGCGCCCGTGCATAACGAACCCACAACGAGCGGCATGAATTGAATGGTATTGATGCGGTCGCCACTCGCTGGAATTCCGTCGCGCTGGCCGGCAGCGGCGGCCCGGCAGGCCGATTGCCCCTGGCCCACCGCGACCGCAGGTCGCAACAAATTCTTCTCTACGCGCTCTGCGCTTCAAAAATGCGGTGGCGCAGTAAAGATCGGCGTGGCCGGTGAGTCACCCAACCGGAAACGCCGGTGGCGCCCCGTCCACCGCGATTCAACGCAGTCGCCCTGGCCGCGCGCGGCCATGACGGAGAGGCAACGGCGGCTTCATGCCCTGGTTGCCGTGCGACCGCGCGCCGCGCATGGCTGGATGTCATGACAGATGTCCATGCAAATGGCTGAACAATACGGTAACCGCACGATCTCGTTGATCAGATTCTTGTGATCGCCTTGCCGGGACCGCACACGTCGCACGCCTCAAGCCTGTACATTTATCCGCGACCAGCCAGGCGCCAGACATACAAAAAACTTCACGAAAAAACCTGCCGCCCCTCGCGCACGAATGCTTGAATCACAGGCCGTTGACATGCATCAATGCACCGCCCTCGCTGATTTGGAAGCATTGCCCCGATGTCACACCAACCAGTAGTAGTCGGACGGGACGGCCTGGCGGCACTCATCGCCGCTCTGCACAGCGACGGGTTCCGCGTCCTGGGACCGACTGTCCGTGACGACGCAATCGTTTATGACGACGTCGTTACCGTGGACGATCTCCCCGCCGGCTGGACCGACGAGCAGGACGGCGGCCGCTACCGGCTGAAGCGGCGCGCCGACAACGCCCTGTTCGGCTACGCGGTCGGCCCGCACGCCTGGAAGCGCTTCCTGCACCAGCCGCTGCTCCGCCTGTGGCGCGCCGAACCGGATGGCACCGGCATGCAGGTGGCCACCGACGCGAAGCCGACCGAGCGCTTCGCGTTCCTCGCCGTCCGTTCCTGCGAACTGCATGCCATCGCCATCCAGGACCGGGTCTTCCTGCAAGGCCCCTATGTCGATCCGCACTACCAGGCCCGGCGCGACGGCGCGTTCATCGTCGCGGTCAACTGCGGCGAGGCCGGTGGCACCTGCTTCTGCGTCTCGATGAACACCGGCCCCAAAGCCGCCACCGGCTATGACCTCGCGCTGACCGAGTTCCCGGGCGAGCCGCACGAATTCCTGCTGGAAGCTGGCACCGAGCGCGGCGCCGCCCTGTTGGCCCGCCTGCCGCAGCGTCCCTCCACCCCCGCCGATGCCGAGCGCGCCGACGCCGTGGTGGCGAAGACCGCCGGCAACATGGGCCGCCACATGCGGTCCGACGACGTGCCGGACCTGCTGCTGGACAACCTGGAGCACAAGCGCTGGGACGACGTCGCCGCCCGCTGCCTGTCCTGCGGCAACTGCACCCAGGTCTGCCCGACCTGCTTCTGCACCGCGGTCACCGACGCCAACGACCTGTCCGGCGCGACCGAGCGTACGCGGCGCTGGGATTCCTGCTTCTCGCAGAACTTCTCCTACATCCACGGCGGCGCCGTGCGGCCCTCGCCACGCTCGCGCTACCGGCAATGGATGACGCACAAGCTGGCCAGCTGGGTGGAGCAGTTCGGCACCTCCGGCTGCGTCGGCTGCGGCCGCTGCATCACCTGGTGCCCGGTCGGCATCGACATCACCGAGGAAGTCAGCGCCATCCGCGGCGACGCGCCGGGAGGGGGCCATGGAAGGGCTTGAACGCATCCTCGGCGAGCACCGGCTGTTCGTCGGCCTGCCGCAGCCGTTCGTGGCGCTGGCCGCCGGCTGCGCACGGAACGTGGCGTTCAACGCCGGCGACTACCTGTTCCGCAGCGGCGATCCGGCCGACTGGATCTATCTGGTCCGGCATGGCCACGTGGCGCTGGAGGCCGCGGTGCCGGGCCGCGGGGCGGTCATGTTCGAAACCGTCAGCGAGGGCGACGTCGCCGGCCTGACCTGGCTGCTGCCGCCGTATCGCTGGGATCACGACGCCCGCGCCATCGAGCCGACCCGCGCGCTCGCGCTCGATGCAACCTGTCTTCGCAACAAGTGGGAGACGGACCACGACCTGGGCTGCGAGGTGCTGAAGCGCTTCCTCGGGCTGCTGGTCCAGAAGGTCAACGCCGCCCGGTTCCAGGTGCTGGACATCTATGCCCGCCATTACTGAACCGCTCGCCCCGGCGGAAGGCGATCCCATGCTGCCGCGGATCGTGCGGGTCGGCAAGCGCGCGCGCGACCACAACGGAACGGTCACCCTGACCCTCGAATCGGCGGACGAGATGCCGCTGCCGACGTTCCGGCCAGGCCAGTTCACCATGCTGTATGTCTTCGGCGTCGGCGAAATCCCGGTCAGCATCAGCGGCGACGCCGCCGACGAAACCTGCCTGGTGCAGACCGTGCGCGCTGTCGGCGCGGTCAGCCAGGCGGTGACGGAGCTGCAGCCGGGCGACACCCTGGGGCTGCGCAGGCCGTTCGGCACCGCCTGGCCGCTGGAGGACCTGAACGGCCGCGACGTGGTCATCGTCGCCGGCGGCCTCGGCCTCGCGCCGCTGCGATCGGTGATCTACCACGTGCTGGCGAACCGCGCGCGCTTCGGCAACGTCGCGCTGCTGTATGGCGCGCGCAATCCGGCGGACATCCTGTTCCGCAGCCAGCTGGAGATGTGGCGCAAGCGGCTGGATGTGCAGCTTGACGTCATGGTGGATCACGCCGACTCGTCATGGCACGGCCGCGTCGGCGCCGTGACCCTGCTGCTGCCGCGCCTGGCGGTGGATGCGGCGCGGGCCACCGCGCTGGTCTGCGGCCCCGAGGTGATGATGCGTTTCGTCGCCGCGGGCCTGAGCGACACTGGCATCCCCGACTCCAGCATCTGGGTTTCGCTCGAACGGAACATGGAATGCGCCATCGGGCTGTGCGGCCATTGCCAGGTCGAGGGGCTGTTCGTCTGCAAGGACGGCCCGGTGCTGCGCTACGACCGCGTGCGCCGGCTCATGGGCGTGAAGGAGCTGTGATGCGACGGCCATTCAGCCATTTCGTGAATTAACCAGAAGGAGATCGCTGTGGTCCATATCGTCGGGTTGGAAGACACATTGGGCAGCCACCCGTTTGCCGAGGGCATGGACCCGGATGCACTGCGCACGATTGTCGGCTGCTGTGCCAATGCGGTCTATCACCCGGGCGACTATATCTTCCGGGAAGGCGAGGCCGCGGACAATTTCTACCTGATCCGCCACGGCCTGGTGGCGCTGGAGATCCACGTGCCGCAAGGCCCGCCCATTGTCGTCGAAACCCTGGAGGCGGGCGACATCTTCGGCTGGAGCTGGCTGATCCCGCCGTATCGCTGGACCAGCGACGCCCGTGCGAGCGAGCAGGTGCGCCTGCTGAAGCTCGACGGCGCCTGCCTGCGCGGCAAGATGGAGAGCGACCGGTCGCTGGGCTACGAGATCTATAAACGTTTCGTGCCGATCATGGCACGCCGGCTGGCGAGCACTCGCATGCGGATCGTCGAACTGGCGACGGAGCCGGCGGTCACTCCCAGGCACAAGGGCTGAACCCGTGGATGTGATCGCCGCCAACGTCGTCGCGACAACGGATCCCATGGTGCCGATGCCGTTCCGGATCACCCGGGTGATCCGGGAGATTCCCGGCGTCTACACCTGGCACCTGAAACCGCTCGACGGCAAGCCGTTCCACTACCGGCCCGGCCAGTTCAACATGGTGTATCAGTTCGGGGTCGGCGAAATCCCGGTCTCGATCAGCGGCGACTCGCGCGAGCCGGATACCCTGGTGCACACCATCCGCGCCGTCGGGCCGGTGACCAACGCCATGCAGGAACTGCACGCCGGCGCCGTCGTCGGCATCCGCGGCCCGTTCGGCCGGCCCTGGCCGATCGACGAGGTGGTCGGCTCCGACATCGTGTTCGTCACCAGCACCATCGGCCTGGCGCCGCTGCGCGGGCTGATCTACGAGGTGCTGCACCGCCGCCAGGACTTCGGCAAGGTGATCATCTGCTACGGCACTCGTGGCGTCGACGACATCATGTATGAGCAGGACCTGCATCGCTGGCGGGCGCGGTTCGACACCAATGTGCACCTGACCGTGCATTCCGCGCCGAGCGGCTATCGCGGCCGCGTCGGCAGCGTCAATGCGGCGATCCGCGCGGCGCGTCCCGACTGGTCGGCGACGACTGCCTTTGTCTGCCGATCGGAGGCGCTCACACGGCAGGCGGTGGATACGCTGGGCGAGCTTGGGGTGACCAAGGATCGTGTCTGGGTCACGCTGGAGCGCAACATGCAGTGCGCCATTGGCCTGTGTGGTCATTGCCAGATCGGCACCACTTTCGTCTGCAAGGACGGGCCGGTGTACCGCTACGACCAGATCGAGCACCTGTACTCGGTCCGGGAATTCTAGAGGAGAACCGGCATGGCCAAGGCACCAGGCAAGCCGAAACTCGCAGTCTGGAAGTTCGCATCCTGCGACGGCTGCCAGTTGTCGCTGCTGGATTGCGAGGACGAACTGCTGGCGGTCGCCGGCGCGGTGGAAATCGCCTATTTCCCCGAGGCCACGCGCGGCGTTCTGAAGGGGCCGTACGACGTTTCCCTGGTGGAAGGGTCTGTCACCACGCCGCATGACCTGGAGCGGCTGAAGGACGTCCGCCGGCAGTCGCGCAGCCTGATCACCATCGGCGCCTGCGCCACCGCCGGTGGCATCCAGGCCTTGCGCAACTTCAAGGACGTGAAGGAATTCACCAACATCGTCTATGCGCATCCGGAATACATCTCCACGCTGGAGAAATCGACGCCGATCGGCGCGCATGTCGAGGTGGATTACGAACTGCGCGGCTGCCCGATCAACAAGCACCAGTTGCTGGAGGTGCTGACGGCGTATCTGCACGGCCGAAAGCCCAACATCCCGTCGCACAGCGTCTGCATGGAATGCAAGCTGCGCGGCACGGTGTGCGTGCTGGTGCGCGGCGCGGCGGCGTGCCTGGGGCCGGTGACTCATGCCGGCTGCGGCGCGATCTGCCCGGCCTACAACCGCGGCTGCTACGGCTGCTTCGGCCCGAAGGAGACGCCGAATCC
The DNA here is from genome assembly GCF_002937115.1 of Rhodopila globiformis. Lineage (GTDB taxonomy): Bacteria > Pseudomonadota > Alphaproteobacteria > Acetobacterales > Acetobacteraceae > Rhodopila > Rhodopila globiformis. Next base: position 21,118 of record NZ_NHRY01000250.1, on the reverse strand, counting down.
GCAGTCGCTGAGCCCAAGGCTGGCCGATCGGGGTTTGGATGAACGTGCGCTGCAACGCGTCTATCGCACGTTCAACGCAACGGCCGAGGCCTTCCAGAAGGAAAGCGAACGTCATGACGCGTAAGACGATCAAGGTCGATGTTCTGGCCCGGGTGGAAGGCGAGGGCGGCCTGCGTCTCGTCATCGACGGGAACACGCTGCGCGAGGCCGAACTGAAGATCTTCGAGCCGCCGCGCTTCTTCGAGGCGTTCCTGCGCGGCCGGAACTACACCGAGGTGCCTGACATCACCGCGCGGATCTGCGGCATCTGTCCGGTCGCGTACCAGATGAGCGCGGTGCACGCGATGGAGGATGCGCTCGGCATCACCGTTTCGCACCCGATCCGGGAGCTGCGGCGGCTGCTGTACTGCGGCGAGTGGGTGGAAAGCCACGTTCTGCACATGTACATGCTGCACGCGCCGGACTTCCTTGGGTACGAGGGCGCCGTCGAGATGGCGAAGGACTATCCCGACATCGTGCAGACCGGCCTGCGCATCAAGAAGGCGGGCAACGCCATCCTGAAGCTGCTGGGCGGGCGGGAGATCCACCCGATCAACGTGCGCGTCGGCGGCTTCTACCGCGTGCCGACCAAGCGGGAACTCGCGCCGCTGCGGGAAGAACTGCAACGCGCGCTGGAGATGTCCCTGAACGCGGTCAGGCTGATAGCCGGCTTCGAATTCCCCGACTGCACCCGCGACTACGAGATGGTTTCGCTCGGCAAGGCCGGCGAGTATCCGTTCAACGCCGGGCGCGTCGTCAGCAGCAAGGGCGTCGACATCACGCCGCAGGAATACGACGCGCATTTCGAGGAATACCACGTCGAGCACTCGAACGCGCTGCATTCGCGCCGCGTTGGCGCCGGGTCGTACCTGACCGGGCCGATTGCCCGCTACAGCCTGAACTCGGCGCTGCTGTCGCCGCTGGCGAAACAGGCGGCGCGCGAGGCGGGACTGGAGGCGACCTGCAACAATCCGTTCCGCAGCATCGTCGTCCGCGCGGTGGAGGTGATCTTCGCGTTCGAGGAAGCGCTACGGGTCATCGACGCCTACGAACCGCCGGACCGTCCGTTCGAGGACGTGGCGCTGCGCGCCGGCACCGGCTATGCCTGCACCGAGGCGCCGCGCGGCATGCTGTATCACCGCTACAGCATTGCCGAGGATGGCGCCATCCTGGATGCCAAGATCGTGCCGCCGACATCGCAGAACCTGCCGAGCATCGAGGACGACCTGCGCACGTTCGCGCCGGCCTGGCTGCAGCAGGACACCAACCGGCTGCGTCATTTGTGTGAACAAACGATTCGTAACCATGATCCGTGCATTTCCTGCTCGGTGCATTTCCTGAAGCTGGACATCGTGCGTGTCTGAACCGCCACGCCGGCTGGTGGTCGGCGTCGGCAATCCGGACCGTGGCGACGACGGCGTGGGCCGCCTGGTCGCGCGCCTGCTGCGCGGGCGGCTGCCGGCGGACGTGCGGATCGAGGAACAGGCCGGCGGCGCGGCGGAGCTGGTCGACCTGCTGCAGCAGGCGGATTGCGTGATCCTGGTGGATGCCGCGGTGTCGGGCGCGCCGCCGGGCACGATCCGGCGGTTGGACTGCCGGGCCGGGGACGTGGTGCCGGAGAGCGGCGGCGCCTCGTCGCACGGGTTCGGCGTGGCGCAGGCGGTCGCCCTGGCGGCCGCGTTGTCGTGCATGCCGCGCGTGTGCGTAGCGTATGTGATCGAGGGGGGCTCGTTCGCGGTAGGCGGGGCGATGTCGGGTGAGGTCGTGTCTGCCGCGCAGGAGGCCGCGCGATTGATCGTTACGGAGCTGACGGCGGCGTGACTGGTGCGGGTCGAAGAGCGTTTTGACTGCCGCGATTGTTCTCCCTTTGTCATGGCTGGGCGTGTCCCCATGCGCACCAGGGTAAGCGAAACAGCGAGCAAGGGCTTGTCCCTCACCGTCATGGCCCGGGACACGCACCATAGGCGTTAACATAGCGAAGAACTTTGCCGATCCGTCATGGCCCGGCTTGTCCGGGCCACCTATTCCAGCACGTGCATCGCGACAGGTGGCCCGGACAAGCCGGGCCATGACGAGGAGGCAATGGCGTGCCGCCAGCCCGCGGCATCGATACGTTACGAATTCGAACCAATAAGCCGCCTTCCCATTTCCCTGTCGCGCGAAACTGCTTTAGCCTTCCCGCGGGACCGACAGAGTTCGCAGGAGGAAACAATGACGCCCGATTTCGAACGCGCCGTCATGCGCAAGGTCGCATGGCGCCTGATACCGTTTCTCAGCATCGGCTACATGATCAACGCGCTCGACCGCTTCAACGTCTCGATGGCCGCGCTGACCATGAACAAGGACCTTGGCCTGACCGCCAGCGCCTATGGCTTCGGCGCCGGCGCTTTCTTCTGGACCTATATCCTGTTCCAGCTTCCCGCGAACATGATGCTCAACCGCGTTGGCGCCCGCGTCTGGATCAGCGCCATCATGGCCATGTGGGGCGTCTTCTCGGCCGGCACCGCACTGGTCACAGGAGAAACCAGTTTCGTCGCCGCCCGCTTCCTGCTGGGCATTGCCGAGGCGGGCTTCTTCCCCGGCGTCGCTTATTTCCTGACCTGCTGGTTCCCCGCCCGCTACCGCGGCCAGATGATGGGCATCTTCTTCGCCTTCGGCGCCTTCGCCGGCGTCATCGGCGGCCCGCTCGGCGGCGCGCTGCTGCAGCTCGACGGCGCGTTCGGCGTCCGGGGGTGGCAATGGATCTTCCTGGTCGAGGGCGTCCCCGCCGTCATGCTCGCCTGCTATGGCCTGATCACCCTGAGCAACCGGCCGGCGGATGCCCACTGGCTGACCGCCGGGCAGCGCACCTGGCTGCAGGGCCAGCTTGACAGCGAGGCCGCCGCCAAAGCCGGCCACGGCAAGGGCGTGCTCAGCTCGATCGCCAGCCCGCAGCTGCTGATCCTGACCGTGGCCTATGTCGCGATGGCCTACGGCATCTACGCCATGGCCTTCTTCCTGCCGCTGATCGTCAAGTCGCTCGGCCTGTCGAACACCGCCATCGGCTATATCCTGGTGCTGCCCAACATCTGCGGCAGCATCGGCATGATCCTGTGCTCGCGCAGCTCCGACCGCACCGGCGAGCGGATCTGGCACGTCGTGCTGCCTACCGTCGTCGCCGGGTTCGGCGCCATGGCCGCCGGATTGTTGCTGGGCAATATCTACCTGGCCATCAGCGCCTTCTGCGTCGCGTTCTGCGGCATCGCCGCCAGCCTGCCGGTGTTCTGGAACCTGCCGACGGCGTACCTGGGCGTCGGCGCGGCGGCCGGCGGCATCGCCTTCATCAATTCCATCGGCAACATCTCGGGCTATCTCGCGCCGCAGGTGACCGGCGCGCTGCGCGACGCCACCGGCGGCTACACGGTGCCGATGCTGGTCGCCGGCGCCGTCATGCTGGCCGGCGCCGGGCTGATCCTGGCCTCGGGCATCCGCAAGCACATGCCGCGCGGCGTGGCGCTGGAAAGCGGCACCCTGATGCACTGAGCTTCGCCGCACGGTCCTGCCGATCGGCGCCGTGCGGCATGGCCCCGCCGTTGGCGGGCAGCGCGGCTCCGGCGGCGGCCGTGCTGCCTGGCCGCGGGCCGCGCGCCACATCCGCAACAAATGAACACGCGAAAATTGTGGACTTCAGGCGTCCCGTTGAAGTCTTCTCCCGCGCGCCACCAGGCGCCGCTTTTTCTTGGGAACATCCGTCTCTACAGGACATATGCTGCCAGGCAAGCGACCGTTTCTTGGGCTGCAGAGGGCGTGGCACGGAAATTGCGGGCCATTTGCCGGCGCTTTCCACAGTCCCGCCGGGACGCATCGAGGTGGCATGAACGATAGGCACGAGGCACCGCCATGAGCAACCGCCTGGCCGCCGGCCGGTACGGCCTGATCGCAGCGGCATTGTTGCTGCGGACGGCGCTGGCGGCGCCCCCCACGCCGGGCAGCGACGACGCCCGGTTCATGGCGCCGTACAAGGCATGGATCACGACGCAACACGACCAGTATCAGATTCCGTGCTGCGACATCGGCGACGGCCGGCCGGTGGACGCCGACATGATCACGATGATCGATGCCGATCACGTCAGGCGGACGCACTGGCGGGCACATGTGACGCCGGCGCATTTCCCCGGGCAGCCGGATCACTGGATCATCGTTCCGGACGAAAAGATCATCGTCGGCGCCAACCCGACCGGCAGCCCGATTCTGTGGCTGTACCATGGCCTGGTGCAGTGCTTCGCGCCTCCGGCCGGGACCTGAACGCCGAACCGCCCGGCACGCGCGTCGGCATGCCGGGCGGTGCTGGCGGCCGGCCCTGGCGGGGGTGGCGCCGGCCTATTCCGGCACCGCCTCCCCGGAGCCACCGAACTCGGCCGGAAAATCCTTCAGCTTCGGCAGCCCGTCGCGGATCGGCAGCACCGTTTCGGCGTAATTCACGTGCACCGCCGGCTCGAACCGTAGGTCTGGAATGGTTGCGGAAAACACGTCGACCATGTTCAGCGGCGGGTGCCGCGCCATCAGGTGGCCGCCGCACAGGCGGCAGAACTGGCGATGGCTCATTTCCGTCTTGGCGAAGGTGGCGATGTGCTCGGCGCCCTTGGTCACCTGCACGGCCTCGGGCGGCCACAGGCTGAAGGCGTTGACCGGCCCGCCGGACCAGGAACGGCATGACCGGCAGTGGCAGTAGCCCATGGCATTGGGCTTGCCGGTCACGCGGATCTCCACCGCGCCGCAAAAACATGCTCCGGAATATGAATCGCTCAAGACGTTCCTCCTGTTCGTTGTCGCGCGGCGGCAAGTCTAGGCGGATTTCACCGGCTGTATAGGGGCGCGGTCCGGGGCCGAGCGGGGCGGCTGGCCCGCCACCGCCATCGGTCCGGTGTCCGCCCGTCCTCGGCTGCGGCCACGCCGGCGGCCGGGGACCGGCATCGTGACCGCGCTGCCGGCGGCCGCCTGCGGCGTACTTGACATGTGATATGCCGGACCTTGCGCGTCGCCCGCAACGTGTTACGCTGGATTTAACGAGGTGACACCGGCTGAGATAGCACCTCCTGGCGGAACTTCGGTTCCGTGCCACCAGCAACGGTGGCCAAGGCGCAAGCCGAGTGGATGCTGGTCGAAACTTCAAGGGCGCCCTCCGGCGCCCTTTGCTTGCCGCCGCCGCGGCGCCACGAAGGGAAGCGGTCCCGCAAGGCGTTGTCCCGGTGGCGGGCAGCGTAGCCTCGCCCTCTTGACGCACATGGATTGAACGGCAAACAGTCGCGCCATCCCGGTCAACCGGGGGGCCAGGAAGGGTCAGCCCATGCGGCAAGGCTTGTCTCGCCGGGCATTCGCCCGCTCGGCCGCCGCCACGGCCGGAACATGCGCCATCCTGCGCCACCCCCGCGGGCAGGAGGCGCTGACGATCCGCTGTTCCCTCGACACCGCCCCGTCCCATGCCCGCAACCGCGCGATCGTCGACTACCTGCGCAGGGTCGAGGATGCCACGGGGGGCCAGGTCAGCAGCCAGGTGTTCCACTCCGGCCAGCTCTATGCGGACCTGGACGTCGCCACGGCGCTGCTGCAAGGGCGGATCGACATGGCCGCGCCGGGTGCCTGGACCCAGACGGGCATCGTGCCCGACTGCGATTTCTGCCAGTTGCCGGTGTTCTACGGCCAGAGGGTCGCGGTGACGGACCGCGCCTCCGACGGCAAGCCCGGCGCATTGATCGTGCGGCAGATCGAAAGCGCGCTGCGGGTGCACGTCATCGGCCCGTGGATCGACCTGGGCCTGCAGAACTGGTACACGACGAAACGGCCCATCGGCAGCCTCGACGACATCCGCGGCCTGCGGATCCGCAGTGCCGGCGGCGCCGGCGTCAGCTGGCGCATCGGTTTCTGCGGCGGCATTCCAGTCGCCACCGCCTGGCCCGGCGCGCCGACGGCGCTGTCGCGGGGTCGCTTCGACGGCCTGGTCTCGACCAATGAAAGCTGCGCCAGCGCCAGGTTGTGGGAGGCCGGGGTCCGGTATTCGTACCAGGACCACCAGTCCGCCGGCCAGTATATTCCAATGATCAGCCGGGCCTTCTGGGCGAAGTTGACGCCCGACGTGCAGAAGATCATGGCTGATCTCTGGATCACCAACATCAGCGGCTATCGCGCCGACGCCCTGGCGGCGCAGGCGCGCGCCCGGCGGATGATGGCAGACAACGGCGTCCGCTTCGTCGATCCGGCGCCTGCGGTGCTGGCGGAGACGCGCAAGCGGATACAGGCGGACGTCGCCAGCCTGGTCCGCGACGCCAGGCTGTCGCCGGATGTCGTACGCCTGTCCGAGGAGTCGGTGAATGGCCCGGCCTGACGCGCACCGCCGTGCGATCGTCAGCGGCGCCGAATGGCGCAAGCCGGACATCCGTCCCGGCGGCCGCCTGGCGGACCCGTCTTCCCGCATGATCCGGCATGGTTCCCGCTCTGCCATGCCACCCCGGGGCGCTCACATCATTATTGTCAATCAACACCGAAACGCGCATCCTGCCGGCGACCCACCAGCCGCAACGGGAAACCCAGATGGCGATCCAGGTCGTGAATGGAGCCATGCTCGCCTGCACGATGGGGGCGGCGCCGTCATCCCTGGTCGTGCTGCCGACCAACCGCACCATGGCCGGTGGCATGCCGGCGGCGACCATCATGGACTTCGCGCCGATGGTGAACATCATGCCGTTCGGCATGTGCATGAGCATCGCCAACCCCACCGTCGCCTCGGCGACCGCGGCAGCGCTGGGCGTGCTGACGCCGATGCCGTGTATTCCCGCGACCGTGGCGCCGTGGGTGCCGGGCGCGCCGACGGTCCTGCTGGGCAGCATGCCGGCGCTCGACAACAACTGCAAATGCATGTGTGCCTACGCCGGCGTGATCAGTGTCACCGTGCCCGGCCAGGTCACCGTGATGGTGCCCTGACCCGGGCGGCAGCGCCGGTCCCGCTCCGTTCACCAGGCGTCGATGTGCAACGACTCCGATTGCCGCCTTCCGCCTTTCGGCGGTATGTCAGGTGGTTAAAGGCCCGGCTCCACCGGACCGCCTGTCAGGGAGACGCCCACGATGACCAGCCCCTTCGACGATCTGCCCAGGAACCAGGCCAACCACGCCCCGCTGACTCCGCTGACCTTCATCGAGCGGGCGGCTTATGTCTATCCCGACAGGCTGGCCGTCGTGCACGGCACCGACCGCTGGACCTGGAAGCAGACCTACGCCCGCTGCCGCCGCCTTGCCTCCGCCCTGTCGCGCCGCGGCATCGGCAAGAACGACACCGTCGCCATCATGGCCCCCAACACGCCGCCGATGTATGAGGCCGCGTTCGGCGTGCCGATGTGCGGCGGGGTGCTGAACACGCTGAACACCCGCCTGGACGCCGACACCATCGCCTTCATGCTGAGGCACGGCGGCGCCAGGGCGCTGATCACCGACCGGGAGTATGCTGCCGTGATCGAGCCCGCCCTGGCGCTGCTGGACGAAAAGCCGCTGGTCATCGACATCGACGATCCCGCCTTCTCCGGCGGCAAGCTGCTGGGGGAGGTGACCTATGAGGCGCTGCTGGCCGAGGGCGACCCGGAGTACGACTGGCAGCCCCCGGGCGACGAGTGGGATGCGATCGCGCTGAACTACACGTCCGGCACCACCGGCGACCCGAAGGGGGTGGTGTATCATCACCGCGGCGCGCACCTGAACGCGGTCAGCAACATCCTGAACTGGGACATGCCGCGCTTCGCGGTGTACCTGTGGACGCTGCCGATGTTCCACTGCAACGGCTGGTGCTTCCCCTGGACGGTGGCCGAGCGCGCCGGGGTGAACGTCTGCCTGCGCCGGGTGGACGCGCAGTCGGTGCTGGACGCCATCCGCGACAACGAGGTGACGCACATGTGCGGCGCCCCGATCGTCTATTCCATGCTGATCAACGCGCCGAAGGACCTGCGCGCCGGCATCTCCCATCGCATTTACGGCCAGGTCGCCGGCGCCGCCCCGCCCGCGGCGATCATCGAAGGCGCCGAGGCCATCGGCATCGACCTGACGCACGTCTATGGCCTGACCGAGGTCTATGGTCCGGCCAGCGTCTGCGACAAGCAGGAATCCTGGGCCTTCATGCCGATCGACCGCCGGGCGGAGCGCAACGGGCGGCAAGGGGTGCGGACGCCGTTGCAGGACGGCATGACCGTGCTCGATCCCGAGACCATGCAGCCGGTGCCGTGGGACGGCGAGACCATGGGCGAGATCATGTTCCGCGGCAACATCACCATGAAGGGCTACCTGAAGAACCCGTCCGCCACTGACAAGGCGTTCGCCGGCGGCTGGTTCCATACCGGCGACCTCGCGGTGATGCAGCCGGACGGCTACGTCAAGATCCGCGACCGGTCGAAGGACATCATCATCTCCGGCGGCGAGAACATCTCCTCGCTGGAGGTGGAGGAGACGCTGTACCGCCACCCGGCGGTGCTGAGCGCCGCGGTGGTGGCGCAGCCGGACGAGAAATGGGGCGAGACGCCCTGCGCGTTCATCGAACTGAAGCTGGGGGCGACGGCCACGGCCGAGGAACTGCGTGACTTCTGCCGCGAGCACATGGCCCGGTTCAAGGTGCCGAAGACGTTTGTCTTCCGGGAGATTCCGAAGACCTCGACCGGCAAGATCCAGAAGTTCGTGCTGCGGGAGCTTGCGAAGTCGAGTTCGGCGATCGAGTAGGCGCGGGTCCGTTGCCTCCCCGTCATGGCCGGGACACGCCCGGCCATGACGGTAAGACAACGGACCGGCCCCGAGATCCTTCTCCAATCGCCGCCCTATCCCGGTAGCCATGGGGACACGTCCGGCCACGACGGTGGGGCAACAGACCTGGCGCCAGATCCTTCCCCATCCACCTCCCTATCCTGATACGCATGGCAACGCCCAGCCAGGCTGTCTGCCTCACTCCCGCTTGTGCGTCCGCAGGTCCACCACGTTCTCCGGACCGGCCCCCGGCGCCACCCCCAGCACGTCCGCCACCTTCCGCGCCAGCTGCTCGCGCTTGAACGGCTTGCCCAGCAACTGCACCCCGTCGTCCAGCCGCCCGTGGTGCACGATCGAGTTCTCGGTATAGCCCGACATGTACAGCACCTTCACCTCCGGCCGCATCGCCGTGATCCGCTCGCTCAGCTCGCGCCCGCGCACCTTGCCGGGCAGCACCACGTCGGTCAGCAGCAGATCCACCTCGGCGGCATGGGCGCCGAACACCAGCAACCCCTCGTCGCCATCCTGCGCCTCCAGCACGCGGTAGCCCAGGTTGCGCAGGATCGCCCCGGCCACCTCGCGCACCGCGGCCTCGTCCTCGACCAGCAGGATCGTCGCCGAACCGCGCGGCAGCTCCGCCGGCGCGCTGCTGCGCTGCATGGTGGGCACCTGGGCGCCGACGGCGCGCGGCAGGTAGATCTTCACCGCGGTGCCTTCGCCCGGCTCGGAATAGATCTTCACGTGCCCGCCGGACTGCTTGACGAAGCCGAACACCATCGCCAGCCCGAGCCCGGTGCCGCGGCCCTCGGTCTTGGTGGTGAAGAACGGCTCGAACGCCCGGGCAACCAAGTCCGGGGTCATGCCGTGCCCAGTGTCGGAGACCGCGACCATCACGTAGTCGCCGGCCGTGACCTCGGCGTGGCTGCGGGCGTACTCCTCGTCCAGCACCTTGTTCGCCAGTTCGATCGTCAGCCGTCCGCCGCCCGGCATCGCGTCGCGCGCATTCAGCGCCAAATTCAGCACCGCGCTTTCCAGTTGCGCCGGATCGGCCATCGCCGGCCACAGGCCCGCGGTGTCGACGAACCGTACCTCGATATGCTCGCCCAGGGTCCGGCGCAGCAGCGGCAGCAGTTCGGGGAAGGTCGCCGACAGGTCGATCGCCGTCGGCGACAGCGGCTGCCGGCGCGCGAAGGCCAGCAACTGGCTGGTCAGCGTACCGCCGCGCTGGGCCGCCCAGAGCGACCGCTCGATATGCGTGACCACCGGATGCTGCGGGTCCAGCCTGGTGCGCGCCAGCTCCAGGTTGCCCATGATCGCCGTCAGCAGGTTGTTGAAATCGTGGGCGATGCCGCCGGTCAGCTGGCCGATGGCCTGCATCTTCTGCGATTCGCGCAGCACCGCCTCGGACTGGGTGCGCTTGGTCATGTCGCTGAGCGTCAGGATGAAACCGTTGCCGGGCGTCGGGGTGCGGCGGATTTCCAGCACCTGGCCGTCCGTCCGCGTCCGCTCATACACCACCGGCTCGCCGTTGCGGCTCTGGCCGTGGCGCACCTGGTCCTCGGTTTCCAGGAATTCCCCCCCATCAGACGCGGCGAATTCGACGAAGGCGGCATAGGGCATGTCGACCCGCAGCATGGCGGGCGGCACGGCCAGCAGGGTCTGGAAGCACTCGTTCCAGTGGTTCAGCCGGAACGCCGGGCCGAACACGGCAACCCCCTGGCTCAGGCTGTCCAGCGAGGCGCGCAGCTCTCCGGCCAGGGCGCGCTGGGTGGCCTCGGCGCCGGCCGAGCGCGACCAGGCGTGGTTGAGCATGCGGGCGGCCCACAGCAAGGCCAGGATGGCGACCGCGACGCCGGCGAGCACCAGCCGGTGGACCCATTCGGTGTGCTCGTCGACAGCCGCCAGGCGATGGGACAGCAGGGTCTGCTCCTCGGCAGTCATGGCGGTCAGCCCGGCTTCGATCGCCTGGCTGGTGTCGTGTCCGGCGCGGTCGCGGAACCGCTGGATCGCCGCGTCCGGGCCGGAATCGCGCCGGACCTGGATGGTCTGCGCGAACTGCTCCAGGCGGCTCTGGATGGTCGGCACCAGGGACCGCAGCCGCGCCTGCTGCGCCGGATTGTCGGCGGTCTGTTGCTGCAGGTCGCCTTCCAGGATGGAAATCCGGCCCAGCGCGGCCTGGTAGGGCGCGAGGTAGTCGTCGCCGCCGGTCAGCAGGTAGCCGCGCTCGCCGGTCTCGGCATCGCGCAGCGCGATCCGCAGGTCGCGCAGGGTGGCCAGCACCGTGTAGGTGTGCTCGGTCCATCCCCGCGCCGAGCGGGTGGTGGCGAAGCCATCCCAGGTCAGGGCGCCGATCAGGGCCAGGAAGCCGATCAGGACGGCGAAGACCAGGAAGTTGGCGCGGGCGACGATCTGTTTCGACATGTGACGGTCCCCCGGCGAAAAGCCTCATTCCCTGCCATCGTGCCGATAAATCGGACGGGGCCTGGGCGGGCAATCTGGGTCGGGTTCTGCCCAGGTCCAGTCAATACCTTGAGCGCGCCGGCCGGTATCCGCGTTGAGTTGCCGGGCCGCACACGGTATCGTGCCGGCATGGCTCACCTCAGCGTCAACCTCAACAAGATCGCCCTGCTGCGCAACTCCCGCCACACCGGCGTGCCGGACCTGCGGCGCTTCGCCCATCTGGCGCTGGAGGCCGGCGCGCATGGCCTGACGGTGCATCCGCGGCCGGACGAGCGGCACATCCGTGGCAGCGACGTGCCCATGCTGGCGGACCTGATGCGTCCGCTCCGTCCGGGAATCGAGTTCAATATCGAGGGCTACCCGGACGCGCGGCTGATGCACATCGTGCGCGCCAACCGGCCGGAGCAGGTGACGCTGGTGCCGGACGCGCCGGGTGCCTTCACCTCGGATGAAGGCTGGAAGCTCACCCCGGCGCAGGTGCAGGTGACCGGCCCGGCGATCCAGGCGATCAAGGCGCAGGGCGGCCGGGCGATCCTGTTCATCGACGCCGATCCCGCGGTGATCGACCGGGTGCGAACGAGCGGCGCCGACGGCGTGGAGATCTACACTGGCCCCTATGCCGAGGCATTCCGCGCCGGCACGCACCAGCCGGTGCTGGAGCGGATCGCCGCGACGGCGGCGCGTGCCCGGGAGGCCGGCCTCGTCGTCAACGCCGGCCACGACTTGAACCTGCACAACATCCCGCCGCTGATGGCCGCCGTGCCGTTCCTGGCCGAGGCCTCCATCGGCCATGAGCTGACCGCCGACGCGCTGGAAAACGGCTTCACGGCGACGGTTGCGGCCTATGTGAAGGCGCTTCAGGTCTAGTCCCTCCGTGCAGTGATCCTGACCGGCTGGGCAGGCGGCTTCGTTGCATATGGCGTTGGATCGGCAACAGCCGGGTAAACCTGGGAAAAAGGGGCCTCCACCAGCGTTCGCCGCGACTCCGTGTTGAGATCGGAACCGTATCGGATCGGTCTCGCGGCGGCAAACGGCTCCGCCGATGCTCAACCGGTCAAGGCCTTCGTGCTGGGGCGCTTGTGAAAGGCGGCCGTGGGATTCAAGGTCGTCCCGGGCGGCCCCTACGGGATGCACACATCTCGGAAACGGTCCGCCGCTGCGTTTCCCTTTCGTCATGGCCCGGCTTGTCCGGGTCACCTGTCGCGGCACAAGTGCTGGAATAGGTGGCCCGGACAAGCCGGGCCATGACGATGGTGGAACGCTCTTGGCGCCCAGGCAAGCACTTGATTTTACGGTCATTTCCGACTCGTTTCCAGGATGTGTGCATTGCGTAGGGGCGGCCCGGGGCAACGGCGGAGCCTGGACGGACGACCGCTCCCCATACGGCGTTACGGATCTGGCCCTGATTGTCCTGAATGCCGGGCCGCGAGTCGCAGCAGGAACAGCCAGGCCGCGTTCGAGCCATCGCGGCCGCAGGCCGCAATGAAATCTTCTCTGCGTGCTCTGCGCCCCGCTCTGCGTGCTCTGCGTTGAATCGCGGTGGGCGGGGCGCCACCGGCGTTGGAGGTTCGGCGACTCACCGGCAACGCTGGCTTTTGTTGCGGCACCGCATTTTTGCAACGCAGAGATCGCATAGCGGGGCGCAGAGCACGCAGAGAAGCGATTCGGATGCCCTGCGGGCGGGGTGGCCGTGCGTTGATCACTGCGCTGCCATCGCCAGGATATTGAGGGCCGGGTCTGTAGCATTTCGGAAGGATCAACAAGCACGGGCGATTCCGGATGACCCCTGGTACCACCCGCCGCGGGTTCCGACCCCAGCCTTTGACGCAGGACACATACCCATCTCGGATCGAAATCGCAGCGAACAGCCTCCCAGTATCGGGATGCCCGGTTCGTGCCCGGGCCTGGCCCCGGGTACCCGCCATGACGGCGTCGTCCGGCGCCGATCATGCAACGCATTCCCGGGTGGTGAAATTGGCCGCGAAACAAGGATGGCAGCGTTCCTACACGATATGGAGGTGCGCGGCCGCTTCCGTCTGGCGTCGAGGGCAATAAACATTGCGTTATCACACCACGCGCAGATCGTTTCCGCTCGGCGCATCGCCGCTCGCGGCGGCGTAACGGGCCAGTCTTGCCCGGCGACTTTGCGCCAGGTGATGCCAGCCGCGCGCCAGACAGCCCGTTCTTGTTGTGAAATCAAAAATAGTTCACTTCCGCCCGAGCAACGTGATTTGCGGCGCTCGCGACTTGCGGGCAATGGTCGCATCGTTGATTATTTCCGGGTTCCACCCTTTCTGCCGGACGCCGACGACTCCCGGGCTCCTGCCCCCGCGCATCACATTCATGCATTGATCCTAATCGACGAGGCAGCTCATCCGTGTACCGTCAGATCATCGGCTATATTCCTTCGGTCATCGTTCCGGCCTTCGTCTCGATGGCGATGGTCTTTGCCTATACGCGACTGCTGACGCCGGCAGCGCTCGGCAGCTATACGTTCGTCTTTTCCGGCGTTCTCGTCCTACAGACGTCACTGTTCTTCGCGTTGCCGATCACGGTGATGCGCTTCTATCCGCAAGCCGCGGTCGGCGGCTGGCAGGACCGCTTCCTCAAGCAGGCCTACGCCTTGTTCTACGCCCTGGCCGGCGTGACGGCCATGCTGGGCGTTGCCGCCGGCCTGCTGGTGCACCTGCCCGCGGATTACCGCTGGGCCGCCTGGCTGGGCCTGCCGCTGCTGCTGGTCCGGGCCCTGGTCCAGCTCAACCAATCGGTCAACCGCTCCACCAACCGGATGGGGCGGTACAATCTGATCGAGGGACTGCATGCCGCCCTCGGCTTCGGTCTTGGTCTGGGGGCGCTGTTCGTGCTCGGCCACGGGCCTGAATCGATCATTCTCGGGCTGCTGGTCGCCGCGGTCGTCTGCGCCGCGGTGGATTTCCGGCTGCTCGGCGCGCCGTTCCGCCCGGCCGCCGGCGCCTTCCGGCGTCAGGAACTGCGCCAGCTGGTTGATTACGCCTGGCCGCTGGTGGCTGCGCAGGCGACCGAGATCGTCATGCAGAACGCCGACCGGTTCCTGCTCGGCTCGCTGGTCGGCGCCGGCGCGCTGGGCATCTACGCCGTCGCGTACAACCTGGTGGACCGGCCGATGACGCTGATCTGCCTGTCGATCACCACCACGACCTTCGCGCTGGCGATGCAGGTGCTGGAGCGGCAGGGCCGGGAAGCGGCGCGAATCCAGGCGGGGCGCAACGGCATCGCGCTGCTGGCGCTGGCCTTGCCCGCCTGTGTCGGCCTGTCGCTGACCGCCCACAACATCGCTACCGTCCTGGTGGGCCCGGCGTTCCGCGACGGAGTCGCGGCGCTGATCCCGATCATTTGCTTCGCGTCCCTGATCCGCGGCGTGCGGGCGCACTTCATCGACCATGCCTTCCATTTGTCGGGCAAGCCGCTGACCATGCTCTGGAGCTATGGGCCGGCCACGGTGCTGAGTATCCTGCTGAACCTGTGGGCCGTACCACACTATGGCATGTTCGGCGCGGCCTGGGTCGCCGTGGTCTGCCATGGCGCCGCGGCCGCTGGGTGCTGGTATCTGGCCAACCGGCAGTTCCCGGTCTGGCTGCCGCCGGGCCAGGTGGTGCGGTGCCTCCTGGCCATCGTGCCGATGGCGGCGGCACTGGTCCTGATCCCGCTGCCGATGGACTGGCTGGGCCTGGTCGGGGCCGTGATGATGGGCGGGGCGATCTACGGCGTCAGCGCCGTCGTGCTGGATGTCGGCAAGGTGCGGTCCATCGGCCAGCGGGCGCTGCGCCGGCGGCTGCAGCGGAAGCTGCCGGTGCTGGCAGGATAGGGAGCACCCTTCCGTCATGGCCGGGCGTGTCATGGCCGGGACACGCCCTACGGCGTGCACACATCCCGGGAACAACCCGGGCCGCCTTGGCCGGATACCGTGGGAATGCCTTCGTGCCGATCCCGCGCCGGTACGGATCGGCAAGGGGCGATCGAAGGCATGACAGGTGCCGCCACCCCGGACAGTGACGCATGCTCCGGTATCTTGGCGTCTTGGCGTTTTATCGGTGGAAGCAACCGCACGGGCCAGCGGCGCAGCGCACCCATCAGCGCCGGGCGCGGTGGCACGGTTCCCGTTCAACGCCAAGACGCCAAGATACCGGGGGTCCCCGTCGCCGTCCGGCCCCGTGTCACGCGCCTGATCGCGGCAAGCCTCGGCATGCTGGCCATGACGACAGGGGCCAGGGCCGCGGCAGGCCGTTTCCGAGATATGCGCATGCGACAGGGATACGCCCGGCCATGACGATAAGGAGACGATCTCGCCGGGCCGAGACGATTCGGGAGACCTGCCTTCCCTCGAGGGACGCTCTGACCAGCTTGCGGTTACCGTGGCGCCAATGCCTCAGTAGCCCGGCATCTCGTTGACGCACACCACCCGCCAGCCGTCCGGCGTCCGCTCCAGCCGCGTCAGCGACAGGTTCTGGATCGACAGGTGCAGCGCATTGTCCGGGCCGATGGACAGCGCATGGGCGACGGCGCCGCGGATCGCCCCGCCGTGCGAGACGACCACCACGTCCCGCCCGGCATGGGTTTCCGCCAGGCGCTCTATCGTTGCGCCGACGCGGGTGATCACCTCGGCCATGCTTTCGCCGCCCGGCGGCTTCTCATGCCCGCCCAGCGGCCAGAAGGCGTGCTTGGGCAGCGCCAGCCGGGCGGGCAATTCGGCGTGCGGCAGGCCCTGCCACTCGCCCAGGGACTGCTCGGTCAGACCGGGCTCGACCGTCAGTCCGGCGCGCGGATAGCCGTGGGCGAACAGCGTCTCGGCGGTGCGCCGGGTGCGCGACAGCGGCGTCACCAGCCAGTCGGCCGGGCGCGGCAGCCGTGCCGCCAGCGAGCGGTACATCGGCGCCTGCTCCAGCAATGTCGGCTCGCACAGCGGCACGTCCATCACGCCATACAGGAAAGCGCGCGCGTTTTCCGCCACCAGGGCGTGGCGGATCAGCCAAAAACCTGTTTCCATTACTCACCAATGCTCATCAGCGCGCCCCGCACCCGGGCCTGATGGAACTGCCACGCAAACAACACCGCCGCGCCGGCAATCCAGACGAGGTTCAGGACGAAGGCCGCCGCCAAATGGTCCCAGCGCACCGTGCCGTGCATCAGCACCGCGCGCATGCCCTCGAACACATGGGTCGTCGGCAGCGTCAATGCCAGCGGCTGCAGGGCCGCCGGCAGCACCGAGACCGGGTAGAACACCGCCGAGAACGGCGCCAGGCCGAACAGGATGCCCCAGGCCAGCGGCTCCGCCCCGGCGCCGTGCCGCAGCACCAGCGACACCACCCCCAGCGCGATCGCCCAGCCGAAGATCATCAGGTTGACGAAGAACAGCACCAGCACAGGGCCGAGGCTGAACAGGTTGAAGGCATAGAACGCCCAGGCCAGCAGGATCGCCGGCAGCACGCCGGTCAACATCCGGATGACCGACATGGCAATCAGCGCCGCGACCATCTCGAACGGGCGCAGCGGGCTGACGAAGACGTGGCCCAGGTTGCGCGACCACATCTCCTCCAGGAACGAGATCGACATGCCCATCTGGCTGCGCAGCGTCACCTCCCACAGCAGCACGCCGCTCAGCAGCAGGCCGCCGGCCATGATCGCCGGGTTGCTGCCCATCCGCGTCGCCAGGAACCGCGCGGTGAAGCCCCAGATGCACATCTGCAGGATCGGCCAGTACATCAGCTCCAGCAGCCGCGGCCAGGAGCGGCGGTACAGCGCCAGGTGCCGGTACATCAGCCCCCAGATGCGGCGGGCCATCGGTTGCCATTGGGGCGGCTGCACCATGGGCAGGGAGCGGATCTTCATGCCGCCACCGCCTGCCGGCGATCGCGGGCGATGTCGAGGAACACGTCCTCCAGGTCCTGCCGCCCGTAGCGGGCGAGCAACTCGTCCGGCGTGCCGCGGTCGACCACGCGGCCCTGCTTGAGCATGATGACCTGGTGGCACAGCCGCTCGACCTCCGCCATGTTGTGGCTGGCGAGCAGGATGGTGCAGCCGCTTTGCGCGCGATACTGTTCCAGCCAGGTGCGGACCATGTCGCCGGTGTCGGGATCGAGGCTGGCGGTGGGCTCGTCCAGCAGCAGCACCTCCGGCTGGTTGATCAGCGACTTGGCCAGGGCGACGCGGGTCTTCTGCCCGGCCGACAACTGGCCGGCGGGACGATCCAGGATCTGCCCGAGGTCGAGGTCGCGCGCCAGCGTGGCGATCCGGTCATCGAGATGCGCCACGTTGTACAGGTGGCCATAGACCCGCAGGTTCTCCCTGACGGTCAGCCGATGCGGCAGGGCAACGTAGGGCGACGAGAAGTTCATCCGCTCCAGCGCCGCGAAGCGGTCTTTCGCCATGTCGTGCCCGAGCACGGTGATGCGTCCGGACGTCGGGACGATCAGCCCCAGCAGCATGGCGATGGTGGTGGTCTTGCCGGCGCCGTTGCCGCCCAGCAGACCGACTGTGCCGCCGGCCGGGACGGTGAAGCCGATGTCGTCGACGGCCAGCACGCTGTCGTAGCGTTTAACGAGGTGTTCGACCTGAATTGCTTCCATGACCCTTCGGATAGTGTCCCATCCGCCATCCGCCAAGCGACGATTGGGCGAACAAGTGGTGATTGGCCAAATCCGCCGACAGGCTTAGTCTGGCCTCCATGCTTGAATTCGCCGCCGCCCCCGCGACCTTGCCGCCTGGACAGCGCATCTATGCCATCGGCGACATCCATGGCTGCATGGACCGGCTCGCGGCCCTGCACGAACTGGTCGCCGAGGACATCGCCACCCGTCCGGCGGAGCAAACGACCCTGGTACATCTTGGCGACTATGTCGATCGCGGCCTGGACAGCGCACAGGTGGTGGACTGGCTGATCAACGGCCCGCCGGTGCCGGCGGACGAGATCATCAACCTGATGGGAAACCACGAGGAAATGATGCTCGCCGCGATCGCCGGGGCGGACAAGGAGGCGGCCTCGCTGTGGCTGGCCAACGGCGGGGCCGATTCGCTGCTCAGCTGGGGGATCTCCCGCCTCGTGCCGCCGCAGGCGTGGGCCAGCCATATACCGCCGCAACATCTGCTGTTCCTGCGCGACCTGTCGATCAGCCACCGCGCCGGCCCCTACCTGTTCGTCCATGCCGGCATCCTGCCCGGCCTGCCGCTGGACCGGCAGACCCGGCACGACATGATCTGGATCCGGGAGCCGTTCCTGTCGTCGCGGGCGGACCACGGCGCGGTGATCGTCCACGGCCATACCCCGAAGCGGGAGCCGGTGATCCAGCCCAACCGGATCGCCATCGACACCGGGGCGGTGCTGGGCGGCGCCCTGACCTGCGTCGTGCTGGAAGAGGACAAGCTGGCCTTCCTGCAAGCGTGAGGAGGTGAGCGTCGGTGTTTGCCTGGGGCGGGACGGCCGCGGTTTGATACGGGGCGGTGCGTCCCCGGTGGCGGTCGCGTGGCCGATCACGCATTTCTGTTCACACAGAGAAAGGCTGAGAATTGCGGAGGGCCCCGGAGAATCAGGGGGGGCGTCGCGCGGCCGTATGCGCGGCACCGTCCCGTCGTCATGGCGGCCGCAGGGCCGCCATCCATGCCTTGCGGTGCTGATATCAGCAGAAGGCGTCGATGGTGGGCCTTCGCCCACCATGACGTTGGGGCAACGGCCGTGCCACCATCCGCCTAAGTTAGCGCGTATGGGGCGTGTCCCGGCCATCTGCGCTTCGACGGTTGGGGGGATGGCCGGGACACGCCCGGCCATGACGATAGGGAGACGACCTTGCTCTGCCCTGCCATTGGCGCGTGTGGGGTCGCATGTTCACAGGAGCAGGCAGGTTGATCCGCCCGGCCAGGCAACGGTGCCTGGCATCGCATCGTCCGGCAGTACAGTGCGTCATGCGCCTCGCGCGCGGCGGCATGGGCTTTTCCCTGTGGCCCTCCACGAACCTCTACTTATTCTCTGTGGTTACATTTCCCGACAATCCACCGCACGCCCGCCGCCGGTGACGCTCATCAGCCGAAACCCGGGCAACCCCCGCCCACGCCAGTGGGCCAACGCCGACCTGTGGCTGATACTTCCCTCCCTCAACCCCTCAAATATCCGAACTTTCTCCCTGTGAATGCATCCCAGCAATGGCCGCGACAAGGCTCCGCGCCCGCCGTGGCCGACGGGCCCGGCCGATCCGTTTCTGGTATGATACCAGGAACTATACGGTTTCTTCATCATCGCTTGCTTCTTGCGCGCGCTCCACGCGAAGATGGGTTGCGCCAGTGCGACAGTCCCGTTACGGCAGAATGAATGAACCAGATTACCCCTGGAGCCGCATCGCGCGGTGATGAGCCTCAGCCGGACCTTGCGGGCGCCGTCCGGCGCCTGGCGCGGACCAGCGTCCTGGTCATCGGCGACGTCATGCTCGACCGCTACACCTATGGCGAGGTCACGCGGATCAGCCAGGAAGCGCCGGTTCCGGTCCTTTCCATCGAGCGGGAAGTGGCGCTGCCGGGCGGCGCCGGCAATGTCGTACGCAACCTTACCGCCCTGGGGGCGGCAACCGCCTTCATCTCGGTCGTCGGCGACGACCAGGCCGGGTCGGACCTGACCGGGCTGATCGGCGGACAGCCGAATGTCGAGCCCTGGCTGATGGTGCAGGGCGGGCGGACCACAACCCAGAAGACCCGGCTGATCGCCGCCGGCCAGCACCTGCTGCGCGCCGATCGCGAGCAGACCGACCCGATCCAGCCGCGGCTGGCCGAACGGATGGTGCGCATCGCGCTGGATGCCATGGCGGCGACCTCGGTCACCGTGCTGTCGGACTACGGCAAGGGCGTGCTGTCGGGCGACGTGCCGATGCAACTCGTGGCGGCCGCCCGCAAGGCCGGCCGCAAGCTGATCGTCGATCCGCGTGGCAGCGATTTCGCCCGCTATGCCGGCGCCGACGTAGTCATGCCCAACCGCCAGGAACTCGCCGCCGCCACGCACATGCCGGTGGACAACGAGGTTGCGGTCGTTGCCGCGGCACAGGCCCTGCGCGCGCAGCACGGCTTCGGCGCCGTGGTCGTGACGCTGGGCAACGCCGGCATGACGCTGGTCGACGCCACCCGCTCGCAGCATTTCCCCGCCGAGGCGGCTGAGGTCTATGACACCTCCGGGGCCGGGGACACGGCGCTGGCGATGCTCGCCGCCGCCCTGGCGGCGAAGCTGGACCTGCCGATTGCCGCGCGCCTGGCCAACCTGGCCGCCGGCATCTCCGTCGGCAAGGTCGGCGCCTCGGTGGTGCGGGAGGCTGACCTGATGGCGGCGCTGACGCCGCAGCGCAGTGCCCTGCGCAAGGTCGTCACCCGTGAGCAGGCGGTGGAGCAGGCCGAGCGCTGGCGCCACCGCGGCTGGCGCGTCGGCTTCACCAACGGCTATTTCGACCTGCTGCAGCCGGGCGACATCCACCTGCTGGAGCAGGCCCGCGCCGCCTGCGATCGGCTGATCGTCGGGGTCAACAGCGACAGCAGCGTGCGGCGGAGCAAGGGTCTGCCGCATCCGGTGCAGCCGGAGGCCGCCCGCGCCGCCGTGCTGGCCAGCTTCGCCTGCGTCGACCAGGTGTGCCTGTTCGACGAGGACACGCCCGAGTCGCTGATCGAGGCGCTGCGCCCCGAGGTGCTGATCAAGGGCGCCAACCATGCGCGCGGGGCGGTCGCCGGCGCCGATTTGATCCGCAGCTGGGGCGGGCGGCTGATGCAGATCGACCTGCTGGCCGAGTCGATGCCGCAGCCGGGGATGACCGTGCTGAAGACCCGGTAAAGCCGCCCTCGACCCTGGGCCGCCCCCTTGGCCCTCCCC
>NZ_NHRY01000249.1 GCF_002937115.1 Rhodopila globiformis | reverse complement strand
GAACGCCCACCCCGCATTCGGCACCGTGAACAGCGACGTCGCCGAGGCAATCGGCCACATCATCACCACCATGATCACCAGCAGCGCCGCCTGCCGGTCATTGCCGCGGAACCCAGCCCCGCCGGTGCCCATCCGCCACAGCCACACGCCCACCAGCGCGGCGAACAGCACCAGTCCCGGCACCCCGCCACTGGTGCCGACCTGCAGCCAGTAATTGTGCGGATGAATGCTGCATCCCAGCGGACTGGCCGGATTCCGCACCGGCAGCCACGCCACGCCCGCCAGGTACTGCGGCTCCATGCAGTGATCGCGATACCCGTCCCAGCCCAGCCCGATCCACGGATGCGCCTGGATCATCGTCACCGCCCGGCCCAGCAACATGCCGTACTGGGTGCTCCAGAAATGCTCCATCTGGACGGTGAAATGCACCACCAGCTTGGCGAACGTCGGCGGGGAGATCTCCGGCAGCAGCGCCAGCACCCCGGCGCCGATCACCAGCGCCAGCGCCACCGGCAGGCGCACCCGGCGGAACAGCAGCGCGCTGACGCACATCCCCAGCGCCATCAGCAGGGTCGGCATCCGCTGCCCGATCAGGATCATCGTCGCCGCCGCGATCACCGGCACCGCCGCGCCCGCCACCCGGCTCAGCCGATCGGCGCGCTTCAGCAGCATCAGGCTGAGCGGCAGGAACGCCGGGAACAGCAGCCAGATCAGGTTCGGCCCGGCGGTCGGCCCACGGAACGGCCCGCTGAGCGACCCGTCCAACCAGCGCGGATAGCCGAAGACGTTGGTGCCCAGGAGGTACTGCTGCCAGACCTCCACCACGATCCACGACGCGCCGGCCAGCACCGCGTACCACAGCCACCGCCGCATCCGTTCCCCGGCCAGGACCCAGGTCTCCAGCGCCGCCACCAACAGGAAGAAACGCAGCGCGACCACCGCCTGGACGATCGCCGCCGCGTTGCCGACCAGCAGCGTGCACAGCAGCATCCAGCCCCAGACCAGCAGCGCCAGCCGGGTCCAGGGCGCGCGCAGCCAGGTCGCGTCGCGGCGGCTCACGCTGCGGATCAAAAACAATATCGTGATCGCACTCAGCGCCACGTCGCCGATGGCGCGCGCCCACAGCAGGGCGAACGGCAGCAGCAGCGTGGCGCCGGCGGCCACGGCGAACAGCCACCGCTCGCCGGCCGCCTCGTCCCGCAGCGTGACGGCGAGGTGGCGATTCCGTGTCAAAACCGGCATGGGGCTGGAGTCTCCGTGGTTGGACGGACCGCGAGCCGGCAGCCTGGCGCCGGGCGCGGCGGTCACGGTCCATAGGCACTGCCTGGAAGGCGGCCTGTTTGCGACCGAACACGCGGGTCCGCAAGAGGCACCTGCGGCGGCGCCGCGAAACCGTCCGTGGCATGACAGAAATGCGCGGTTGCATCGCGCCCGGCCCTGCCGCAGAAAGCGGCATGCGCTCCGGCCGAATCATCACACGCCTCGACATCTACATCTTCCGCCAGGTGCTGTTCGCGCTGGTGGTGACGACCGGCGGCCTGACGGCGCTGATCTGGCTGACCCAGTCGCTGCGCTTCGTCGATCTGGTGGTCAACCGCGGCCTGTCGATGGGCGTCTTCCTGCACCTGACGTCGCTGCTGATCCCCAGCTTCGTGTCGGTGATCCTGCCGATCACCGCCTATGTGGTGATCCAGTTCGTCTATCAGCGCATGGCCTCGGACCGGGAGCTGACGGTGATGCGCGCCGCCGGCCTGTCGCCCTGGACGCTGGCCCGCCCCGCCCTGGCGGTGGCGCTGCTGGCCACCGTGTTCGGCTACTGGCTCACCCTGTGGGCGGTCCCGGCCTCGCTGTCCGACTTCAAGCAGTATCAATGGGAGATCCGCAACAAGCTGGCGGCCTTCCTGCTGCAGGACGGCGTGTTCACCCCGCTGTCGGACAAGCTGACCGTCTATGTCCGCTTCCGCGACCAGGACGGGACGCTGCACGGCATCCTGGTCGACGATGCCCGCGACCCCACCGCGCATGCCACCATCCTGGCCGAGCGCGGGCGGCTGATCGATGGCCCCAACGGCCCGCGCGTGCTGCTGATCGACGGCAGCCGGCAGGAGATCGACCACCAGACCGGGCGGCTGAACATACTGACCTTCGGCCAGAACGAAATTGACCTGGCCAGCGCCACCAAGTCCACGACGGAGCGGCCGATCGACATGTCGGAGATGCCGCTGCGCGACCTGTTCAACCCGCACCCGTATTTCGAGCGGGACAAGCCGAAATACATCGCCGAGGGGCACAAGCGGCTGACCATGCCGCTGACCACGATGTCCTATGCCATGGTCGGCCTGTTCTCCGCCCTGGGCGGCATCTTCCGCCGCCACGGCGGCCTGCTGCGGCCGCTGGTGACGGTTGGCGTGATGGTTGGCCTGCTGGCGGCGGGACTGGCGTTCGGCACCCTGGCGGCGCGCGACAACAGCCTGGTGTTCCTGATGTGGCTGCAGGCCATCGTGCCCGGGGTGGTCTGCGCCTGGATGCTGATGGCGCCGTCGATCCGCCTGTTGCCGTTCCGGGCACGGGAAGCCTAGGAGTGGACCGCTAGCGCCATGACTGCCGCCGTCACGCTCTCCCTCTATATCGTCCGCCAGTTCGCCGCCTCGGTCATCGGCATGCTGATGGCGCTGTCGGGCCTGGTGGCGATGTTCGATTTCATCGAGCTGCTGCGCCGCTCCGCCAGCCATCCCGACGCCACCTTCGGCGTCGTCAGCCAGATCGCCGCGCTGCGCCTGCCCTATGTCGGGATGCAGATCCTGCCGTTCGCCGTGCTGCTGGGCGGCATCCTGTGCTTCTGGCGGCTGACCCGGTCGTCCGAGCTGATCGTCGCCCGCGCCTCCGGCGTCTCGGCCTGGGAATTCCTCTTCGGGCCGATGCTGTGCGCCGCGGCGTTCGGCGCCGTTGCCGTGGCGCTGGTCAGCCCCGTCTCCTCCGTCATGCTGGCCCGGGCCGAGCGGCTGGAGAATGCCTACCTGCAAAGCGGCGGCGGGCCGCTGGCCTTGAACGGCGGCCAGCTCTGGCTGCGCCAGTCCGACCGGCTGCTCGATCCGCAGGGCGTAGCGATCATCCATGCCTATGATGTCCGCCTGCACGGCAAGCAGCTGACGGCGGACCGGGTCAGCATCTTCCGTCTCGACGACGCCGATCGGCTGCTGACCCGGGTGGAGGCGACGCGCGCGACCCTGGTCAGGGGCCGCTGGCTGCTGGACAACGCCCGCACGATTCGCCCTGACCAGTTGCCGCAGCCGCCGCAGCAGATGAACCTGCCGACCGACCTGACGGTCAACCGCGTGCAGGAGAGCTTCGCCTCGCCCGACACGCTGTCGATCTGGGCGCTGCCCGGCTTCATCGCCCTGCTCGACCGGTCCGGGTTCTCCTCGATTCGCCACCGGCTGCATTTCCAGGCGCTGCTGGCGCTGCCGCTGCTGTGCGCGACCATGAGCCTGGTTTCGGCCGGATTCTCCATGCGGCCGGCTCGGCGCGGCGGCGTCGCCAAGATGATCGGCAGTGGCGTCGCGGCCGGCTTCACGCTGTTCGTCGTCTCCAAGCTCGCCGAGGAAATCGGGCAATCCGGCGCCTTGCCCGTGGTACTGGCGGCCTGGGCACCGGCCGCCTCAGGCCTTATGCTGGCGGTCGCCCTGTTGCTGCATACGGAAGACGGCTGAGGATGGATGACTTGCACCGCCCGCGACAGGGCCGGCTTCGCTGCCTGACAATTGCTCTGCTTGGCGTGGGGGCGGTTCCGACGGCGGCGTTCGCCCAGTTCGGCAGCCTGACCGCGCCCCACTCGGGCGGGCAGGTCCGCACCGACCAGCCGGTCACGTTCTCGGCCGACAGCATCGAGTATGACAAGGAACACAACCTGGTCATCGCCTCGGGCCATGTCGAGGCGTGGCAGAACGGGCACGTGCTGCGCGCCGACAGGATCACCTTCGACCGCAACACCGGCGTCGCGGCCGCCACCGGCCACGTCGTGCTGCTGGAACCCGACGGCGAGGTGATGTTCGCCGACTACGCCGAGATGCGGAACAACATGAGCGACGGCATCCTGAAGGATGTGCGCGCGCTGTTGCAGCAGAATGGCAAGATGGCGGCGAACGGGGCGCAGCGCACCGGCGGGCAGATCAACGAACTGTCCAAGGCTGTCTATAGCACTTGCAACGTTTGCGCCAAGCATCCCGACCGCCCGCTGCTGTGGCAGATCCGCGCCGACTCGATCGTGGAGGACATGGAGCACAAGAAGATCGAGTATCACGACGCCGAGTTGCAGATGTTCGGCATTCCGGTCGCCTATTTCCCGTATTTCTGGAACGCCGATCCGTCGGTGCGGCGGCAATCCGGGCTGCTGCCGCCGCTGATGGGGTCCGCCACCGGCCTGGGCGCCTTCTATGGCCAGCCCTGGTACCAGGTGATCGACGACCAGTCGGACGCGACGTTCATCCCGATGATCACGACGCAGGCCGGTCCGCAGATCGACGTCGAGTACCGCCGGCGCTTCAATGACGGCACCTTCCTGGCGAACGTCTCGACCGGCTACCTGGACGGGTCGATGCAGGGCACGCTCGCGACGCGCGGCCAGTTCAACTACGACGATACCTGGCGCTGGGGATTCGACGTCAACCGCGCCTCGTCCAGCAACTATGTCAACTACTTCCACCAGACCGAGGCGCTGAACGGCGACCTGAACATCCTGTCGAGCCAGATCTATCTCGAGGGCTTCGGCCAGGGGTCCTATACCCGCCTGGACACGAAGTTCTACCAGGGCCTGACCAACGCGATCAACAGCAGCTCGCTGCCGACGGTGCTGCCGCGCTACGAATACAGCTATTTCGGCCTGCCGGATTCGCTCGGCGGACGGTTTTCGATGTCCACCCAGAACTTCAACGTGATCCGCAGCGACGGCACCAACACCCGCCGGGCCGCCCTGACCATGGATTGGGAGCGGCCGTTCATCGGCATGCTCGGCGACCTGTGGAAGATCACCCTGCACGGCGATGCCGCCGCTTATAACGCGGCGGATTTCAACCTGCTGCCGAACTGGGCGCCGACAGCCTACATCCAGTCCGCGCGGGCCCTGCCGCAGGCGGCGCTGGACTTCCGCTGGCCCTTCATGCGGGACAGCGGCGCCTGGGGCAGCCAGTTGATCGAGCCGCATGTCCAGCTGATCCTCGCACCGCAGGTGGGCGACAGCCAGAACCGGCTGTATCCGAACGAGGACAGCCTGGATTTCGAGTTCACCGACGCCAACCTGTTCGGCTTCAACCGCTTCGCCGGCATCGACCGGCTGGAGGGCGGCCCGCGCGCCAACGTCGCCCTGCACGGCGCCTGGTACCTGGGCGGCACGACCTTCGACGGCCTGATCGGGCAGTCCTACCGCACCAACAAGGACAATGCCTTCCCCGAGGCGTCGGGGCTGCACGACCAGGTGTCGGACGTCGTCGCCCGCGCCACCATCACGCCGACCCGATGGCTGGACCTGACCTATCGCACGCGGCTGCGGAACACCGACCTGGCCACCCGCTTCGTCGATGCCGTGGCCACGGTGGGGGTCCCTAAGCTGAGTGTGTCCGCCGGGTATCTCTATACCAACTTCGATCCGTACTACTTCTACGACCAGCCGCCGCCGCCGCCGCCGGGCAACCCGTACTATGTCCCGCGCAACGAAATCACCATGACCGCGTCCTCCAACTGGGGCACCTACCGCTTTACCGGCTTCCTCCGCCGCGACCTGCAAACCGGGCAGATGGTTGCCGCCGGTGGCGACGCCATCTATGAAGACGAGTGCTTCATCTTTGATTTGCGTGCGTTCCGCCGCTATACCAGCCTCAATGGCGACAGCGGCGCGACCGCTGTGCTGTTCCTGTTGACATTCAAGACGATCGGCCAATTCGGCTATCGCGCCATGTGATATTGGAAATGCCTGACATGCCGAAGCTTCGCCGCAACCAGTACGGCGCCGGATTGTTCCTGGTTCTGCTGGCTGGCCTGTCGCCAGTCATGGCGGGCGCCGCGCCGTCGCACGTCGCCACCAAGGCCGCTGCCGAGGTGCCCATCGCCTCCGCCAGCCGCATCGCCGCCGTGGTCAACGGCGACGTCATCAGCGAAGCCGACATCGCCAACCGCGCCCGGCTGTTCGCGATCTCCACCGGCCTGCCGATGTCGCCCGAGGTCATCGACCGGCTGAAGCCGCAGATCCTGCGGCAACTGATCGACGAGCGGCTGCGCGTGCAGGAGGCGCAGCGGCGCAAGATCGTCGTTCCGGACGCCGAGATCGCCGCCGCGATCAAAGACATCGAGGCCCGCAACAACATGCAGCCGGGCGCGTTGCGGGCGAAGCTGGCCGCGGACGGCGTCAGCAACCGCACGCTGATCGACCAGATCCGCGCCCAGCTTGCCTGGACGCAACTGCTGCGCGAGGTCGTGGGCGAGCGGCTGAACGTCACGCCGGCCGACATCGCGGAACAGCAGAAGCTGGCGGCGCAGCGCGTCGGCCAGCCGGAATACCGCCTGGGCGAGATCTTCATCCCGGTCGATGAATCCAACAACAGCGCCGATGCACAGCGTTTCGCCGAGACCGTGATCACCCAGTTGCGCGCCGGGGCGCCGTTCCCGATGGTGGCGGCGCAGTTCAGCCAGACCCAGACCGCGCTGTCGGGCGGCGAGCTTGGCTGGGTGTCGCCCAACGAACTCGATCCGCAGATCGCCCGCCTGGCTGCCGAAATGCCGGTCGGCGCCGTCAGCAACCCGGTGCGGGTGCCGGGCGGGTTTTCGATCATCAACCTGCAGGGCAAGCGCGAGATCGGCCACGACATGGCAACGGTCGTGACGCTGCGGCAGGCTTTCTTCCCATTCACCGTGCCGCTGACCGATCCGCAGAACCCGACGCCGCAGCAGCGCCAGGCGCTGGCGAAGGCCAAGTCCGTCATCGCCACCGTGAACGGCTGCGACCAGATGGAAGCCATCGCCAAGGCCAACAACGCGCCGAACCACCCGGCTGATCCGGGTGAGGTCCGGCTTGAGGGCGTCAATCCGCCGGCGTTCCGGACGCTGCTGCAGAACATCCCCATCGGCAAGCCGACCGAGCCGCTGGTGTCGCGCGACGGCATCGCCGTGGTCACGGTCTGCAGCCGCGAGCAGAAGAATATCGGCGAGATCACGCCGGAGGAAATCCGCAACCGCCTGATCGGTGAACGGATCGAGCTGCTGTCGCGCCAGATGATGCGCACCCTGCACCGCAAGGCGAACATCGACCGGCGCGATAACGGCGTCTGACGCCGGCGGCACACGTTTCTTGCCACGCCGGCACGGGGCCTTTCATGCCGGGTGCAGGCCCGATTGGCGCTGAAACACCGGCGGCCGTTGCTATATCGTCATGCCGGGCGAGGGCCCGGCATCCACGCCTTTCCCGGCATCGGCATCGCACGGTGTGGAGGCCGGCCGGGGCCTGTGCCCGGGCTTGTCCCGGGTACCGGCCAAGATCCATGGGACCGTCTGTGCCGACCTGTCAGAATTTCCGGCTCTTGGCATGAGCACGCCGTTGCCCCAATGGCCGCCGCTGCGGGAGGTGATCGCCCGCCACGGCCTGGCGGCGCGCCATGCCCTGGGCCAGCATTTCCTGCTGGACGGCAACCTGACCGACCGCATCGTCCGGGAAGCCGGTGACCTGGCCGGGCGGCATGTGATTGAGGTCGGCCCCGGCCCAGGCGGGCTGACCCGCTCGCTGCTGGCCTCGGCCGCCGCCAGCGTCACGGCGATCGAGCTGGACCGCCGCGCCATCGGGGCGGTGACGGAACTGGCCGAGGCGGCCGGCGGGCGGCTGCGGGTCATCGAGGCCGATGCGCTGTCGGTGGATATTCCCGCGCTGGTGCCGGCGCCGCGGCAGATCATTGCGAATTTGCCGTACAATGTGGCCTCGCCGCTGCTGATCGGCTGGCTGCGGCAGGCGGGGGCGTTCGAGCGGCTGACGCTGATGTTCCAGCAGGAGGTGGCGGAGCGGATCTGCGCCGCGGCCGATACCTCGGCCTATGGGCGGCTGTCGGTGCTGGCGCAGTGGCTGTGCGACGCCCGCATCGTCATGCGGCTGCCGCCGGCGGCGTTCATCCCGCCGCCGAAGGTGTGGTCCGCGGTGGTGAGCCTGGTGCCGCATGCGGTGCAGCCGGAACCGGCGGTGTTCCGGGCGATGGAGGCGATGACGGCGGCGGCGTTCGGGCAGCGGCGGAAGATGCTGCGGGGGCCGCTGCGGGGGTTGGG
>NZ_NHRY01000248.1 GCF_002937115.1 Rhodopila globiformis | reverse complement strand
GACAGCGAGGGCGGGACGGCGAGGGCGGGACGGCGAGAGAGCTCGTCCGGGAGCCGCCGGCGCGGACAAGGCCCGCCCGGCCGGCGCGGCCGGCTTCAGCTTGCCTCGAACGGCCCGGGCAGGCGGCCGGCCCGGAACAGGATCGTCGGCTCGTCGTCATATTCGCCAAGCTCGGCGTCGCCCGAGGTCGCGAAGGCGACGACTCCCGCCTTGGTGGCGGCCAGGATCTCGGCCCGCCGGCGCGCCCCTTCGGCCGACGAGCACGGGATCGCCGGGTCCGCCGTCAGGCGCTTGCCTTTGCCGGCCCTGAATGCCTGCACCACATAGAACGTCTCGCGCGCCATCCTGCCTGTTCCTGACCAGAAGACCGCGGTCAATAGACCGGACGGGCGGCCTGATCCAGATCGACAACGGAAAGCCACGCGCGCCCACCTGCGGACGGGCCGGAATGGGGCGACCTGCCCCGGGGCGATCGGGACCGGCGGAGCGGCTGAGCAAGGTCCTTTCCTTCACCGTCATGGCGGGGCGTGTCCGTGCCGCATGGACAGATCTCAAAAAACGATTCGCCGCAGCCGTTCCCGCCCCATCATGGCCCGGCCTGTCCGGGACGTGACGATCAAGGAATGGCCCCGGACATTGGGCAAGCATCTGATCTTGCATTTGTTCTTTTATTGTTCCCAAGGATGCGTGCATCCCGCAGGGCGCGGTGCCAGCCATGACGGTGAGGCAACGGGTCCAGCCGCCAGGCCGCCCGGCGTCGATTCCCCTGTCCCGGCGGCCATGGCGGCAGGCCCGGAGGCGGCCTCGCGCCGTGCGGCCCATCGCGGAGTGTTCCCGCAATAGCTTCGTATGTTCGGAAATAACGGACCACGAAATTTTTTCGCTTTGATCGAAACATTTGATCTGGATCAATGGTCCCGCGGCGGCATCCAGTCGATCATTCCGCATGCTTACAAAAGGGGGGATTCCTGTGGCATCAGACGTGCCAAATCCGACTAAATTGGTTGGAATTAAGCTCGGTATTCTACCGTTATCGTTGGCGTTGTTGCTGCCGGCCATCAAGCCGGCCGAGGCCGTTCCAGCCTTTGCCGCGCAGACCGGCATGGCGTGCGTGCAATGCCATATCGGCGGCTTCGGTCCGCAGCTGACGCCATTCGGACGGTCCTTCAAGATCGGCGGCTACACGCTGACCGGCGGCAC
The DNA here is from genome assembly GCF_002937115.1 of Rhodopila globiformis. Taxonomy (GTDB): domain Bacteria; phylum Pseudomonadota; class Alphaproteobacteria; order Acetobacterales; family Acetobacteraceae; genus Rhodopila; species Rhodopila globiformis. The sequence continues at coordinate 52,843 of NZ_NHRY01000248.1, read as the reverse complement.
CGGCTGGGTGTCGCATATTCCGGTGGCGGTCATGATCCAGCCCACCTTCACCTCCCTGCAGGCGAGCTTCCCGGCCGATTCCGTGCCGCACCATTATGCGCCGAATAACAACTTCTCGCTTGACCAGGTCAGCCTGTTCGTCGCTGGCAACCTTGGTGAACACAGCGGCGCCCTGGCGCAGCTGATGACCTATTCCGGCGTCGACAACACGCTTGGGATGGATAACATCGACTTCGTGCCCTACACCACCGACCTCGACCTTGGCGCGCACGACCTGCGCATCGGCTTCACGCTGAACAACAACCCCACGGTACAGGATCCCTACAACACCACGCCGGCGTGGAGCTTCCCCTATATCAGTTCTGGTATAGCACCGACCCCGGCGGCGCAGACGATGCTGCAGTCCGGCTTCAACCATAACGTCATCGGCTACACGGCCTATGGCTGGTATGACAGTTCACTGTATCTCGAAGCTGGCGCCTACAGCACGCTCAGTTCCTGGACGCTCGCGCGGCTGGGCACCAGCTACGGCGTCGGCAGCACCAACAGTCCCGCGCCGTACGTGCGGGCGGCGTATGAATGGAACACGGACAACACGTCATCGTGGCTCGGCTTCGTGTTCATGCACGCCAACGTCAATCCGCTCTCTCCCCTCGCGGACAGTAACCAGGTAACCAGCGGCTACGGTGGCAGCAACATCTACAACGACTATGCCTTCGACGGCGGCTTTCAGTACCTCGGCACCGGCGACAACATTGGGGTCGTGCAGGGCATCTATACGCGTGAAACCCAATATCTGGGCGGATCGGCCGCGCTGGCGGGCGGCGGACTAGGGGCGAACTACGACCTGAACGACTTCCAGGTCAATGCCTCCTACTGGTACAAGAACACCTATGGCGTGACCCTGGGCTGGCACAAGATCTGGGGCCCGGTGAACCCGGTGCTCTATGGGCCGAACCCGAACGATCCCATAGAAGGCAGCGCCAACGCCAGCCCGAACAGCAACGCCTTCATTGTCGAGGCCGACTGGGTGCCGTTCGGCAAGGACGACTCGCTGTGGCGGCCGCTGATGAACCTCAAGCTCGGGGCCCAGTACACGATCTATACCGAGTTCAACGGTGCCGGCAGGAATTACTACGGCAATGGCCGCACCGCCGCCAACAACAATACCCTGGTGCTGTATGCCTGGATGATTTTTTAGCGAAACGGCCCGTCCCGGTGCGGCGCCGCCGGGACGGGCCTGCCGGCCGACGGCTGGCCACGTGCCTGGGCGCCGCATTCCGTACGCATTCCTGATGCGCTTGACGATTTGTTCTGAATAGGGCGGAATGGTGTCCGTCCCGGATAGAACTGGAAAGGAAACACTATGTCCAAGAATCCACGCCTTCTTGCTGCCATGCTGCTCGGCGGCCTGTTGACCGCGGCCGTCCCGCTCGCCGCCAGTGCCCAGCCGGCGCACAACATTCCGCCCTCAGACGCCATGGAGCACGACAGCGTGTTGGCCTACCTCGGGAAAATCTCGCAGCGCACCACCCCGACCGGCGCCGCCGCGAAACACCTGGCCGAGGTGATGAAGGCGCACATGGCGCTCGAGGATGAATTCATCCTGCCGCCGCTGAGCTTGCTGCCCGCCATTGCCGACGGCACGGTGACGCCCGACATGCGCTGGGCCATTGCCATGAGCGACCGCGTGAAGGCGAACAAGGAGAAGCTGCAGCAGAGCCACGCCGCTATCACCGCCGCGAACCTCGCCCTCATGCAGGCCGCCCAGGAAGAACACGACGAGATAACGCTGGGATTCTCCAAGGATCTCGCCGCCGACGACCTGGCCGACGTGGAAGTCACCGAGCCGACAGTCATTGTCATCGGTGAGATCCTGCGGGCGAAGCTGCCGGCGAAGTAAGTCCCGGCAGCCCGTCCCATCAATCAATGACCAAGGATTCGACCATGAAGCGCTTTGTTGCCGCTGCCGTTGCCGTTGCCGCCACCGCTGCCCTGGGCAGCCCCGCCCGGGCCGGCAGTGCCCCTCCGGGGGACCCCGTGGAAGGCAAGCACCTGTTCCACACCATCTGCATCCTGTGCCACACCGATATCAAAGGAAGGAACAAGGTCGGCCCGTCGCTGTACGGCGTCGTCGGCCGCCATTCCGGTATTGAGCCGGGCTACAACTATTCAGAGGCCAACATCAAGTCCGGCATCGTCTGGACGCCGGATGTCCTCTTCAAGTACATCGAGCATCCGCAGAAGATCGTGCCCGGCACCAAGATGGGCTATCCCGGGCAGCCGGACCCGCAGAAGCGCGCCGACATCATCGCTTATCTTGAAACGCTGAAGTAGGCGCCGGCAGGGCAGACGCTCCCGGGACAGCCGGAACGCGTTGTCAAGAATTGACAATGGCCTTCCGGCCTCCTAAGGCCCGTGCCGCCGGCGGAATGGCATGCCGGCGGCAAGGGGACCTGGGAAGCACATGCGGCATCATTTGCTGGCGGCGATCGTAACGACCATTGTATGGGCCGTCATCGGCCCCGCCCGGGCGCAGGACGCCGCGGCGGGCCAGATCGTGTTCAAGATCCAATGCGCACGCTGCCATTCGGTGGCGGAAGGCAGGAACCTCGCCGGACCCAGCCTGTACGGCATCGTTGGGCGCAAGGCCGGGCGAATTCCCGGCTTCAGGTATTCGCCGGCGAACCGGGACGCCAGCATCACCTGGAACGCGGCGACGCTGGATCGCTACCTCGCCAATCCGCGGGCGGTCATGCCGAAGACCTTCATGGCTTACCCGGGCCTGAAGGATGCGCGGCAGCGCGTCAACCTGATCGCCTTCCTCGCGACGCAGCACCCCTAGCATCCGCGGCCCGCGCGCCGGCGGGTCTGCCCCAGAGGGCTGCCTCCGAGGTTTGCCCCGGGGGTTTGCCCCGGGGGTTTGCCCCGGGGGTTTGCCCCGGGGGTTTGCCCCGGGGGTTTGCCCGAACGGTTTGCCCCAGGGGTTTGCCCGAGCGGTTTGCCCGAGCGGTTTGCCCGAGCGGTTTGCCCGAGCGGTTTGGCCCAGGGCCGGCAGCCAAACCCGGCACCACGCGCAGCGCTGTGATCCCGCATCCGCTGCCCATCGCCTGCAAACCCCGCGGCGCCGACCCATCTGCTGTCCGCAACAAGGAGAGCAGCAGCGATGTCGCGCGCCACGCCCCGGGTCAGCCAGATCCTCGAAACCTCGCTCTACGTCGAAGACCTGGACCGGTCGCGGCGCTTCTATGAACGCCTGTTCGGCTTCACCGCCTTCATGCAGGACGAGCGCATGTGCGCCATGGAAGTGCCCGGCGAGCAGGTGCTGTTGCTGTTCCGCCACGGCATGACCGACGCGCCCGCCCCCGTGTCCGGCGGCTTCATCCCGCCGCACCACGGGCGTGGCGCGCTGCACCTGGCCTTTGCCATTCCATACGGTGAGCTTGCCGCCTGGCAGGCGCACCTGGCCGAGCAGGGCGTCGCGCTGGAAAGCCGGCTGAGCTGGCCGCATGGCGGCACCAGCCTGTATTTCCGCGACCCGGACGGGCATTCGCTGGAGGTCGCCACCCCCGGGCTGTGGCCGAACCGGTAGCCGCGCCGCCGGCCTGTTTCAATCGGCCTGCGGTTTGCCGTCGGCCGCTGACGGCGCCGCGGCGTCGTCCAGCGCGCGCCGCACCGCCTCCAGCAGGGCGTCGGGCGCATAGGGCTTGGTCAGCACGCGATCCTTCGGATCGATCCCCTCGGGCAACAGCGGCTCGGCATGGCCGGTCAGGTAGATCACCGGCAGGCGGGGCTGGCGCTGCCGTGCCTGGCGCACGAACTCGGTGCCCGACATGCCGGCCATGCCGTGGTCGACCAGCGCCAACGAGACCGGTCCGCTGTCCAGCGCCGCCAGGCCCTCGGCGCCGCTGCCGGCGTTGCGCACGGCATAGCCGGCGTTCTCCAGGAACGCCACCGCGACGTCGCGCACGTCCGGCTGGTCGTCGATGACCAGCACGGTGATGCCGCCCGGCGGCGGCGCGTTCTCCGGCCGGGCACCGGCCTTCTCGGCGTCGTCGGCCGGTTGCCCGGCGCGCGGCAGGAAGACCTCGACCCGGGTGCCGGCGCCGACGACGCTGTGCAGCCGGGCCGTGCCGCCGAGTTGCTGCACCACCCCATGCACCTGCGCCAGCCCCAGCCCGCTGCCCTTGCCGATCTCCTTGGTGGTGAAGAACGGCTCGAACGCCTTGGCCAGCACCTCGGGCGTCATGCCGACGCCGGCGTCCTCGACCATCACCAGCACGTAGTCGCGGCGCTGCAGCTCCGTGGGCAAGGTGTCCGTCGTGGCATCGACGTTGCGGGTGGCGATCCGCACCCTGCCGCCGTCGGGCATCGCGTCGCGCGCATTGATCGCCAGGTTCAGCACGATCGATTCGAGCTGCGCCGGGTCCGCCAGCGCCGGCCACAGGGCCGTGGCCAGGTCGGTTTCGATGGAGACCAGCCCGCCCAGGCTGCGGCCCAGCAGGTCGCGCATGCGCATCACCACCGCGTTGGCGTCGACCGGCCGCGGCTCGACGTACTGCTTGCGCGCATAGGCCAGCAACTGCCGCGTCAGGTCGCCGCCGCGGCGGGCAGCGGCCAGCGCGGCATCGGCCTGGCGGGTCGCCCGTTCCGCCGTCAGGCCGGCACGCAGCAGCTCCAGGTTGCCGATGACCGCGGTCAGCAGGTTGTTGAAGTCATGGGCGATGCCGCCGGTCAGCTGGCCGACTGCTTCCAGCCGCTGCGCCTGCATCAGCGCCGCCTCGGCCTCCTTGCGCTCGTCGATTTCGCGGGTCAGGCGCCGGTTGCTCTCGGCCAGTTCCAGCGTGCGGTCGTGGACCCGCTGCTCCAGGGTCTCGGTCAGGCGCTTCAGCGTGTCCTCGCTTTGCTTGCGCGCGGTGATGTCGCGCAGGTAGACCGACAGCCCGTTCTCGGCGGGACAGATGGTGACGTCGACCCAGCGGCTGAGCACCGGCGACAGCGCCTCGACGGTGATCGTGCGTTGTTCCCGCGCCGCCTGCAGATGGGCCTGGTGGATCGCGCTGCCGGCGGCCTCGGGGAATTCCTGCCAGAAGACCTTGCCGAGCAGCGCCACCCGGGTGCGGCCCCACAATTCCTCGGCCTTGCGGTTGAAGTAGGTCACCCGCCAGTCATGGTCGACGGCGTAGAAGGCGTCGCTGATGCTTTCCAGGATGTCGTTGGTCTGGGCGTGCGAGGCGGCCAGCGCCTGATCGCTGTTTTCCCGCTCCAGCGCCAGGCCGAGCAGGTTGGCGGCGGCCTGCATGAAGGCCAGGTCCTGTGGCTCGAACGCCCCGTCGTGCCGGCTGTCGGCTTCCAGGACGCCGAAATGCTCCTCGTTGCAGCGGATGATGACGTTGACGGCGCGATGGATGCCGTGATCGAGCAGCAGTTGCGGGGTGTGGAACCGGCCTTCCGCCGGCAGCGAATTGGAAATCACCGGGCTGCCGATCTTCAGCGCGTAGCCGGCCGGGGAGGCGATGTCGGCGCCGAGGCGGGCATGGCCAACGACGCCTTCGTGCCAGCCGACGCCGGCTATCACGAGCAGTTCATCGTCCGCGGGGAGATACCGCATCACCTTGCAGAACTGGGTCTCCAGGCCACCTGCAACCAGGCGGCACGCCTCCTGGAACAGGGTGTCCCGCGGAACGCCGCGCAGGGCGAGGGTGCCGAGTTCAGCCAGGATCTCCTGCTGACGGAGGCGGAGGCGGAGTTCCTGGTCGATGCTCGCCGCCGTCATGATCCGTCAGATCCTTACGCTTGCCGGTACGACGATCACCGCCGTGCCGGTTCCACTGTCACCACTCCGGTGCACCCATTACCTGCGGTGGGCCGAGACTGGGGAAACGATCAACCGGCGGTCGGGTTTTCTGACGCTGGCGCAAGATTTTCGCGCCGGCACGCTTGCGTTGTCCGCGGCGCCGTCTCGCCGTGGGTGGTCGGCCGTGGGAAGGCGTGCGGGGCTCCTGCGGGTCCGTCATGGCCAGGCGTGTCCCGGCCATCCACCCCCAATCGTCGAAGCGCGGATGGCCGGGACACGCCCGGCCATGACGGAAGGGCAACGGACCGGACACCAAATTCTTCGTCAACCGTCACCTTATGCCGATCGCCATGGGTACACGCCCGGCGATGACGATAGGGAGACGGCCCCGATCCGCGTGGTCACACAAACGTAACGACAGCCACCGGGGCGCCGCCGGCTAGACCACCAGCGCCGCGCGCTCGCCCGCCGCCCGTACCCAGGCGGCTTCCATGTCCTCGTCGAACAGTTCCGTCAGCTTCTTCATCATCGTGCCGCCCAGTTCCTCGGCATCGACGATCGTCACCGCCCGACGATAGTATCGCGTGACATCATGGCCGATGCCGATGGCGATCAGCTCGACCTGGTCGTGCGCCTCGATGTCGCGGATCACCTCACGCAGGTGCTTCTCCAGGTAGTTGCCCGGATTGACCGACAGCGTCGAATCGTCCACCGGCGCGCCGTCCGAGATCACCATCAGGATCCGCCGGTGCTCAGGCCGCACCAGCAGCCGGCGGTACGCCCACAGCAGCGCCTCACCGTCGATGTTCTCCTTCAGCAGGCCCTCGCGCAGCATCAGCCCGAGGTTCTTGCGCGCCCGCCGCCACGGCGCATCCGCCGCCTTGTAGACGATGTGCCGCAGGTCGTTCAGCCGCCCGGGATTGCGCGGCTTGCCCTCCTGCACCCATTTCTCGCGGCTTTTCCCGCCCTTCCAGGCGCAGGTGGTGAAGCCCAGCACTTCCACCTTCACCGCGCAGCGCTCCAGCGTGCGCGCCAGAATATCGCCGCACATCGCCGCCACGGTGATCGGCCGGCCGCGCATCGAGCCGGAATTGTCGATCAGCAGCGTCACGATCGTGTCGCGGAATTCGGTGTCGAGCTCCCGCTTATACGACAGGGCCTGCATCGGATTGACCACCACCCGCGCCAGCCGCCCGGCGTCGAGCATGCCTTCGTCCAGGTCGAACTCCCACGACCGCGTCTGCTGCGCCAGCAGGCGGCGCTGCAGCCGGTTGGCGAGCTTCGAGATGACGCCTTGCAGATGTTGCAGCTGCTGGTCGAGCTGCTGCCGCAGGCGGGTCAGCTCGTCCGGATCGCACAATTCCTCGGCTTCGATTTCCTCGTCGAAGGCGCGGGTATAGGCGCGATAGACCGCGTCGCTGTCGACCACCGGCCGCTCGCGCCGCGGCTGGGGCCCGCCGGGACGGTCGTCGCCTTCCGCCACCGCGGCTTCCTCGTCGGAGTCGGAGCCTTCGTCGTCGGCGGCCTCGCCTTCCATTTCCTCGGGCTGGGCGCCGAGCATGGTGTCCTGGTCGGACTCCGACTGGCCTTCGCCGTCCTGCGAATTGTCCTGCGCGCCGGACTGCTCACCGCCGTCTTCCTGGTCCTCGGACTCGGTGTCCGGTTCGGCGTCGGCCTCGGCTTCCGCGAGGTCCATGGCCGCCAGCAGCTTGCGCGCGGCGCGGGCGAACGAGCGCTGGTCGTCCTGCGCCTGCGTCATTTCCGCCAGCGCGGCGTCGGCCGACTCGCCAAGGGTGCTGCGCCACAGGCTGAGCACCCGCTGCGCTGCGTCCGGCGCTGCCTCGCCCGACAGTTTCTCCCGCGCCAGCAGCGCCAGCGCCTTGTCAATCGGCAACTGGTCCTTGCGGGTCATGCGGTCGTAGCCGTCGGACTCGCATTCCTCGGCCAGCTTGGCGCGCAGGTTGGCGTTGACGCCGTTCATGTAGCGGGCGCCGACGACCTCGACGCGCACCTGCTCCAGCGCGTCATAGGCGTCCTTGGCCTCGCGCCGGGACGGCATGCGCTGAGCATGCACGGCGTCGTCGTGGTAGCGCAGGCGCAGCGCGATGGCGTCGGACTGGCCGCGCAACCTGGCCATTTCCGCCGCCGGCAGGGCCCGTGTGGGCAGCGGCAGGCGGGCGCGCTTGCCGGTAACGCCAGCGGGGCCGGGCTGGAACGCCACCTGCACGTCGGACTGCTCGGCGATCGCGCGCAGCACGCCGGCGGTGGCGCGCTTGAAGTCCTCGGTGCGTGCGTTGTCCTTGTTGCTGCCGCTCATGGCCTGCTCCGTTTGGGCCTGCTCCGTTTGGGCCTGCTCCGTTTGGGCCTGCTCCGCGTGCGCGCCGCCCCTTGAACGTCATGACCCGCAAACGTCCTGGCCCCTTCGTCGTCATGGCCCGGCTTGTCCGGGTCACCTGTCGCGGCACACGTGCTTGCATAGGTGGCCCGGACAAGCCGGGCCATGACGGTGAATGAGCGACGAAGCGACACCCTACGCGAACTTCCGCGTGGTGAACCCGCCGGTGGGAATGTCCTCATTGAAGCAGCGCTGGTAATATTCAGCGACAGTGGAACGTTCCGCCTCGTCGCACTTGTTCATGAACGTCACCCGGAAGGCGAAGCCGACGTCGCCGAAGATACGGGCGTTTTCCGCCCAGGTGATCACGGTGCGCGGCGACATCACGGTGGAGATGTCGCCGTTGATGAAGCCGGCGCGGGTCAGGTCGGCCAGCGCCACCATGCTCTCGACGCGCTTCTTGGTGGCGGGGTCCTTGGTGCCGTCGAGGCCCATCTTCGCCAGCACGATCGCCGTCTCGGTGCCGTGCGGCAGGTAGTTCAGGGTCGCAACGATGTTCCAGCGGTCCATCTGGCCCTGGTTGATCTGCTGCGTGCCGTGGTACAGCCCGGTGGTGTCGCCCAGGCCGACTGTGTTCGACGTGGCGAACAGGCGGAACGACGGATGCGGCCGGATCACCCGGTTCTGGTCGAGCAGCGTCAGCTTGCCCTCGACCTCCAGCACGCGCTGGATGACGAACATCACGTCCGGCCGGCCGGCGTCGTATTCGTCGAACACCAGGGCGCAGGCGTGCTGCAGCGCCCAGGGCAGGATGCCCTCGCGGAACTCGGTGACCTGCTTGCCGTCCTTCAGGACGATGGCGTCCTTGCCGATGAGGTCGATGCGGCTGATATGGCTGTCGAGATTGACGCGGATGCAGGGCCAGTTCAGGCGGGCGGCCACCTGCTCGATATGGGTGGATTTTCCGGTGCCGTGATAGCCCTGGATCATCACCCGCCGGTTGTAGGCGAATCCCGCCAGGATCGCCTGCGTGGTTTCGCGGTCGAATTTATAAGAGGTATCCAGGTCCGGCACATGCTCGGTTCGCACCGAAAATGCCGGCACCTCCATATCAATGTCGAGAGCGAAAACCTCGCGCGCCGACAGCTTGGTGTCGGGCAGATTGATCTCCGAGGTGGGGCGGGGCGGGGCAATATCGACGGCCGTGTTCATAGTCCAGCGTTTCCTGTTGCCATTCCTGTAAAGTCTAACCTTGGTGGCGTGCCGTGCAAGGGCAACGGGCGAGAGCCTAGCCGGTTGCCGCCATCCGGGCGGTATTGCCAAGGCGCGAGCGCAATGCGGCATAGGCAAGGTTGATGGTCTTGAGCCGCTCCTCGGCGTCGCGGCTGCCGCCGTTGGCGTCGGGGTGGTGGCGCTTCGCCAGTTCCTTGTAGCGGCTTTTCACCACGTCGAGCGTGACAGGCCAGGACAGGCCGAGCGTGGCCAGCGGCTCGCGCAGTTCCGACGGCGGCTTCTGCGGGTCCCGTCGCCCGGCCTGGTTGGCCCGGCCGGCTGCCAGGACGTGCAGCGGGTCGCGCAGCATGTCGTCGTCCCAGGCAGTGGTGCCGCCGCCGTGGCCGAGCGGCCAGGTGGGGCGCTGCCAGGAGGTGTCGGCCCGCAGTTCCGCCTCCACCTCGGAGGGCGACATGCCTTTATAGTAGTCCCAGCCGGCGTTGTAGGCGCGGACATGCGCGAGGCAGAACCAGTAGTAGTCGTTCAGGTGGGTCCGGGATTTCGGCGCGCGGTATTCCCCGGCTGCTGGGCAGTCCGGCGAGTCGCACGCCCGGCCCGGTGCGGCCGGGTCGGGTGCGTAGGCCCGGGGGCGCGGAGGGCGTCGCATCATGATGAGCTATATGGGCGCCGCGACCGGCTGTTGGCAATGGTGGTTCGCCGCTGATTGGCGCTCGTGTCCATTCATCGTTGAGCCAGCCACCGGTTTTCATCCGCCGCTGGCGCCCGGTCCATTGCCTCACCGTCATGGCCGGGCGTGTCCCCATGCGTACAGGATAGGCTGGCTGGCGGAGCATGGTCTTCTCCCTCACCGGCATGGCCGGGCGCGTCCCGGCCATCTGCACTGCAACGGCGGGGGGTGGATGGCCGGGACACGCCCTACCGCATGCACGCATCGTGGAAACGACTGCAAAACCAGGCGCTCGCCCGGTGCCTGGGACCGTTGCCGCTCTGTCGCAGCGGCGCGTTTGGCTGGCAAGCGGCCGGCCGAGGGTACGCAGGGACGCGGCGCTATGGCGTGCGTCGCTCGCACATCCGGTGTGGGGCATCCTGCCCATCGGGATGGGGCGGGGGTGGGTTTGCCACCGCAATCAAGCGGACACGGCGTTTCACGGAGGACGTGGATATTGCGCTTCGCGCGAAGCACCTGAAATCATCGAACGCCGCCACAGGGGCGACCATCTTGGGGGGCACCCCGGACGACTCTGTGAAACTCCGTGCAAACACCGTGGAACTCCGTGTTCGCTTGATTGCCGTCGGTGAAACCGGCGCAGGCCGTGACAGGGTGAGCCACGGTTGCAGCGGACCGTTTCCGAAATCTGTGCATCCCGTAGTGACACGCCCGGCCATGGCGGTGAGAGAACGGGCCTGGCGCCAAATCCTTCTCCAACCGCCGCCGTATCCTGATACGCATGGAGACACGCCCGGCCATGGCGATAGAGAGACGACCTCGCTCCGCCAATCGCCTGATCCCGATACGCATCGAGCGCAGGCCCGCCATCCACGTCTTCTGCCGCAATCAGCAGCGCCCCCTCACCGCGCAGCCCGCAGCCGATCGGCCGGGTGCGGCTTCGGCAGGAACTCCGGCCCCGACCACAGCAGGTGGTTCCACAGCGCCTGCGCCGCCGGCAGCAGGCGCCGCTCGCTGCGCCGCACCACGAACCATTGCCGCACCACCGGCAGTCCCTCGACGTCCAGCACCGCCAGCCGCCCGTCGTCAACCTCGGCGGCGATGGTATGGGCCGACAGCAGCGCGATCCCCATCCCCGCCATCACCGCCTGCTTGATCGTCTCGTTGCTGCCGATTTCCATCCGCCGGCCCTCCGGCAGGCCGGCCGCGCCGAACAGCCCAAGCATCAATGACCGCGTGCCCGATCCCGGCTCCCGCAGCAGGAACGTCTCCCGCGCCACCTCGACCAGCGGAATCCGCCTGCGCGGCACCATCCAGTGATCCGCCGCCGCGATGATGACGTGCGGATGGTCGCCGATGACGGCCTTTTCGATCGGGAACTGGTCCGGCGGATAGCCCATGATCGCAATGTCGAACTCGAACCGCTCCAGCCCGGCGATGATCTCCGAGCGGTTGCCCACCATGATCCGCATGTCGACATTCGGATGCGCCCGCTGGAACGCCGCCAGGGCGAAGGGGGCGAAATATTTCGCCGTGCTGATGACGCCGACGGCCACCCGCCCGCCGTCCATGCCGCGCAGCGCCTGGATCGCCGTGGCGCAGTCCGACAGGGCCGCCTCGATCCGTTCCAGCGCCGCCAGCACTTCCCGCCCCGCTTCCGTCGGCCTCGCACCGTCGGCGGTGCGCTCGTACAGCGGCACGCCGCCCAGCGCGTCCTCCAGCAGGTGAAGCTGCTGCGTCACCGCCGGCGGCGTCACCGACAGCGATTGCGCCGCGGCCGAGAGGCTTTTCGCGCTGGTAATGGCCCCCAGCGCGCGCAACTGCCGCAGCGACGTCCGGCGGGGAAAATTTACAAGATTTTCTTTCATTGACAGCAACAATAAAGGAATTTCTTTTGCCGGCAATCCCGTCTAAGCACCGATCCGCGGCAGGAACCGGTCAAAAACCTGCCAGAAGGGGAGGTTATCCCGTGACGACGCTGCATGAGCATCTTGCCACCTGGGCCGCCACGGCCTCGGAGCGACAGCCTGTCGCCGATACGATCGCCGCCATCGCCACCGCGGCCGCCCAGCTTGCCACCGTGATCGCGCAGGGACCGCTGGCCGGCGACCTGGGCCGCGTCCTCGGCGCCAGTAACGATGGCGACGGGCAGAAGGCGCTGGATGTCTATGCCAACACGCTGTTCACCGATCATTTGCGCGTCGCCCCGGTCGCCGCGGTCGTTTCTGAGGAATCCAACGACATCATCGCGCTCGACCCCGCCGGCGCCGTCGTCGTGGCGATGGATCCGCTGGACGGCTCCAACAACATCGACTTCAACGCGCCGATGGGGACGGTGTTCTCGCTGCTGCCGGCGGTCGCCGGCGATGCGAAGGCCAGTTTCCTGACCCAGGGCAGCAACCAGCTTGCCGCCGGCTTCGTCCTGTATGGGCCGCACACCGCCCTGGTGCTGACGCTGAAGGACGGCGTGGACATTTTCACGCTCGACCCGGCGAAGGGCATCTTCGTCCTGACCCGCAGCCGGATCCAGATCATCCCGGCGCAGCGGATCTATGCCATCAACGGATCGAACGCCCGGCACTGGCCGCTGGCGGTCCGCGCCTTCGTCGAGGAATGCATTGCCGGCAGCGACGGCCCGCGCGGGGTGGACTACAACACCCGCTGGCTCGGCGCCGTCGTATCCGAAACGTTCCGCGTGCTGCTGAACGGCGGCATCTACCTGTATCCCGGCGACAAGCGGCCCGGCTACCACCGCGGGCGGCTGCGCCTGCTGTATGAGGCCAACCCGATCGCCCTGCTGATCGAGCAGGCCGGCGGCACCGCGACCGATGGATACAGCCGGATTCTCGACCTCAAGCCTAGGGATCTGCACGAGCATGCGCCGCTGATCTTCGGATCGACGGACAAGGTCACGCGGGTCATGGAGCTTTATGCCGAAAGCGTGCCGCAGGCAGGACAACGGCCGCTGTTTGCCGTCCGCGGCCTGTTCAAGTCCTGACGGGGAAAGTCACTACCAATGTCGGTCAAGCATCCCATCATCTCCGTCACCGGCTCGTCCGGTGCCGGCACCACCACGGTCAAGGCCACGTTCGAGCGCATTTTCGCGCGCGAAAAGATCACCGCGGCCTGGATCGAGGGCGACGCGTTCCACCGGTATGACCGGATGGAAATGCGCCGCGCCATGGCCGAGGCCGAAGCGTCGGGCAACCACCACTTCAGCCATTTCGGTCCGGAAGCCAACCTGCTGCCGGAACTGGAGGCCGTGTTCAAGGAATATGGCCGCAGCGGCACCGGCCAGACCCGGCACTATGTGCACGACCAGAAGGAAGCCGATCTGTACGGCGCGCCGGCCGGCACGTTCACGGCGTGGGAGCAATTCCCCGACGGCACCAACATGCTGTTCTACGAGGGCCTGCACGGCGCAGTCGCGACCGAGGAGGCCAATGTCGCGAAGCACGCGGACCTGAAAATCGGCGTGGTGCCGGTGATCAACCTGGAATGGATCCAGAAGATCCACCGCGACAAGGCGTCGCGTGGTTACTCTACAGAAGCGGTCACCGACACCATCCTGCGCCGGATGCCGGACTATGTCCGCTACATCTGCCCGCAGTTCACCGAGACCGACGTGAACTTCCAGCGCGTGCCGACGGTCGATACCTCCAATCCGTTCATCGCCCGGTGGATCCCCACCGCCGATGAATCACTGGTGGTGATCCGCTTCAAGAGTCCACGCGGCATCGACTTCGCCTACCTGACCTCGATGCTGCAGGGCAGCTTCATGTCGCGCGCCAACTCGATCGTCATCCCCGGCGGCAAGCTCGACCTCGCCATGCAGCTGATCCTGACGCCGATGATCATGCAGCTTTACGAGCGCTCGCGCCGCGCAAGCTGACTCCGACAAGAATAACGCAGAAGAGGACGCACTTATGGCTTTCATCAGCCTGCGCCAGATGCTGGACCATGCCGCCGAGCATGAGTACGGCGTGCCGGCGTTCAACATCAACAACATGGAACAGCTGGTCGCGATCATGGCGGCGGCGGAGAAGACCGCCTCGCCGGTGATCATCCAGGCCAGCCGCGGCGCCCGCGCCTATGCCGGCGAGATCATGCTGCGCAAGATGGTCGAGGCGGCGGTGGAAACCTGGCCGTCGATCCCGGTCTGCATGCATCTCGACCACGGCGACAAGCCCGCCACCTGCCTCTCGGCGATCCAGTCCGGCTTCACCAGCGTCATGATGGACGGATCGCTGGAGGCCGACGGCAAGACGCCGGCCAGCTACGACTACAACGTCGCCGTCACCTCCAAGGTCGTGGAAATGGCGCATGCCATCGGCGTGTCGGTGGAAGGCGAGCTTGGCTGCCTCGGCTCGCTGGAAACCGGCCATGGCGAGAAGGAAGACGGCCACGGCGCGGAAGGCGTGCTGTCGCGTGACCAGCTGCTGACCGACCCGGACCAGGCGAAGGACTTCGTGCTGCGCACCCACGTCGATGCGCTGGCCGTCGCCATCGGCACCAGCCACGGCGCCTACAAGTTCAACCGCGAGCCGACCGGGGACATCCTGGCGATGGACGTGGTCAAGGCGATCCACGAGCGGCTGCCGAACACCCACCTGGTGATGCACGGCTCGTCCTCGGTGCCGCAGGACCTGCAGGAGATCTTCAACAGCTATGGCGGCGCCATGCCGCAGACCTGGGGCGTGCCGGTGCGCGAGATCCAGCTCGGCATCAAGTACGGCGTCCGCAAGATCAACATCGACACCGACTGCCGCATCGCCATGGTCGGCCAGTTCCGCAAGATCGCCACGGAAAAGAAGGCGGAGTTCGACCCGCGCGCCTTCATGAAGCCGGCGATGGCGTCGCTGACCGCGCTGTGCGCGCAACGGTTCGAGGAATTCGGCACCGCCGGCCAGGCGCCGAAGCTGGCCGCGCTGCCGCTGAAGACCATGGCCACCCGCTACGCCAAGGGCGATCTCGATCCCGTTGGCGCGTCCACCCAAACCAAAGCCGCCTGAGTAGTCAAGGAGATAACAGGATGAACGTCGTGACACCAGCGACTCAGCGCAAAGGCCGGTACGATGCCGGCGTGATGAAGTACAAGGAGATGGGGTACTTCGACCTCGACTACCAGCCGAAGGACACTGACGTCCTGGCGGTGTTCCGCATCACGCCGCAGGACGGCGTGGACGCGGAAGAAGCCGCGGCGGCTGTGGCGGGCGAAAGCTCCACCGCGACCTGGACGGTGGTCTGGACCGACCGCCTGACCGCCTGCGAGAACTATCGCGCCAAGGCCTACCGCGTCGATCCGGTGCCGGGCACCCCGGGCCAGTGGTTCGCCTACATCGCGTATGACATCGAGCTGTTCGAGCCCGACTCGATCGTCAACCTCTCGGCCTCGATCATCGGCAACGTGTTCGGCTTCAAGCCGCTGAAGGCGCTGCGCCTGGAAGACATGCGGCTGCCGATCAGCTACGTGAAGACGTTCCACGGGCCGGCGACCGGCATCGTGGTGGAGCGCGAGCGCCTCGACAAGTTCGGCCGCCCGCTGCTGGGCGCGACGGTGAAGCCGAAGCTGGGCCTTTCGGGCCGCAACTACGGCCGCGTGGTGTACGAGGCGCTGAAGGGCGGCCTGGACTTCACCAAGGACGACGAGAACATCAACAGCCAGAACTTCATGCACTGGCGCGACCGGTTCCTGTACTGCATGGAGGCGGTGAACCGCGCGCAGGCGATGACGGGCGAGGTGAAGGGCACCTACCTGAACGTCTCCGCCGGCGACATGGAGCAGATCTACGAGCGCGCCGAGTTCGCCAAGCAGCTTGGCTCGACCATCATCATGATCGATCTGGTCATCGGCTACAGCGCCATCCAGTCGATCGCCAAGTGGGCGCGGCGCAACGACATGATCCTGCACCTGCACCGCGCGGGCCACTCGACCTACACACGGCAGAAGACGCACGGCGTCAGCTTCCGCGTGATTGCCAAGTGGATGCGGCTGGCGGGCGTGGACCACATCCATGCCGGCACGGTCGTCGGCAAGCTGGAAGGCGACCCGGCGACGACCAAGGGCTACTACGACATCTGCCGCGAGCAGTTTAATCCGATGGCGCTCCAGAATGGCCTGTTCTTCGACCAGGACTGGGGCGGGATGCGCAAGCTGATGCCGGTGGCCTCGGGCGGCATCCATGCCGGCCAGATGCACCAGCTTCTGCACCTGCTGGGCGAGGACTGCGTGCTGCAGTTCGGCGGTGGCACCATCGGCCACCCGCAGGGTATCGCGGCGGGCGCGACGGCCAACCGCGTGGCGCTGGAGGCGATGGTCCTGGCCCGTAACGAAGGCCGCGACTACCTGAACGAGGGCCCGGAGATCCTGGCCGCCGCGGCCAAGAGCTGCGCGCCGCTGCGGCAGGCGCTGGAGGTCTGGAAGGACGTCACCTTCGACTACGCCTCGACCGACACGCCCGACTTCGTTCCCACAATGACCCCGGCCTAAGCAGGAGACTGTCCAGACATGCGTATCACTCAAGGTGCTTTCAGCTTCCTGCCGGACCTGACGGACGAGCAGATCAGCAAGCAGGTAGCCTACTGCCTGCGCAACAACTGGGCGGTGAACATCGAGTTCACCGACGACCCGCATCCCCGCAACACCTACTGGGAGATGTGGGGCCAGCCGATGTTCGACCTCAAGGACCCGGCCGGCGTGATGTATGAGCTGTCCGAGTGCCGCAAGGTGCACAAGGGCCGGGCCTATATCCGCCTCTCGGCGTTCGACGCGACGGCGGGGTGGGAGAGCGTGCGGCTGTCCTTCATCACCGACCGTCCGGAGGAAGAGCCCGGGTTCATGCTGGTGCGCGAGGAAGGCGAGGGGCGGAACCAGCGTTATACGACGCGGTCATACGCGGCCGAAAAGCCGATGGGTTCGCGCTACGCGGTGTGATGCGGCGACAGGGGCGGCGGTTCCGGCCGCCGCCCCTGTCTTCTATCGTCATGGCCGGGCGTGTCCCGGCCATCTATCCCCGCCGCCTGTGTGCAGATGGCAGGGACACGCCCGGCCATGACGATGGGGCGTTGCCGACCATGACGGTGGGGCGCTGCCGCATTGGCGTTAAAATAGGGCTGGCAGTTGCCTCCTCGTCATGGCCCGGCTTGTCCGGGCCACCTGTCGCGGCACAGTGCTGGAATAGGTGGCCCGGACAAGCCGGGCCATGACGGAATGGCAAGCATCGTGCCGCCGCCACGCCATTTTAACGCCAATGGGGGCGCTGCCGCCCACGACGACAATCTGCAGGAGACCCACGAAATGCCCGACGACGTCGCCTCCCCGCCAGCGATCGACCTCGCCGCTGCCTTCGAATCCTCCGGTGTCGGGGCGGTCCTGGACCAGCTTGACAATGAACTCGTCGGCCTGCGCCCGGTGAAGCGGCGCATCCGCGAGATCGCCGCGCTGCTGCTGGTGGACAAAATCCGCAGCGAGGCCGGCCTGACGGCGCAGCCGCCGACGCTGCACATGTCGTTTACCGGCAACCCCGGCACCGGCAAGACGACCGTTGCCGCCCGCATGGCCGACATCCTGCACCGGCTTGGCTACATCCGCTCCAATCACCTGGTCTCGGTCACCCGCGACGACCTTGTCGGCCAGTACATCGGCCACACCGCGCCGAAGACCAAGGAAATCCTCAAGAAGGCGATGGGCGGCGTGCTGTTCATCGACGAGGCGTACTACCTGTACCGCCCGGAGAACGAGCGCGACTACGGCCAGGAAGCCATCGAGATCCTGTTGCAGGTGATGGAAAGCCGCCGCAACGACCTGGTGGTGATCATGGCCGGCTACGCTGACCGGATGGACCGGTTCTTCACCTCCAACCCCGGTTTCCGCTCGCGCATCGCCCACCACATCGACTTCCCGGACTACACAGCCGAGGAACTGATGGCGATCGCCGAGATGATGCTGACGCAGCAGAACTACCGTTTTAGCCCGGCCGCGCAGGAGGCGTTCGCGCGCTATATCACCGCGCGCATGACGCAGCCGCACTTTTCCAACGCGCGTTCGGTGCGCAACGCGCTGGATCGTGCGCGCCTGCGCCAGGCGGTGCGGTTGTTCGAAACCCAGGGACATGCCATCACCGTCGATGACCTCATGACCATCGAACCGGACGAAATTCTCGCCAGTCGCGTCTTCGCCGCTGCACAGGAGCAGGCACAATGAACAAGGTCCTCATCGCCCCGTCGATTCTGTCCGCTGATTTCTCCCGCCTGGGCGATGAAGTGCGTGCGGTTGATGAGGCCGGCGCCGACTGGATCCACCTGGACGTCATGGACGGCCATTACGTTCCCAACATTACTTTCGGGCCGGACGTGGTGAAGGCGATCCGCCGCTACACCGACAAGTGCTTCGACACCCACCTGATGATCAGCCCGGTGGATTCCTACCTGGAAGCCTTCGCCGCCGCCGGCGCCGACCGCATCATCGTGCACGCCGAGGCGACCACGCACCTCGACCGCACCCTGCAGGCCATCGGCGCGCTGGGCAAGAAGGCCGGCGTGGCGCTGAACCCGGCGACGCCGGAGAGCGTGGTCGAGTATGTGCTCGATCGCATCGACCTGGTGCTGGTGATGACGGTGAACCCGGGCTTCGGCGGGCAGAAGTTCATCGCCGCCGCCGTGGACAAAATTCGCCGCCTGCGCCGGATGATCGGCGACCGGCCGATCCAGATCGAGGTCGATGGCGGGGTGACGCCGGAGACCGCGCCGGTGGTGATCGAGGCCGGCGCGACGGCGCTGGTCGCCGGTTCCGCGGTGTTCGGCCGCCCACCGTATGACCGGGCCATTGCGGCGCTGCGGGGGTAGGGTCTGCATCGGTTGACGTACGGCCCGGATCTGGCGGTTTCCCGCATCGCCAGGGCCGGGCAGGGTGCCATGCAGGATGGGGCCGGGGCGGCTTCGGCTTCGCATTTTCAACACGGAGATGACGAAGACCCACGGGGAGCGCCACGGAGAAGAGCAGTCATACCAGCGGCCTGGTCCAATGACCGGTTCCTGCCGGCGAATACGCACCAAGGAATCGCGCCGGGGTGACATCCGCAATCAATGCCTTGCTGGGTGGAAGCGGGCCGGATGGCACAGACATCCGCTTGTCCGCACCGCCATCATCTGTGTTTATCTGCGTTCATCTGCGGTTCCCCAACCGGGCACTCTCAGCACCGCACGGACCGATCGGCGGTGCCCAGGCCGGGATGCAGCGTGTTTGTGCATTCTACGGAATAAGAGGAAACGCAGATGAACGCAGATGTTCTTGTTCTGTGGCTCTGTCCGATCACCCATGCCGGCCGGCAGAAAATGACCGTGACGGCGCCATGCAAGATCAATCATCGGTCCGGGCCACTGGTATAATGTGCTTCGCGCGAAGCGCATGAAATGGCGTAGGGGCCGTTGGGGCGACCAGGCCGCTGGCCCCCGGAAACCTTCGTGGCCCTCCGTCTTCTCCGTGTTGAAAATCGGCCCGTGCAGCAGGCACCGGCCGCCACGCCCCCTCCCGAAGTCAGACAGTCACGACCTGTCCCGTCGCGGCGGCCTGCTTGATCCCGGCGACGACCTTCAGCGTGGCCAGGCCCTCCCGCCCGGACACCACCGGCTGGGCCGCCCCGCGCACCACGTCGCACAGGTTGCGCACCTGCAGCGCCAGCGGATCCGCCGCCACGACGGCCAGGCATTCCGCCTCCACCGGCTCCAGCCAGTCCGGCCGGGTCTTGCTGTGCCACACGTCCAGGTGTGGGATGGTCAGCGATCCCTGCGTCCCGCCAATGAAATGGCAGCTCTCCGCCGTGCGGGGAAACGCGGCATTCTCGCCGGCGGTCACATCCCAGCCCCAGGGCGAGACAATCGTGTCGGACACCGTCATCGTGCCGAGCACGCCGCTGGCGAACCGCAGCAGGATCACCGCCGTGTCCTCAACCGGATGGCCACGCCGCGCGTTGCTTTCCATCGCCTGCACCGAGACCACCTCGCCGCACAGGTAGCGCAGCAGGTCCACGTCGTGGATCAGATTAAGCAGCACCGGCCCGGCGCCCGCCTCCCGCCGCCAGGCGACGGTGAAATATGCGTCCGGCTTGTGCACCCAGTACGTCGCATGCGCCGCCACGAGCCGCCCGAGCCGTCCGGCCTCGATGGTGCCCTTCGCCGCCCGGACCAGCGGATTGTGCCGGCGGTGATGGCCGACCAGCAGGTCGACGCCGGCTTTCTCCGCGGCTTCCACCAGGCGGGCCGCCGGCGCGACGTCGTCGCCGATCGGCTTCTCGATCAGCGCCGGCAGCCCGGCCTGCACCGCTTCCAGCCCGAGGGCGACGTGCGTCCGGTTGGGGGTGGCGATGATGACGCCGTCCGGCGGCTCATGCGTCATCATGGCCGCGAAGTCCGGATACCACGCCACGGACATGCCGGCCGCCAGCGCCTGCGCCTCGGGCGCCGGATCGACGATGGCGATCAGCTCAGCGCAGTCCTCGGCCAGCACGTGCGCGATGTGGCGCCTGCCGATGGCCCCGGCGCCGATGACCGCCAGCCGGACAGGGTGCTCGGTCATTCGGTGTTCTTCTCCGCGATCAGCCTGGCGACCCGGCGCAGCGCCAGCAGGTAGCCCTGGGTGCCGAAGCCGGCGATCACGCCGTCCGCCCGGCGGGAGACGAAGGAGTGATGGCGGAATTCCTCGCGCTTGTGCACGTTGGAGATGTGCACCTCGATCACCGGCGCATCGAATGCGTTCAGCGCATCCAGGATGGCGACCGAGGTGTGGGTGAAGGCGGCCGGGTTGATGACGATGCCGCCGGCCGTCTCGCGCGCCTCGTGGATCCAGTCGATGAGCTCGTATTCCCGGTTGCTCTGGTGGAAGCGCAGGTCCAGCCCGAGTTCCGTCGCCAGGGCGCGGCAGTCGCGCTCGACGTCGGCCAGGGTCTCATGGCCGTAGATGTGCGGCTGCCGCTTGCCCAGCAGGTTGAGGTTCGGGCCGTTCAGTACATAGACAAGGTGGCTCATCGATTGTTCCTTTCCGGTTCAGCGGGCCGTTGCCCCGGCGCCACGCGAGCCTGCCTGCGGCCTGTCTCCGTCCCCGGCTTTGGCCAGGGAGAGGTTGGAAGAGACCGCGATATTGGCAAGTCCCTGTCCCGGCCGGTGGGCATACCGGTGGCGCAAGCCCCATCGGTTGCCGGCGGATGCGCGCCGGCTGCCCGTTGCCCTGGTTCTGCCGGCGGCGGCGTGCCGCCTGCCGGCATGCCGTTACGCCCCGGACGCGCCGGGTGGCTCATGCTGGTGTCTCCGTACTTATTATATATGTGGAATTGTCCATCGCATGGCAAGGGCGGCGCCCGGTCTCCTACCCCGCGCGCTGCAGCGGTCCCGTTTGTCACAGGGTGAAACAAATCGCCCCAGCCTGCCGGCGAGCCGCTGCCGGAAAAAGTCCGGTTGCAAACGATCCGACCGGCTCACGCCGGAACGATGCCGCCATGGCCTTGCGCGCCGCTCGGGCCTTCTTGGCCGGTGGCGACCAGGATGTCGTCTCCGCTGATGGCCGCGATCGGCGTTACCGTCGTGCCGTCGACGGTGTTGGCGGTGGATTTGCGGTCAACCGACCCCAGAGCAGTCCGAAATGGCGTTGCGCCTCCGAGAACGTCAGGGTGATCGTGCCGATCCCGGTGGAAAGACAGGGTGCCGTCCAGTCGGTGGCGCGGCGTATAATCCTGCTTGCGAGCCGGCGACCACGCCCTCGTTCGTACTGGTCTGGATGCTGACCGCAACCGGGTTTGACGAGCCGCCATTCAGCATGAATTGGGTTTGCCCGACATCGCCCTGCGGGATCGCCAGGGTGCTGATCCGCTGCGACGGGCCCGGCAGCCGGTAAGGTTCCGTTTGAATACCGATTGGATTCGCCCGCGCCGCTTCGCCGGCGAGCAGCGGCAACATCCGCCAGGCGCTCAACATGAAAGAGGACCCCAAAAGGCTTGTATCTGATGAAACTCAGCAACCACTGCTGGTTATCATCAAGGTGAAATAAACCGGAAATCCCGAAGGCGACAGACGTGACAGTTAAGATTGTATTTCCACAGTAATATGATCGCGACCGCCTTTGCGCGTCTGCAACTCACCCTGTGAGGCGGGCTGGCTTCCATGGCAAAACCCCGGCGTCACGCCCGCATCAGGCTGCGCCCGGGACCCACGCTCAGTCGCAGACACGCTCGCCATGCGGCAATGGCGGCTTACCGCTCGCCGGGCTTGTGTCCATGCTGTGTTGCCGCCAGCACCGGGTGGACGGCGGCCTGCGCGCCCGGCGGCACCACATGCGCAACCGGTGGCGCCGCGGCGCGCATCGCCGCGGGCGGCGCCACGGGCGCGCGGGTCGGCGGCTGCGCCACGGGCGGGCGCATCCCCGGAGCCGGGACGACGTGCGGCGCCCGGGGCGCCAACGGGTGCCGGATGCCGCCGATCGGCGGCACCGGACGCACCACCGGCGGCTGCGGCCTGGCCGCATGCTCGACCTGAGGCGTGGCCGGTGCCAACGGGCCGGCGGGGGCGGGGGCCGCGACCACCGGCAGCGTCATGCCATCCAGCAGGGCGGCCAGGGCGACCATGGCGGCGAGGCGGAAAAGTTGCGGATTGCGATGCATCATGCCAATCGGCACGCACCATGGCTGATCAGGGCGCGATTGAAGCGGATCGCCAACTAAATCCGCCGGCCGCGTGGCGCGCGGACACGCGGACCCGACGAGACGGCACGGGATTGACGTATCCTGGCCGCGAAAACGCCTTGAAGACCGGCCATGGATCAACCGTGCGATGGAAGGAACAGACCGATGGCCCATCCGTTTGGCAGCCGATTCATCCTGACGCTGGCCGCCCTGGCCCTGGCGGCAACGCTGGGCGGGTGTGTCATGTACCCGGCCTATCCGGGATATGGCTACTACGGCTATCCCGGACCCTACTACGGCGGCTCCTATGTCGGCGTCGGCGGCGGTTGGTACCGTGGCGGCGGCTGGGGCGGCGGCTGGCATCGTGGCTGGTGACGCCGCCACGGCGCTACAGCCCCGCCGCCTCCAGCCGCAGGATCGCCCGGGCGCAAGCCTGGGCGCGCGGCACCAGGCTGTCGAGGCGCAGGAACTCTTCAGGCGTGTGCGCATGCCCGCCCACCGGGCCGACGCCGCACAGCGTCGGAACGCCGATCGCGGCGGTGAAGCCTGAATCGGCACAGCCGCCGGTGAACTCGCCGCCGGCGTGGAAGCCGCTGGCCGCGGCGGCATCGGCATACAGCTCGAACAGGCGCCGCGCCGCCGGGGTCTGGGTCAGCGGCAGGAACGCGCCCCGGACCGACAGCTCGGCGCTGGTGCCGGGGACGTAGCTGCGGCCGACGATCGCGGCAATGCGCGCCACGAGGTCGTCCTTGTCCGCCGGATCGGCATAGCGGCAGTCGATCTCCCCCGCCGCCCAGGGCGCGACGGTGTTGACGCTCTGCCCGCCGCTGACCAGCCCGACGTTCAGGGTGATGCCACGGCCGAGGTCGGTCAGCGCGTGCAACGCCTGCACCTTGCGCGCCAGTTCCTCGATGGCGCTGACGCCGGCGGTGAAATTGCCGCCGGCATGCGCCGCCTTGCCGGTGATGCGGAACGACAGGAACACGCCGCCCTTGCGCCCGGTCACCACGTTGCCGGACACCCGCCCCGGCTCGGCATTGAACACCACGCGGGCGCCCCGCGCCTCCGCCTCGATCACCGCGCGGCCTTCGGGGGAGCCGATTTCCTCGTCGCCGGTGAACAGGCCGACCAGCGGTCCGGGAGCGCCGCCGCAGCGGGCGAAGGCGGCGAGGATGAAGCAGTTCATCACCAGGCCCGCCTTCATGTCGGCCACGCCCGGGCCGTGGGCAAGGCCGTCGCGGATGCTGAACGGGCGGCGCGCCGCCTCGCCGTCGGGGAACACGGTGTCGCGGTGGCCCATCAGCACGATGGCGCCGCCGGCGTTGCCCCGGGCCTGGCCCGGGATGGTGGCGCGCAGGCAGTCGCCGTGGCGGGGCTGCGGCAGCGTCTCGATCGCCAGGCCGTGCCCTTGCAGGAAACGGCTGATCGCCGCGCCCACTGCGTCGATGCCCGGCTTGTTGGCGCTGCCGCTGTCGATGTTTACGATCTCCCGCAGCAGATCGACCATCGCGTCACGCTGGGTTGCCAGCCAGGCGCCTATTTCGGCTTCCGACATGATCACCGTCTCCCGCGGGGTTCGCCCCGCCGCCCGAGCGTCCATGAAGCCATCGGTCCGCACAAGAGGCCGGGCGCCAGCCGGCAACCGTTCCGTCCCGGCTGGCTATTTCATCCGCAACGGCCGGGGTGGTCGGCTGTCCCTGTGCTCACCAGGACAGGACGCCGGCCGTTCTCTCACCGTTATGGCCAAGCGTGTCCCGGCCATCTGCGCTTCGACGGCGGGGGGTGGATAGCCGGGACACGCCCGGCCATAACGGTGAGAGAACGGTTGCTGCCTCCTCCCAGAACGGCGTGACCCTCGCCCGGCAAGCCAGGCGAGGGTCACGACGCAAGGTCCATGGACGCGCGTTTTCAGCCAGTCCGGATGAAAAACCTCAGGCGGCCTTTCGCGTCGTCCGCTTTCCGTCGCCGGAGGCCTCGGTCATGATGGCGCGGAGGTCGCGCAGGAAGGCAGAGCCCTTTGCGGTGCGCTGCACCAGCACGCTGCGGCGGTCCATCGGATCCACCTTGCGGCGCGCCAGGTCGAGTTCGCCCAGGCGGTCCAGGGCGCGGGTGATGGCGGGCTTCGAAACGTTCAGCTCGGCGGCGAGGCCGCGGACGGTATGGCCGCCTTCGTTCAGGTAGCAGGTCAGGAAGACCCCAAGCTGACGGGCCGAGAGATCTGCGCCGTCACGGCGAACCAACGCGACCACGGTGTCGCGCAGCAGGCCGACCTGGGCGTCGGAGACCGGATTGGGAGGAGCTGCCATGTCTGATTCCTTTCTTTGGCGTCGCACCGATTCGCAACGTCCACGGTTTCGTTGTCTAAACAAAATACAGATCGGGGTCAACCTTATTACTTTCACGCCAGCGTGAGCACTTTCCGCTCCCCCACCCAGCCGTATAACCGCGGCGCGACCCCGCCAGCAGCACACTCGGCTGCTTTTTCAGACGTCCCAACCCTTTGGTGGGTTTCCGGCCGTTGATCACGTCTTTGTGTGTTACAAAGCCAGCGCACCTCACGCTTCAATTCTGTGATTATTTTGCCACCCGTTGCGGGAACCGCTCCTGGATCAGCGCGAACAGCGCGCGCATGGCCATGGCCTCGCCGCCTTCCGGCCGTCCGGGCTGCGACTGGTCGTTCCAGGCGTAGAGATCGACGTGCATCCACGGCGTGCCCGGCCTGACGAACCGTTGCAGGTACAGCCCGGCGACGATCGCGCCGGCCATTGGCTTCGAAGCGACGTTGTTGACGTCGGCAACTGTGCTCTTCAACCAGTCATTGTAGCCTGACCACAGCGGCAACCGCCAAAGCGGGTCATGGACAACATTACCTAACCGTAAGGCTGCCTCCGCCAGGCTGTCATCGTTGCAGAACAGTGCCGGCAGGTCCGGGCCGAGCGCCACCCGCGCGGCGCCCGTCAGCGTGGCGCAATCGACCAGCAGCGCCGGTTCCTCCTCGCAGGCTTCGTCCAGCAGGTCGCACAGCACCAGCCGCCCCTCGGCGTCGGTGTTGCCGACCTCGACCGTCAGGCCGGACCGGGTGTGCAGGATGTCGGATGGCCGCATGGCAGTGCCGGACACGGCGTTTTCCACGCATCCCACCCGCACCGCCAGGCGGATAGGCAGATCGGCCTCCATGACAAGTCGCGCCAGTCCAAGAACGGTTGCGGCGCCGCCCATGTCCTTCTTCATCCGCAGCATGGCGGCCGAGGGCTTCAGGTCGTAGCCGCCGGTATCGAAACAGACGCCCTTGCCGCACAGCGATACCAGCGGCGACTCGTCCGTTGCTTCGCGGCCCTGCCAATGGAACACCACCACCCGCGGCGGACGGGCCGCGCCGCGGCCGACGGCGGCGACGGTCGGGTAGGCTTCCTCGAGCGCCTCGCCGGCCGAAACCGCGTGCCGGGCACCGTGCCGCTGCGCCAGCGAGACGGCGAAGTCCGCCAGTTCGACGGGGCCGAGACAGTTCGCCGGGGTATTGATCAGGTCGCGCACCATCCAGGTTGCGGCAGCCTGCGACAGGCTGGCCTCGTGACCGGAGGGAACCAGCAGGGTGGCGACGGACCGTGCGGCCGAGGAACGAAACCGGTCATAGCGGTAGGCGCCCAGCAGGTAGCCGAGCGTCGCGGCGGCCGGATCGTAGTCACCCGGCTCCAGCCGCCATGCCCCGGCCTGCGGCAGGCGCGCCGGCAACACGCCGAATGCGAACGGCGCCGAATCGGTCCCCAGGCCCAGCACTGCGGCGGCAACGCCGTCGGGACCCGGCAGCAGCGCCAGCTCGCCGGCCTTGGCTGAGAAATCCGCGTCCCGCAGGAAGGCCGCCGCGGCGGGCGCCAGCGTTTGCAGGAACGCGGCCAGTCCGCCCGGCCGCACCGCATGGACCGGGCGCGTGTCCGTCGCCGAACCGGTTATGCAATCAAATCGCTGTTCGAGCATGCACGCATGTCCTCGTCAGACAGAAGAGATAGGGGCGCGACCGGATTTGTCATCCGGTGGCGTCCCAACAAAGTGTCAGGCTAGACCGGATGACCGAATCCGGCGAGAGTCGCGCACCGGCCGGGCGTGATCCGATGAAGAAGATCATGGAACAGGCCGCGGGTGTCTATGCGAAATCTCCACTGTTGCCCGGCTGTTCCGCCGTCCCCCGCAGGGCCGCCGCGCGGATTGCGCCGCCCATTGCGGCAGCACAGCCTCATTTCATGGCCGGTGCCCCCGCATCGGCTCGATACGGTGAAACGATACTTTTGGGCCTTGGGAAAAGTAACCGATCCGCCGGAGCCGGCGCACCGGCCCTTCCGCGTTATGGTGGGCGAAGGTCTCATTGGCGTTAAAACAGGGGCACAGGCGGTGCGGCTGCTCTGCCGTCATGGCGGGCGCAGGGCCGCCATCCACGCCTTGCAGGGCTGATACCAGCATAAGGCGTGGATGCCGGGCCTGCGCCCGCCATGACGAGGTGGCAACGGCCACTCTCAACGCTGGATGGTATTACGTGCTTGTTATTCTGCCGTCGAAGCGTGCCGGCGTGCCGGACCGTGACATACAAACAACGAGGTCGGCAAACAACAACAACAACAACAACGCCGGCGGGCGCTTCCACCCGCCGGCGTCCCGGCCGCCGTTACTGCCAGGTTGGCGCCGATACTACCCCAGGCTGCCGGCCAGCAGGGTCGTTACACGCCGCGCGAAGGCGGTCGCGTCCGCCGGCAGGTCGCCTTCCTGCACCTGCGCCAGGTCCAGTAGCGTCGCCGCGGCCTCGGTGATCAGGCCGGTGTCCGCCAGCTTCGCCGACAGCGTCTCGATCAGCTTGTGGCGCGGGTTGACTTCCAGCACCGGTTTCGCCGGCATCGTCGCCCGCCCGGCGCGGCGCAGCAGGCGCTGCATCGTCAGGTCGGGGCCGTGCGCGCCGGAGGCCAGCACCACCGCGCTGTCGGTCAGCCGCGCCGTCGCCCGCACGTCGGCGACGCTGTCGCCCAGCGCCGTCTTCAACGCTGCCAGCAGCGGCGAGATGTCCGGCAGGTCCTCGCCCTTGCCCAGGTCTTCCGCCGCCTGGGTGACGCTGCGCAGCTTCTTGTCCTCGAAACTGTCCAGCCGTTCCGGCCAGAACGAGTCGATCGAGTCGGACATCAGCAGCACCTCGATGCCCTTGGCGCGGAAGCCTTCGAGCTGCGGCGAGGTCTTCAGCGCCTCAGGCGAATCGCCGGTCAGGTAGTAGATCGCCTCCTGCCCAGGCTGCATGCGCGAGACGTAGTCCGGCAGCGAGGTCCAGCCGTCCTGCGACGAGGACCGGAAGCGCAGCAGCGGCGCGATCTCGGCGCGGTGCTCGGAATCCTCCCAGATCCCTTCCTTCAGGATGGCGCCGAAGTTCTCCCAGAACTTGTCGTAGTCGGCGGCGTCACCGGCGCGGTTCTTCAGTTCCGACAGCACGCGGCCGATCAGCGCCTTGCGGATGCGGGCGAGCACGGGCGTGGTCTGCAGCATCTCGCGCGAGACGTTCAGCGGCAGGTCCTCGGTATCGACCACGCCGCTGACGAAGCGCAGCCAGTGCGGCAGCAGATCGGCCTTGTCGGTGATGAACATGCGCCGGACGTGCAGGCGGACGTGGGAGTCGCGGTCGTTGTCCAGCACGTCGAACGGCTTCATGCCCGGGATGAACAGCAGGCAGAAATATTCCAGCGTGCCTTCCGCCCGCCAGTGCAGCGTCGCCCAGGGATCGTCGAAGAAATGGCCGAGGTGGCGGTAGAACTCCTTGTACGACTGCTCGGTCACGTCGGACTTCGACTTGCGCCACAGCGCCGTGCCTTCGTTCGCCGGCTGGTCCTTGCCGTCCTGCGCCACAGTGATCGGCAGGGTGATGTGGTCGGCCCACTTGCGGATCACCGTCTCCAGCCGCATCGGCTCCAGGTATTCCGTGGCGTCGGACTTGATGTGCAGCACCACGTCGGTGCCGGGGCTCTCACGCGTGGCGTGCGCCAGGGTGAATTCGCCGGCGCCGTCGGAGGCCCAGGTGAAGGCTTCCTCCGATCCGGCCTTGCGCGACGTCACCTCCACCCGGTCCGCGACCATGAAGGCCGAGTAGAAGCCGACGCCAAACTGGCCGATCAGGCTGGGACGGTCCTCGGGCTTGCTGTCGGCCAGGCTCTGGGCGAAGGCGCGGGTGCCGGAGCGGGCGATGGTGCCCAGGTTGTCGATCATCTCCTGCCGGGTCATGCCGATGCCGTCGTCGGCGATCAGCAGGGTGCTGGCCTGCTTGTCCGGCACGATGCGGATCTTCGCCTCGGCCGGCGGCGCGAGGTTGGAGTCGGTCAGCGATTCGAAGCGCCGGCGATCGACCGCGTCAGCGGCGTTGGCGACCAGTTCGCGCAGGAAGATCTCGCGCTCGGAATAGAGCGAGTGCACGACCAGGTCGAGCAGGCGGCCGACCTCGGCGCCAAAGGCATGTTGTTCCAAAACGGTGTCGTTCATGTCCACCTCCTTGCGCCGCGCCATATGCGGTCGGACGGCGGCGATTTCAATGCGCCCGCGCATCTGAAACGCCGCCGTCGTGGGCACATTGGCGGCAGTCCGCCATGGCGGGCCGTTCCGTCAGGCGCACGAGCGCCCGCGCCACCGCCACCGAGTGGCGGATCTGCGCCGCTTCGTTCAGGTGGTCCGGGGTATCGAAGAAGGCGCTGCGCGGATAGCGGCTATGGTTCGGCAGGTCCAGGAACCCGGCGCCCTCGTAGCGGTACAGCGCGCGGATCGCCGTGAGGGCGCCCGGATCAATCGGCGAATCAATGAAGCCCGTCGGCAGGCCGCCGATGACCCGCACGCCGTGGCTGCCGGCCCAGCGCAGGAAATCCCGCACGACGCGCGTGCCGTAGCCGGCACGGACCTCGTCCGCGGTGGGATGATACGGTACCGCAGCGGCCAGTACCGCCCGGTTTGCCGCGCCCAGCGCCGCGGTGTGCCCGACATGGTCGCCCATGGCGTTGGTCGATCCGGTCACGGCCTGCCGTGGGTCGTGGAAGTGGGTGTCGGCCAGCGCCGTTTCGATCAGGCTCATGATCGCGCCGCGCAGGTCGAAGACGAACAGCGCGGCGACCTGCCGGTGCAGGGGCATGGTGGCCAGCGTGGCGCGATCGTGCCGCAGCATGATTGCGGCGTCGGGCCCGAGCGCCGCCGTGGCCCATGGGCGGGCGTACTGTGCCTCCTCCAGCGGCAGGTAGACGATGTCGCCGGGATGCAGCAGCGGTTGCCAGCGGGCGAACAGGTAGTCCAGCCCGACGCCGACGGCGACGCCGGCATTGACGCAGGGGCGGCCGATGAGCGGCGCGATGATCTGGCAGCGATGCGAATAGGGGCCGTTCGAGCCGGCGAGGATGACCAGCTTCGGTCCGGCGATGGCGGCGCCGTAGGCCAGGTTCGCTTCGATGCGGGCGCGCAGGGCGCCGAGCGTCAGCGGGCGGTCCAAAACACAGGCGAACAGTACGTTATATAGTAGAAGCGAGGCGGCGCAGGCGGCCATGATCCGGCGCATCAGAACTGGAAGTACAGGAACGGCGCGATGTGCGGCGCGAAGAACACCGCCTGCACCGAGAACGCGAAACCCGCGGTCAGCGTGGCGGTGCGGGCGCGCTCCGACATGCGGTGCACGTTCGGCAGCGCCAGCACGATCATCCAGCCCAGCAGCAGGCAGGCCGAGACCTCCGGGAAGCTCAGGGTCCGGGCCTCGGCCAGCGACGGCAGCAGCGGCACCGGCGTGGCGACAGCCGCAAGTGGGGGCAGGGCGGAGACGATCATCCGCGGCAGGGCGATGCCGTTCAGCCCGGCCAGGCCGCGGAACATGGCCAGCGTGTCGGCGAACGAGGCGGCGCGGAACGGCACCCAGGCCAGGACGACCGCCGCCAGCGTCAGCGCCTGGCCGAGCAGCGCCGGCATCGGCGGGAACCATCGCCGGTACTGGGCGTGGATCACCAGGTACAGCCCGTGCAGCCCGCCCCAGGCGACGAAGTTCCAGCCCGCGCCGTGCCACAGCCCGGCCAGCAGCATCGTCACCATCAGGTTGGCCGCCTGCCGGCGTGGCCTGGCTCGGTTGCCGCCCAGCGGGATGTAGACGTAGGCGCGCAGGAACGCGCCCAGCGTGATGTGCCAGCGCCGCCAGAACGCGGCGATGTCGGGCGCCTGGTAAGGACTGTCGAAGTTCAGCGGGAACCGCACGTTCAGCATCCGCGCCAGGCCGATGGCCATGTCGGAGTAGCCGGAGAAGTCGAAATAGATTTGCAGGGCGTAGGACAGCGTGGCGTACCACGCCTCGAAGAACGTCAGCGTCGCGCCGTGCGCAACGGCGCCGAAGCCGGTGTCGGCGAAGCTGCCGAATGTGTCCGCCAGCACGCACTTCTTGGCCAGCCCGAGCAGGAAAATCAGCAGCCCGTCGCTCAGGTTCTGCATGCGTGGCCTGGCCAGGTCGCGGACCGTGAGCTGCGGGATGATCTCGGCCGGCCGGACGATGGGGCCGGCGATCAGGTGCGGGAAGAAGGTGACGAAGGCGGCATAGGGGAGGAAGCCGGCGGCCTCGGCGCGGGCGGCCTCGCCGCCGCGCGCGGTGTCCACCACCATCATGATCTGCTGGAAGGTGAAGAAGCTGATCGCCAGCGGCAGGGTGATGTGGAGGGGCGGGGCGGACGGGGCGATGCTGTGCAGCAGGAAGTCGGCGTACTTGAACCAGCCCAGCACCGCCAGGTTCAGCGTCACGCCGACGATCATCCAGGCGCGGGGGCGGGGGCTGCGGCGGATCATCTGGACAATCGCGTGGTTCGTCAGGACCGAGCCGATGAGCAGAGGCACGTAGACCGGGTTCCACCAGCCGTAGAACACCAGGCTGGCGGCGATCAGCCAGCCGAGCGCAAGGCGGCCTCCGGCGACGGCGCCGACGGTGAAGAAGCCCGTCAGGCACAGCGGGAGGAAGCCCAGGATGAACAGGGGTGAGTGGAACATCATGGCGTGGTGGCGCCACGGTAGGGGGAAATCGGTAAGGAATGGTTAACGTTTCCCAGAATTCCTGGGAAACGGGCTGGCCGTATCAATTTATTAGCGTTGACGCAAAAATAATTAACTTCGAAACCATCGGCGCACTATTCGGGAATTATAGCAAGTAATATAAATTTGTCTCATAAAATCGTCACCGTAATACCTGCCCAGAACATCGCTAATTTATCCACTTGGCTGATAGGTATCGTCTCATCCCGTTGAGCAGCGAAATAATCCTTCAAGCTTCACGGAATCGTGCGCACGAGGTTATATCAAGCGTGTAGCGGATGGACGTTAATCTTGATGCAAGCGGACTTTCACGATGCCCACAATCGGCATTGGCATGACGCAGAGAAACTATATACCGATAGCCGATGGGCTAATGCCGATCACCTATACGGGTTGGCTGTCGAATGCGGCCTGAAGCAGCTCATGTGCGAGTTTGGTATGGCACTTCGTGCCGATGGAAGCCCGGCTATAGCGGCGGATCGAACTCATGCCGATCAAATCTGGAGTCGCTACGACGCATACAGGAGTGGGTACCACAATGGAGCGTCATATCCTCTTCCTGATGCTAACCCGTTTAATGACTGGAACGCCAGCCAGCGGTATGCAAATCAGCTACTGTTCGATGCCCCTCGCGTTGAGGCCCATCGACGTGGTGCTCTTGCTGTTCGCACTTTGATTGCCCAGGCCCAAGCCGATGGATTGCTTGTATGACCGTTTTCGATGACATTCTGCCGGTCCTTGGGGAAATTTTCTCCTCCCATGCCGCAGCGTTCAGTTCCGGTCCAACTATATATATTAATCGGGACCTAAACGCTCGCGTTCGGCTAATCGTAGACGATGCGATTCAGAGTATGCCGTCCGTAGGGGCCGCGTTGCATGATATTGCTCGCGAGATGCATGCTCGACTTGGGGCGCACGCCTATCCTCCGGAACAGGCGTTGCTGTGGGAAGCTGACACTAAGTCTCTCTTTGGCAACCAGTCGAGTTTCGAAATCGAAGGTTGCCCTCACGTTCGCGTTATCGATCGTTTGGCAGTGGAGGGTAATTGGTCGACAATTGCTCCAATGTCGCTGGGGCCCCCTCGGATTGTATTCTTCTCTATAAAGGGCGGAGTTGGACGATCGACCGCATTGGCTGCTACTGCATGGAAACTGGCCGAGCAAGGAAGACGCGTCTTAGTGCTTGATCTTGACCTCGAATCTCCTGGCTTGTCCTCGTCGCTGCTTCCTGATGATCGGCGACCGAGTTACGGCATAGCGGATTGGCTTGTTGAGGATCTGGTCAACAATGGTGAAGCCATACTTGATGGGATGATTGCGAGCAGCGATCTGTCTCGCGATGGCGATATCAATGTTGTCCCCGCGCATGGCCGAGATCCGGGTGAATATTTGGCCAAGCTGGGCAGGGTTTGGATGCCGAAGGTCAGTCCAACTGGGGAACGTGAATCCTGGCCTCAGCGCCTCAGTCGTCTCCTTGACATGTTGGAGGCGCAGTTGAAGCCTGACATAGTATTAGTTGACTCACGGTCTGGCATCGACGAAGTAGCGTCTGCCTGCCTAACCACCCTTGGCGCTTCCTTGATACTGCTTTTCGCGCTCGATGGGGATCAAACTTGGTCTGGTTATCGGATCATCTTCCAACATTGGCGGAAGATCGGTGTCGCTCCGTACGTGCGGACCCGCTTGCAAGTCGTGGGTTCGATGATTCCGGAAATCAGGGGCGCCGAATACCTCGATGAGCTCAGAGAAAGCGCCTGGAACGTATTTTCGGCTGAACTTTATGATGAAATCCCTGCCGGCGCCGAACCTGGGCTGGATGAAGCCTGGAGTTTTGACCGCTCAGACGAAACGGCACCTCACGCGCCCTGGCCAGTTCGCTGGCATCGCGGCCTAGCTGCTTTGACGAGCCTATACGGAGGGCTCCAGGCCGTCGATCCCTCCGAACTAACCGTGGTGTTTGGTCCCCTGGTTAGCGGAATGGCAAATCTAGCAGTGATCGAACCGAGTCCCCTATGAACAGCGTATCAACGCAGGATGTTCGCCGCGCAATCATAGCCGCACTTCCGGCAGATACGTCCTTGCAGGATCGGGCTCCCGAACCGCGCCACGTATATGTGCCCCCTTCGCATATCAAGGCGCTGCGGCTCGAAAATGACTTGGTTATAGGTGGTCGTGGAGTTGGAAAGACTTTTTGGGGCGCAGCTTTGCGCGAGGCTGCTATCAGAAGAATGCTGGGTGAGTCGGTTCCGGATCTTCCGGAAATTAAAGTGCAAAGCGGGTTTGGAGAGCAGCCAGAAGTTGCGTTGTATCCCGACGCAGAGATTTTTTCTAACTTAATTGCAGAACGATTTGAACCGTTTCACGTTTGGAGGGCTGTGGTTTGGCGGTGGGCTTCGACGATTGTCGGTGCAGATTATCACAGTGCCGCAGAAACCTGGAAGCAAATTGTAACCCGTGTGACAGCAGATCCCGAATCGTTTGCCCGTCTGCTGGAACGAGCCAACCATACGCTGCTCGAAAGCGGAAGGCACGGTTTGATCATTTTTGATGCTCTCGATCGAACCAGCAGCGACTGGACGACGATGGATACTATTGTGCGAGATCTTTTGCGTGTAGCGCTGGCGCTGAAGCCTTTCTCGCGCTTGCATGCCAAAGTCTTTCTGCGCGAGGATCAGTTCTACAACCGTCTGGTAACGAACTTCCCAGATTCATCGAAACTTCAAAGCAGCCGTGTCGAGCTGACGTGGGCACCTCACGATCTGCATGGGTTGCTCTGGCAGTACCTATTGAATGCCGAAATCCAACACGGTGATTTGTTACGGAAACTGTACCAGAACACCGCTTATTCATCTCTTGCTCCCCCAGTTGATGGAATATGGCAACTGCCGGAGAAGGCGAAGCGTGAAGGTGCGTTGCAGGAAGGCCTTTTTGCGGCCCTGGCCGGCGCATTTATGGGTAAAGATCGCCGTCGCGGCGTTACTTATACGTGGGTAGTGGGCCATTTGGCTGACGCTAGGCGGCGGACTTCACCACGGTCTTTCATTGCCGCTATTCGAGCCGCAGCTGTGGACTCACTGGATCGCTATCCCGATCACCTGTACCCATTGCATTACGAAAGCATCAAGCGAGGTGTTCAGGCCGCCTCAGCCATCCGAGTTAGTGAGATGGCCGAGGACTACCCCTGGGTAAAGGGACTGCTAGATCCTTTAAGCGGCCTGAATGTGCCATGTGAAGCTGATTTCATAGACGAACGATGGCATTCAAGGTTCGGCGAGAGCCCGAAGCTCTATGAGTATGGAAAGCTCCCGCCCGAGCACGTTGGTGATGGATGGGAAGGAGTACGGCGCGACCTAATCACCCTCGGCATTTTTGAGACGATGAAGGATGGCCGTATTAATATGCCTGACCTTTATCGTGTAGGGTTCGGTTTGGGGCGCAGGGGCGGCGTAAAGCCGATGGCCAGAGACACCGCTTCATGATCGAACTTTGACACCGCCAGGAGCAGCAAGGGCATCAACCGGCTGAGGGTTTCGATAGGTATGGCTACCTCCTCTCAACACCCTGCCGCGATCGTTCGTCTGCGATGCCCTGCAATCGAACAGGTGTTTCCCCCCCCGGCCCATTTGCTGGTAGCTGACGCCAGCCATGACCGATGACCGTCCGCCCAACCCGGCGCTGCTGCCCGCCGGCCTGCGCGACCTGCTGCCCCTCGACGCGGAGACGGAAGCCTCCGCCGTCGAAGCCCTGATGACTGTGTTCGCCGCGCATGGCTACCAGCGCGTCAAGCCGCCGCTGCTGGCGTTCGAGGACAGCCTGCTGGCCAGGTCCGGCGCCGCGGTGGCGGACCAGACCTTCCGCCGACGCTGGTGCCCTCGCTACTGGACGAACCGGGCCACCCCGGTCGATCGGGCGGCACTTGATCACAAGGATGCGGCCAGCCGCATGCCCACCATCGCCGGGACTCGTCCGATTGTCGTGGACGCCGCGACGGAAGAACACGGCACTCCTGCGGCGCAGCCGTCGAAGGAGACACACGGTGCTCTGCCGTTACTGATCGCAAACCAATAGTGCAAGCCGCCGGAAGCGGCTGCCCTGTTCCGTTCCGGATCGGCAGGCTGACTGACCCTATCGTGGATCGACATTCGTGACCCTGCCTCCGGCCTTCACACAGCCTTCAGCCGCGGATCGTACAGCCACCTGCGAACCTTCGCAGCCGTGATGGCCGAACTGGCAGGATGCTGAGGATTGACAAGGACATTGAATTCTTCCAGGACAATCACCGAAGGAATGACAAGAACCGCCGACCGCCCGGACCGGATCCAATCCGTGCCGAACCCGATGCTGGCCCGTCCCGGGGGTTCCGCGTCCCATCCAACGGGCAGGCTGGCGGCGCTTTCGCGTTGCGCGTCGCCCCAGACATCGTCCGGGATCGTCACGGCCACGAGATAGCGATTGAGCGGAAGGCCTCCCGCGTTCAGGTGAACGACTGTCTCCAGGCAGGCCATGGCGCGGGTTTCCGATGCATAGACCACCGGGACGCCCTTCCTGTTCCAGCGTCCCCCCGTCCGCTTCGCGCCTTCCCCCGAGAGGTCATCCGCCTCGAAATCCGGCGTATCGGTGGCGATGCGCCAGACGGTATGGCTCAAGCGTAGGCTCCACCCTGCATCTGCGCGAGCGCGGTGGACACAAGCGCCTGCCCCTCCATGGTGTCCATCAGGTCGATGGGCCGCGTGCCGCCGAGCGACGGCAGAGGTTCCTGCAGCCAGCGCGACATCCAGGATGCCGCGTCGAAGCCTTCCGGATTGCCGGACTCCCCGATCATCGCTTCCAGTTGCCCCACCAGCCGGGCGATGCCGATGACGCGCTCGCTTTCGGCGGGGGAAAGGGTGTGCGCCTGCTTGGCCTTCTTGTTGACAGTGGCCGTGGAAAGGTTCAGCGCCTTGAGCGCGGCACCCTGTCCGATCGCCAGATCGGCGATGATCCGCTTCGCCTCGGCAGCAGGGACGCCGTGCTTGATCATGGCGATGCGCTCGAGGGGCGACGCGCGGTACACCCCAAGATAGGAGAGTTCGGCAGGCTGGCGTTTGGCCGCATGGGATACCTCTCGCGCCGATAATCGCGGGTGAGTCATTGTAATTGCTCCTTTGAGCAATTTATATGCGCAAAGGAGCAAAATGACAAGAGGCAGTGGAGCATGAAACCGGCTGTCGCCATTGCCCGACTTCCGCTGCCCGCACTCGGACCCCGCCGATGCGGATCGGTTCACGCCCCGGGGCGCAATTGGCCGCTGCTTCCGGGCTTCATCGACGCCAATCGGCTCCGTCCCGGCGCTGGCCTGGAACCGCCGGGCCCCGGTTCGGTTCATGCCGTCGGCATCAACCCCACCTGCAATCGAACAGGTGTTTCCCCTCCGCCCATTTGCTGGTAGCTGACGCCCGCCATGACCGATGACCTTCCGCCCAACCCGGCGCTGCTGCCCGCCGGCCTGCGCGACCTGCTGCCCCCCGACGCGGAGACGGAAGCCTCCGCCGTCGAAGCCCTGATGACCGTGTTCGCCGCGCACGGCTATCAGCGCGTCAAGCCGCCGCTGCTGGAGTTCGAGGACAGCTTGCTCGCCAAGTCCGGCGCCGCGGTGGCGGATCAGACCTTCCGCATCATGGACCCGGACAGCCACCGCATGATGGGGCTGCGCGCCGACACCACGCCGCAGGTGGCGCGCATCGCCACCACGCGGCTCGGCGCCGCGCCGCGCCCGCTGCGCCTGTCCTATGCCGGCCAGTGCCTGCGCGTGCGCGGCACCCAGCTCGCGCCGCATCGCCAGGTGGCGCAGGCGGGGGTGGAGCTCATCGGCTACGACAGCCCGGGAGCCGACGCCGAAACCATCCTGGTTGCCGCCGAGGCGCTGGATGCCGTCGGCCTGACCCGCGCCAGTTTCGACCTGACGCTGCCGACGCTGGTGCCCTCGCTGCTGGACGAGTCGGGCCTCGGCGCGGCCGATCGGGCGGCGCTGGCCCGGGCGCTGGATCGCAAGGATGCCGCCGCGGTCGCCCGGCATGGCGGCGCGCTGGCGCCGGTGCTGACCGACCTGCTGCTGGCCGCCGGCGCGGCGGACCGCGCGCTGGAGGCGCTGGCGGCGGCCAAGCTGCCCAACCATGCCGGCGTGCTGGCCCGGCGCGTGTCCGACACCGTCGCCGCCATCCGCGCCGCCGCCCCGGCGCTGCGCCTGACCATCGATCCGGTGGAATTCCGCGGCTTCCGCTACGAAACCGGCGTCTCGGTCACCGTCTATGCGCCCGGCCGGCACGAGGAACTAGGCCGCGGCGGCCGCTATATCTGCGGCGACAGCGAGCCCGCCACCGGCCTGACCCTGTACCCGGACGCGATCCTGCGGGCGGCGCCGCCGCGCCAGGCAAGGCCGCGCCTGTTCGTGCCGTTCGGCACCGATCGCGGCGTGGCGGCCGGGATGCGCGTCGCCGGCTATGCCACCGTCGCCGCCCTGGCGCCGGTTCCCGACGATGCCGCCGAAGCCAGGCGGCTTGACTGCACCCATATCCTGCGCGCCGGACAAGCGGCGCTTCTCACCGAGGGCTGAACATCATGGCCAATGTCGCCGTTATCGGCGCCCAATGGGGCGACGAAGGCAAAGGGAAAGTCGTTGACTGGCTGGCCAGCCGGGCCGACGTGGTCGTGCGGTTCCAGGGGGGGCACAACGCCGGCCACACCCTGGTCGTCGGCGGCCAGACCTACAAGCTGTCGCTGCTGCCGTCCGGGCTGGTGCGCGGCAAGCTGGGAATCATCGGCAACGGTGTGGTGGTCGATCCCAACGCCCTGCTGGCCGAGATCGGCCGCGTGCGGGCGCAGGGCCTGACCGTCACGCCGGAGACGCTGCGCATCGCCGAGAACGCGGTGCTGATCCTGCCGCTGCACCCCGCGCTGGACAAAGCCCGCGAGGAAGCCCGCGGCGCCACGAAGATCGGCACCACCGGCCGCGGCATCGGCCCGGCCTATGAGGACAAGGTCGCCCGCCGCGCCATCCGCGTCGGCGACCTCGCCGAGCCGGCCACGCTGTCGGCCAAGCTGGACGAGCTGCTGCTGCACCACAACACGCTGCTGCAAGGCTTCGGCGTCGCCACCTTCAACAAGGAAGAACTGTTCGACGGCCTGCTGAAGCTGGCGCCGCAGATCCTGCCGTACGCCGAACCGGTGTGGGAGCGGCTGGACGAACTGCGCCGCGGTGGCTCGCGCATCCTGTTCGAGGGCGCGCAGGCGGTGATGCTGGACGTCGATCACGGTACCTATCCGTTCGTTACGTCGTCGAATACCGTCGCCGCCACCGCGGCGTCCGGCTCCGGCGTCGGGCCCGGGGCGGTGGGATTCGTGCTGGGCATCGCCAAGGCCTACACCACCCGCGTCGGCTCCGGTCCGTTCCCGACCGAACTGCATGACGCCACCGGCCGCGCGCTGGGCGAGCGCGGGTTCGAGTTCGGCACCGTCACCGGGCGGCCGCGCCGCTGCGGCTGGTTCGACGCCGCGCTGGTGCGGCAGGCGATCAAGGTGGGCGGCGTGCAGGGCCTGGCGCTGACCAAGCTGGACGTGCTGGACGGGCTGCCCGAGCTGAAGATCTGCACCGGCTATCGTATCAACGGCCAGTTGTTCCGGCATCTGCCGGCCGCGCCGGGCGCGCAGGCGGCGGCGGTGCCGGAATACGAGGTGATGGAAGGCTGGTCCGGCTCGTCCCGCGGCGCCCGCTCCTGGGCCGATCTGCCGGCGCAGGCGGTGAAGTATGTGCGGCGGATCGAGGAATTGGTGGAGGCGCCGGTGACGCTGCTGTCCACCAGCCCGGAACGCGACGACACCATCATGGTGAAGGACCCGTTCGAGGGATAATCTGGCG
Organism: Rhodopila globiformis; assembly: GCF_002937115.1. GTDB lineage: Bacteria > Pseudomonadota > Alphaproteobacteria > Acetobacterales > Acetobacteraceae > Rhodopila > Rhodopila globiformis. The sequence continues at coordinate 13,196 of NZ_NHRY01000248.1, read as the reverse complement.
CCCGGTCTCGTCCGGACACGCCCCCAAGCTGCCAGGACGAGGGGCTGGCGGAGCGGGGGCGTCGCCCACCGTCATGGCCGGGCGTGTCCCGGCCATCCACCCCCCGCCGTCGCAGCGCAGATGGCCGGGAGACGCCCTACGCAATGCACACATCTCGGAAACGGTCCGCCGCTGCGTTCCCCCATCGTCATGGCCCGGCTTGTCCGGGCCACCTGTCGCGGCACACGTGCTGGAATAGGTGGCCCGGACAAGCCGGGCCATGACGATGGGGGAACGCTCTCGGCCGTGAGGCAAGCACTTGATTTTACGGTCATTTCCGACTCGTTTCCGGGATGTGTGCATCCCGTAGGGAGACGCCCGGCCATGACGGTGAGAGAAAGGCCGCGGCGGCAGGTCCTGCTTCAGGTCCGTCTTATCCAGATGCGTATCCTGATGCGTATGGACACGCGCCCGCCATGACGGCACAGAAACGTCATGTCTACGCCTCGCTATCTGGCGCCATACGCCCGTCGCTTGACGTCACAGCACGGCATCGCGACCTCAACGGCATACCGTGTGCCCCATGACGTCTCGAGCAGTCGCCCGCACTCAGGCAGCCGCGACAGATCGCCTGCAATCGCATGCGCGGCTTCACGAGCCAGGCGGGACATGGCGGCAAGCTCGCGACGATACAGCGGAAGCAGCAGGTCCTTGTCGTCAATCCGCATCTGGTTGACATGTTTCTCGGAAGAACCTGATATCGGGCTGAAGAGCTTGTTGTCGGTATTGTGGAAGACAAGGTTCGCGGCGACGCCGTTGTTCCAGCTCACGGGGCAATCGGCGTCATGATGAAAGCGGATGAACTCGATCACGCCGATGACCGGATGATAACGGCCGCCCAGGATTCTGCGAATGTAGTTCGCGGACACACCATGGGCGATGGCGACAAGCATGCGCTCGTGGGCATCCTCTCCGCAGGCCACGGCAGGGCAGGCACGAAGTACGGCCTCGAGGAAAGCGCCCGGCGGGAGGTCGATGCCCGCCAGCGTCTGGACGCGGCGCCTGAACGCATCGTCATCAATACGACGACAAACCGTTCCGGGGATGTTGGGAACGGGATCGCAGGCCACGGCGGCGGTGTCGAGAGCCGCCCGCAGGCCGTTATAGGTCCGGAATCCAAGTCCTGCCGCGATCGCCTCGTCGCTGTGCTGCGAGCGGATCGACGGATGTTCCAGCTTCAGTACGTCCTTGATCTTGCCGGCCAAGTCGGCATCGAATGCGGACAGCATCGCTCGAACCTCATGTGTTGGGTCCGGGTCGCCGATTGGACCGAACCGCGTCATGGGGTTCGGTGAAAGTTGGTATCAGCCGGTTTCTGCGGTTTCGACTCGACGACAAGTCAGGTGCGCAACCACGGCCATGGTTGCGCACCGCGCGGTCCGGGTCACATTAACTCGCTGTTATCCGTTGCGGCGTTATACGAAAATCCACGCCCGGAACCTGATGGCGTTCCGCATCGGGAAACTCCCACATGACAACCGGCAGCGCCACCGGCGGATCATCCGGGTAAGGCGCGCCGCCGGCGTCCTGCTACGCCTGGTTCCACACCGAGTGGACTTCCGACTGGCTCGGCATGCGTCCGCCCGGCGTCAGCCGGTCGACCACCCCGGGAAGGGCGCGCGACAACTGGGCCAGCAATTCCTGCTCGGTCATGCCGGCGTTGCGCGCAAGGTCGGAGATCGTCGTCTGGCCGAGCGCAGTCTGCAGCTGGTCCGGCTGGATCGGCGCGTTCTGCCCGGTACCCACCCAGGAATTGACCGTCGGTCCGAGCCCGGCATTGGACAACCGGTCCAGCAGGCCGCCGAGTCCGCCGAACAGGCCACCCTGCGGCGCCCCCGGGGACGCGCCGGGCGCCGGCCCGGGCTGAGGCGCCGGCGCCTCGGCGCTGCTTCCGCCGCTCATCATCTTGCCGACCAGCAGCGCGCCGAGAGCAACCAGCAGGGGCTTGGTGATGTTGCCGCCAGGAACGGCGTCGTCAAACAGTCCCATCGATGCCTCCTTGTTCCTGAAAAGTCGCCACTCGATTAGAGAGTTCTCCCGGCAATAGAAATAGCATCACCGGAATATGAGAATTCGACTGACACTGTAATGCAATTCAATCTGCTATGTTCGCTGCGAGTACATTCCGTATAAGGACCAGAACCATGTCAGTCCTGGGGTGGATCATTCTCGGCCTGATCGCCGGATTCATCGGCAGCAAGATCGTCAACAAGACCGGCCAGGGCATGGTCCTGGACATCGTGCTGGGCATTGTCGGCGCCATCGTCGGCGGCGTGATATTCAGCTTCTTCGGCGCCGCCGGAGTCACCGGCCTGAACATCTACAGCCTGATCGTCGCCGTCATCGGCTCGGTGGTCGTGCTCTGGCTCTACCACGCGATGGCCCGTCGCCGATCGTACTGACGGGGATGCCTGCAACCCGCGCCTGATGAGGCGCCGGGGCGTTAACCTTCGATCAACTTTTCCGCCGGTAGACTGACGCGATCCGACCGAACGGTTCGCCCTGATGGCTGATGACTCCGAAAGTGCGTTGATTGCCGGCCGGTTCGCCGTCGATGCCGCTCATCCCCTGCCGGACGCCGGCGGTGGCGTGCCCGCCTTCCTCGCGGCCGATCGGCAGGCGGTCGCGCTCAGGCGGGTGGCGCTGGCGGTGTCGCGGGATGCGCCGCCGCGGGTCAAGCCGCTGCTGGCGCTGGACGAGCCGATTGACAACCTCATGACGCCGCTGGCGCACGGCGTGGCGTCCGCGCCGGGCGGGAAGGGCGAGGGCTACTACATCATCTGCACCCCGCCGCCGGGGCCGCCGCTGTCGGCCGCGCTGACCGCCTGGCCGGAAGCCGCGCTGCTCGATCTCGTGCTGCGGCCGGTGGCGCGGGTGCTGGACACGCTGCAGGGCCGCGGGCTGACGCACCGGGCGATCCGGCTGAACAACGTGTTCCAGGCCGCGCCGGGACAGCCGGTGACGCTGGGCGCGGCCTGGGCGGCGCCGCCGGCGCTGCACCAGCCGGTGTTGTTCGAGTCGCCCTACCAGGCGATGTGCCAGCCGGCCGGGCGCGGCGACGGCTCGATCGCCGAGGACGTGTATTCGCTCGGCGTGCTGCTGCTGGTCCTCGCCGGCGGGCGCATTCCGCTGGCCAACCTGGATGATGCCGCGCTGATCCGCTGGAAGCTGGACCTGGGCAGCTTCACTGCCCTGGCGCGTGACACCGCTATGTCCGGGTTCATCACCGACCTGGTGCGCGGGATGCTGGCCGAAGACCCCGATCACCGGCCGCCGCCGAGCCTGCTGCTGGACCCCGCCAATGCCCGGGCGCGGCGCGTGGCCGCCCGGCCGGCCCGCCGCAGCCAGCGGCCGCTGATGCTGGGCGACATCGCGGTCTATGACGCCCGCACCCTGGGCTATGCGCTGCTCAGGGACGACAAGAAGGCGATCCAGGCGCTGCGCGCCGGCACGGTGACGCACTGGCTCCGCCGCGGCATGGGCGACGCCACCCTGGCGGCTGATGTCGAGGAGGTGGTGCGCAACCGGGTGACGGATCCCGCGCTGGCGCTGCAGGCTGACGCGATCATGCTGATGCGGGCCATCGGCACGATCAATCCGCGCATGCCGCTGTGCTGGCGCGGGATCGCCCTGTGGCCCGACGCGCTGGCCACCCTGGTGGCGGAGGCGGTCGCGACCCGGGGCGCCCTGATGGCGCTGGCCGAGGAACTGCTGGTCGATGCCATCATCCACGACTGGACGCTCGCCACCCACCGCGCCAGCCGCGTCGAGACGGTTGCCATGTCCTTCGAGGTGGCGGCCGCGCAGCAATACCTGCAATCCGACGGAGCGGGCGGGTTCCTGCGCGTGTTCTACACGCTGAATCCGCTGCTGCCGTGCCGCGGCGCCGGCATGGCCGCCGCCTGGATCGTCACCATGGCCGATCTGATACGCTTCCTGGAACGCACGGCGGAGAGCACCCGGGGCCGGCTGGTCGATGTCGAGCTCGCCTCCTTCATCGCCGCCCGCGCCGATCGGCGGACCGAGGTGGAGGTGAATGCGCTGCTGGCGAAGGTCGACGACGCCGCGATCCGCGACCGGGAGCTGGCATTGCTGAGGGACCTGCAAAGCCGGTACTACCCCCAGCCGATGCCGGGGCTGGCGAAATGGGCGGTGGAACGGCTGCGGCCGGCGGTGGAGCAATGGCGCAACCGGCCGCAGCGCGCCGCGCTGATGACGCGGCTCGAGGCGCTGGCGGAGGACGGCTATCTGGGGCGGCTGCTGGCGCTGCTGGATGATCCCGCCGGCCGCGCCGCCGATCGGCTGGGCGCCGAGCAGGCGGCGACGGAACGGGCGGTGATCGATGCCGAGCTGGCCGCCATCGTCGTCAGCGACGGCATGCGCCTGGCCGAGGCCGGACACCTTGGCCAGGCGGTGACCGCCGCAATCGGCCTGGTGGCGCTGGTCATGGCGGCGCTGGGCGTGCTGTTCCCATGAGCGCGGGCGGGGGCGGCACAAGGCTTGGCCGCCTCGCCGGCGGGCTGGTCGTGCTGCTGCTCGGGCTCATCGGCGGCGGGCTGATCGCGCTGGCGCCGGATATCGCCGTGCCGGCGGGAATCCTGCTGGCCCCGGGGCTGGTCGCCTTCATGCTCGACCCCACCCCCGGCCACGCCCTGGCGCGCGCCATGCTGCTGTTCCAGGCGGCGGCGGCGCTGCGCCCGCTGGACCAGGCCTGGTTCCGTTGCGAGGGGCTGCATGCCTGCATGGGCACCCTGGCGCAGCCGCGGCAGGTGCTGCTGGTCTGGATCATGGCGGCGCTGGCGTGGCTGCTGACCCAGATCCTGCCGATTGGCCTGAAACTCCTGTCGGACTATCGGGTGCGCGTGCGGCGTGCCACGCTGGAGGCGCGGCGGGATCGGCTGATCGCGGAGTGGGGGCTGGACGAGACTCCGCGGCGATCATGAAACCGGCCACGACGTGAACGTTAAATATCGTATCGGCGTTCGCTAAGGCCGTGAAAGGTAGTGACTTTTGTCGGCACTCCGCCTTTGATGGCGGGATGGACGGATTTGAAGCCCAGCCGGAAATTCTCGATCCCAGGCCTTTCCGCATCGCCCTGCCGGAACCACCGTTCGCACCCGTCGTGTTTGCCTCGGCCCATTCGGGACGCGGTTATACCGCTGAATTGCTGGCCGGCGTGCGGCTGCGCTCGCCCAACCTGCGCCGCAGCGAGGACAGCTTCGTCGACGAACTGTTCGCCGCGGCGCCGGCGCACGGCGCGACGCTGCTGGCGGCGCATTTTCCGCGCGCCTTCTGCGACGCCAACCGCGAGCCGTGGGAACTCGACCCCGGCATGTTCGCCGATACGCTGCCCGAATGGGTCAACACCACGAGCCCGCGGGTGACCGCCGGGCTTGGCACCATCGCCAAGGTCGTGGCGTCGGGCGAGCCCATCTATGGCGCCAAGCTGTCCTTCGCCGAGGCGGAGCGCCGCATCCAGACCTACTGGCTGCCGTTCCATGACGCGCTGCGGCGGATCATCGCGGACATCAAGGCGCGCTTCGGCTACTGCCTGCTGATCGACTGCCACTCGATGCCGTCGGGCGGGCCGGGCAGCCGGATTGGCGGGCGCGCGGTGGATTTCGTGCTGGGCGACCTTCATGGCGTGGCGTGCAGCCCGCGGGTGACACGGGCGGTGGAGGCATTCCTGTCAGCCCGTGGCTTCCAGGTGCGCCGCAACGACCCCTATGCCGGCGGCTATATCACCAAGCATTACGGCCGTCCGGGGCATGGCGTGCACGCCCTGCAGGTCGAGGTGGCGCGGCGGCTGTACATGGATGAAACGCTGATCGAGCGATCGGCCGATTTTGCCCGGATCGAACAGGCGATTGCCGGGCTGATCGGCGCGATCACGCAGCAGGCGCCCGGGCTGATCGGGTAGGGGGCGGCCGTTCTCTCTCCGTCATGGCCGGACGTGTCCCAATGCGTATCAGAATAGGACGACGGGCGGAGCAAGGTCTTCTCTCTCCACCAGTCGCTTCATCCTGACGCGTATGGGGACACGCCCGGCCATGACGGAGAAGCAACGGACCCGGCGCCGTTCGGTCTGGCACAAACAGAAACGCCGTCCCGGTGAGGACGGCGCTGGGTCGCAGGGACCGCGGCGTTCGGATCAGGCGTTCTGGGGTTCCAGCGCGCCCTGGGTCTTGCCGGCGTTGAGGCGGCGCTCGGCGATCTGGGCCTTCATCGCCTTCTGCAGCTTTTCGAACGCCCGCACCTCGATCTGCCGCACCCGCTCGCGGGAGATGTTGTACTGTTGCGAGAGATCCTCGAGCGTGGTCGGGTTGTCCTTCAGCCGGCGCTCGATCAGGATGTGCCGCTCGCGCTCGTTCAGCGACTTCAACGCGCCGCTGAGCAGGGCCTTGCGGCCGGTCAGTTCCTCGCGCTCGGCGATCGCGCTTTCCTGGCTGTCCGATTCGTCGACCAGCCAGTCCTGCCATTCGCCTTCGCTGTCCTGGCGGACCGGCGCGTTCAGGCTGTGGTCCGGCGCGGCGAGGCGGCGGTTCATGCTGACGACGTCCTGCTCCGGCACGTCGAGCACGCGGGCGATCTTCGCCACCTGCTCGGGCTGGAGGTCGCCGTCGTCGATCGCCTGCATCTGGCCCTTCAGGCGGCGCAGGTTGAAGAACAGCTTCTTCTGGGCGGCGGTGGTGCCCATCTTTACCAGCGACCAGGAGTGCAGGATGTATTCCTGGATCGCCGCGCGGATCCACCACATGGCGTAGGTCGCCAGCCGGAAGCCGCGGTCGGGGTCGAAGCGCTTGACCGCCTGCATCATGCCGACATTGCCTTCGCTGATCAGCTCGCCCACCGGCAGGCCGTATCCGCGGTAGCCCATGGCTATTTTCGCGACCAGGCGCAGATGGGAGGTGACAAGCTTATGCGCCGCATCCATATCCTGGGTGTCGCGCCACTTGTGGGCGAGCGCCAGCTCCTCCTCGGGTGTCAGCATGGGGAATTTGCGGATCTCCTGGAGATACCGCGACAGGTTGCCCTCGGGGGCGATATTGAGGACGGCAGAGGCCACGCTGTAGGTTCCTTTCGTCAACCGCTTGACTTGCCCGCTGGCGGCGCAAGGATGACGGTATGAATGTCTGTGTGACAGGGCGGATGCAGGAAGGGACTTTCACGTCCCGGAGACCTGCCCCATGGCGGCAGCAAGGAGACCGGACGTTCCCGGCAGGGCAGGGCATCCACCCGCTCTGATGTTCGTCGTATACAGGACTGAAATGGTCCTGTCAATATTAATCGCAGGTTAACAGGCGGTTAGGTCGCGATCGATGTGGTTGATCAACGCTGCCATGTCATCGGGAATCGCCGCCTGGAAGCTGAGCGTCGCGCCTGTCCGCGGGTGCGCAAATCCCAGGCTTGCGGCATGCAACGCCTGTCGCGGAAAGTCGAGAAGCTCCCCGCGGAGCGGTTGCGGCACGGTCTTCGCCGCCGCCGGCACCCGGCGGATATAGAGCGGGTCGCCGACGACCGGATGGCCGCTCGCGGAAAGGTGAACGCGGATCTGGTGCGTCCGCCCGGTCGCCAGCCGGCATTCCAGCAACGCCAGGCTTGTCCCCCAGGCGCGCAGCGTGCGGTAGCGGGTCAGTGCCGGCTTGCCGCCGTGCGCGACGAGCGCCATCCGCTTGCGGTCCCGCTTGTCCCGGCCAATCGCGCCCTCGATCTCGCCGCCGGGTGGGATGGGCAAGCCCCAGCACAGCGCGACATAGGACCGCTCGAGGTCACGGGTCGCGAAGGCGTTGGTCAGCACGTCGTTGGCCAGCTGGGTCTTGGCGACGACCATGACGCCGGAGGTGTCCTTGTCGAGCCGGTGCACGATGCCGGGCCGCCGCTCGGCGCCGATGCCGATGAAGCCGGGGCCGCAATGCGCCAGCAGCGCGTTGACCAGCGTGCCGTCCTGGTTGCCGGGCGCCGGGTGCACCACCAGCCCGGCCGGCTTGTCGAGCACGATCAGGTCGTCGTCTTCGTAGAGGACGGTGAACGGAATGTCCTGCGGTTGCGGCGTTGCCGGCAGCGGTGGCGGGATGTCCAGGATATAGATGCCGCCCGCCCGCACCGGCTCGGCCGGCTGGGTCACCAGGCCCTGGTCGCTGCGCAGGCGCGATTCGTCAATCAGCGTCTTGACGCGGGAGCGGGACATCGTGCCGATGGCCTCGGCGATGAAGCGGTCGACTCGCTGGCCGGCGTGCGCCGCGGTGGCGGTGACGCGGAACGGCCCGGATGCCGGTTGGCTGCTGGCTGTCATGCGGCGCGTGGGATACCGCCGATCGTCGTGCTTGGGAACGCGGGTTGCGTGGAGGTCAGGGTGCCGGGTCTGGGTTTTTTGAAAGTCGCGGTCGTGGTCATGGGCGTGCTGATCGTCGGCGGCACGGCGGCGCTGGTCACCTTGCTGGCGCTGCGCGGGGGCCACACCGGCAGCGCCACAGTGCCGGCGGTGGTCACCGCGGTGCTGGCGGAGCCGCCGGGCTCGCGCATCGCCGGCATCGCCGCCCTGGCCGATCGGCTGGCGGTGCAGGTGCAGGGGGGTGGGGCTGATCGGGTGCTGCTGGTCGATCCGAATACGGGGGCGGTGCGGGGACGGATTTCTCTCGCGCATTAGCATTCAGGTGCTTGAGGTTCGCGCGGTTCCGGGTTAGAAGGCGCGCCTTGGCCGATGTCCCGTTCGTCTAGAGGCCCAGGACAGTGCCCTCTCACGGCACCAACAGGGGTTCGAATCCCCTACGGGACGCCATACGCCCATAACAGCGCCCCCCGCAACGGAATCGCCATCTTGCTGCGCCGGCAGGATCCGCCGCCCTCGCCGACGGGTTCTCATTCCGTCGTGAGCCGAGCCCATCCGGCCACGTCGTCTCGGTACTGGCAGTGTCGGCGTGGGCCGTCACGCAACGTCGCGGACTTTATCGTGCCTACCCTTTAATAATCTGGCAGTGCTGTGATGCCGCCGCACCGGCGGAGGGCGAAACCCGTCGCGGACTCCGCCGTTCTCGCGGCGTCACGAAAGCGAAGGATATGGTCATGAAGGCACTCGCCCTGGTCGCGTTGCTGCTGCTTTCCGCGTGCGCGGCGGTTGGTTCGCACGGCGGCACCTCGGCCGCCGGCATGAACCCGACCGGCGTCGGCACCGGCGCGGGGGGCATGGGCGCGATGGGTACAGACAGCGGCAGCAGCTCTAGAACTCAATAGGCGCACGAGCAGGGCGTTTCCACTGATCCCTGGGCTGCGGCGTGCGGAGCCCGTTGGCAGTTCATTCACCGGGCCGGGCATGCCGGGGGCGGCGGAACATCGGGGCGCTGCTGTCCGCCGGGCCGCCGGTGCCCTCCCGGGATCTGCACCGGAGTGCTCGCGACCGTCTGTGGAGGATCGGTACGAGGCGCCCGGCGGTGGCGGAGGGTCAGCGGTCGGCGGCGGCAAGCCTTCACCACCACGGGCCGGGGCTTGCGCCATCCTGGCCACAGGGCGGCGGGTCATGGCAGATGCGGCTTCGCCCTTGATCCCGACAGCCTGACAAAACGCACCGAGGCGCCGGCAAAGCGATGAATGATCTCCGCCAGGCCGCCTTCATGGACAAGTTTCGCTGCCTCGCCGGCATTGAACCATTGCCGCTCGCGCTGGCCCTTCTCCGGCCAGTCGTCAAGCAGCCGTTCAACGCGGAACAGGAAGACCCGCACCTCGCACAGCACCGAAGCCTTGGCGAGCTGCTTGTCGTAATGGTAGCTGCCAATCGGCTGCTTGCCGATGACGTGCCCGACCAGGCCCGCCTCTTCATAGGCTTCCTGGCTGGCAACCTCGGCTGGCTTGCGGCCTTTCATTGGCCAGCCTTTTGGAATGACCCACCGTCCGGTCTCGCGAGAGGTCAGCAGCATGACCTGCCGAAGGCCGCCGTCCCCGATGCACCAGGGCAAGGCGGCAAACTGCTTTGCGTCGCGGAACTTCTTCGTCATGGCCGCCAATGTAGCGACTCATGCATTGATAGTCACATGCTGTCCAGTCCGGACTGTAACCAGCCGCCGGTTCAACGGGGTCATGAAAGCGTCTCCGCCACCCCGGCCGCCAGCTGCCCCACCGGGCGAAACCTCTGCCCGGGTCATCCGGGATGCTGTTAACGCAGGCCGCCCACCGGGTTGGCGGGCGGCGGCGCAAGACCAACGCAATACCGCGATTCCACAGGAAAACGGGTCTGTTCCGCGACCGGCCCAGAGCCCCGTTCAGTGTGATGAACGCAGCGTCCGGGCCAGCCCGGCATCGCTTCAGCGGTTACGACACGAGGTATCCTCCCGTGGTGCCGACATACCCAGCCAGCGTGAGGCTGCCGATCCGGTCCCCCAGATGCATGGCTTGGCTGCCGCTGGTGTTATAGACCATCGTCTGCAGTGGCGATGCGTGGGCGAGGAAGTCGCTCTGGCTGTTGAACACGTAGGCATAGATGTCGGCGCCCGCCGTCATGCTGAAGTGATTGTTGCGCGCCGCCACCGGTGTGTTGGTCAGCTGGTTGAGCGTCGCGTCGGCAAAGATCTTCTCGCCGCTGGTGACGTCCCCCTCGAAGTAGATGCTGGCGTTCGACGCGAACGGGTTGGCGCTGTTGCTGATCTCGATGAACGCCATCTGGTTGCCGTTGCTGCCGCTGACGCTCGCCATCCCGGCCTGGATCTGCTTGAGCGACACCGTGTTGCCGGCGCTGTAGGTGGACTCCAGCTTCTCCGCGGTTCCATACAGCGCGGAGAGGCTGCCCGTCGGCGCGCAGCCATTGACCGAGATGCAGCTGTTCGACCCCGGCACCTGCACCTCTTTCGAGTCGGTAACGCTGACCGTGGCGGCCGCCGGCGTCGTGGTCGTGGTGCTGGCCGGCGTGTTGACCGTGGCGCCGCAGGACAGCGCAAAGGTCTGCCCGTCGGCTCCGCCGTACAGGTGCCCGTTCACCGTCACGCCATTGACGGCGAACGTCGCGTTCGGCGCCAGCATCGTCGCATTGAACGTCGTGCCGGCGGCGCCCTTGATCGTGCTGCAGTTCTGGTCGTTAAACAGCACCTCGTTGGCGGTCAGTCCCCCGGTCAGCGTCACGTTGTCCAGCACCGGCGTCACGCCGGAGGCAACGTTCAGCACGACGTTGTGGGTGCCGTCACCGGCGATGGTGATGTTGTTCGCCCACTGCGTTACTGTGAAGACATAGTTCCCGGAACTGTCGAGCTTGCCGGACGTGGCATTGATCGTCATGCCGGAGGTCAGCGCGATCTTCGCCCCTGTCTCCTGGCCCAGGGTGCTGGACAGTCTGGCCAGCGCCGCGATGTCGGCGGACAGCGTGCTGCTGTTGCCGCTGACGCCGCCGGTCACGCTGCCGCCGGTGGCGCACGGTGCGCTGCCGGTGGTCACCAGCTGGCCGGTGATCTTGTCGCCGCCGAGCGAGACCGTTGACCCCCACCACGACCACCATGACCAGAAGGAGGCGGTATTGCCGATGCCGACATTGCCGGTGATCGGGTCGTTGCCTGATGCCTGGAAGCTGCCCGGGTCGAACGCGATGATGCCGTAGTTGGCCGCGTCGCCGAGCGAGAAGCCCTGGCCCAACGCCGAGGCGGTCACCGTCACGGTATCGGCCTCGGAGCTGTCGGCCAGCTGGCCCTGGCAGGCCGAGCCGCTGCCGCTGCCGTTGCCGCACGTGCCGCCCGACCAGTTCCAGCCATCATACTGCGTGCCCGGCGTGCCGGCGCAACCGAAGCCCAGGGCATAGGTCCAGTTGCCGCTGCTCCAGCTGCCGCAGCCGGTGTTGCCGTAGCTGTTGATGGCGTCGCAGACCTTGACGGCAATCTGGTTGAGGTCGGACAGGCAGGACGAGGAGAAGCCGCTGTAGCCCGAGCAGCCGGTCTGCCACGACACGCTGCCGGCGCCGCAGTTGTTGGAGCTCTGGCCGATGTTCCAGGTGACCGTGGCCCCCGACAGGTTGCAGCCGGACGGAATTTCGAACGGCAGCCCGCTCAGGAACACGTTGCCGGGGTTGCTGCCGGCCGGCAGCGTCGTCACCCAGCAGTTCTGCGTCGAGTCGTAGGTCGTGGTGGGCGTCGTGCACCGGCTGGAGAACGTCACGACGGCGTTGGGCACCTGGATCGTCTGGGTGGAGCAACCCGGACCGCTGATCGTGCAGGTGACGTTCTGGAACGTGTAGCTCGTCCCATCCTCGCACGATGTCGGCGTGAAGCTGCTGTTCAGCCAGGCCGTGCAGCCGCTGCCCAGGTTGCCGCCGCTGAGCGTCCTGCATTGCGCGCTCTTGCCGCCGGTCAGCGAGCCGGCCTCGTTGATCGTGTTGGTGAACTGCCAGGTTTCGCCGGCGTCGAGCACGCCGTTGTGGTTGGTGTCGCCGACATTGTAGCCGCACGAGGTGACCGCGGTCGGCGTGATGAGGTCCGGGCTGGCGGCCGTGCCGATGTTGTCGGAGATCTGCACGTTGGCCAGCGCGGTGGTGCCGGTGTTGGTGACGTCGTAGGTGTAGGTGACCTGGCCACAGGTTCCGACCTCGACCTGGCTCGGCAGCTTGATGACCGTGAGGTCGCCGGGCGAGGCGTAAACGTCCTCGATGGCGCTGGCGGTGCCGCCGGAGAGCAGGGTGTTCACCGTGTTGGTGTTGGTGTGCTCGGTCATCACGCCGCCCGCCGGGGCGACGACGGCGACCTGGTGGCTGCCGAAGACGAGGCCGGCGAAGGTGATGGTGCCGGGGTTGGTGGCGCTGCTGGTGCTGGTGGTGGTGGTGGTCTGCAGCAATTGGCCGTTGGCGTCCTCGAGCTTGACGATGACCTTGTTGGGCCGGCTTCGCTGCCGTCCTGTGTGCCGTTGGCGTAGGCGTCGGTATAGACGTGCGTGGTGAACGTGCCGGACTGATAGACGCCCTCGGTGGCCGAGGCGGTGAACATGGGGTCACTGCACGATCTGTCCAAAATCGTACGTTACTAGGGAGACGGTCAAACGCCTGCCACTCGGCGCAAAGAATCCTTAGCACTACTTTGGCACTTTGGAAGCGTGTTGCCGAATCCGCCTGTGGCAGTGGGGGCAACGATAAGGAATCGCAGGCGGAGCGAACAGCTTGGCGATGATGGCACGGCGGATCTCAGGCAGCGATGGCT
>NZ_NHRY01000247.1 GCF_002937115.1 Rhodopila globiformis | reverse complement strand
ATCGGGGCGGCAGTCAGACGGGGCATGAAGGCTCCGGTGAATCAGGGCGAGGCGTGAGCCTGTGGCCTGCCATATTCAGGCCGCTCCTGACTCGCCAGAACGGCTCCTGACGGCGGCTGGTCACGGCGATTGCCGCCAGACTGTGGCAAACCAGACTCACCCGCGCCGGGCCACCCATCAACGGAGTCGCCACTTCCGGCGAGGTGTACTAGCACGAGTACCATTGCGCTGTCCGCCGGCAGCGCAACCGAGCTTTCCACCCCTCACCCTTCCGAGACACACGCTCTCGAGAGTCAGGTCGATCCCGCGCCGGCGAACTGGAGGATCTATCTGATCCAGAGGGAGTCGGACCACCGCGGCTACGTCGGCGTGACCCGCCGGCCGATCCAAATCCGGATGGCCATGCACGAGCTCCTGGCCCGGCGGCGGTCTCGATTTGTCAGGTCCGGCTCGTTGGCCGAAGCGATTCGCGCGGTGCACGCCCAGGGCGGGTCATTTGACGCGGCGTTCACCGTGGAAGTCCTCGCCGAGACCGCGGACCCTGATCAGGCGCGCCAACTGGAGCGCGCCTGGATCGCCCGCCTCGGCACAGCGGCACCGCACGGGTTCAACCTGATGCCGGGTGGCAGCAGCCTGGGCGGCCCCTGCAACGCGATGCCGGTTGCTGTCATGCACCCCAGCCGTGGCCTTTTGAACTTCCCTTCGCTCATGGATGCCGTCGCCGCGATCGACGCCGACCGCGCGGTGGCCGGTGTGGCGCCGCTGTCCCTCAGCGGGGTCTACGCCCGGCGCGACCTCGGCTGGACGATCGAGCAGGCGCTGGAGTTGACCCCGCACCGCGATCGACGCGGCGAACGCGTGCCATTTCGCTGGCATGGCCGCACGTACCAGTCCTTGCGCGAGTTGGCCGCCGCCGAGGGGCTGCGGGTCGACACTGCCCGCTCAAAGCTTTCCCGCGCGCGCCGCGCGGGATGCGCGGCCACGGACGACATGGCCGCGGACCGCCGGTGCAAGGGAACGCACCGCACCGGCGGTGTCGGGCGCGGTCGCCTGCCGCCGCTCTCGCTGCCGCACCCGACGGATCCCGACGCCGATGACGTGAACGCCGGTGTGTTCGCACGCCTGAGCGGCGTGCCCAAAGCCACCGTGCTGACCCGCTACCAGCGCCTGCGCAGAGATGTGCTCGATCCGGACGGACTGAGACGTGCGACACTGCTGGCTGCGCTGCTGCACGGCTTGGACCGGCGGGTCGTGATCAGCCTGACCCTGCCGGATGGACAGGTGCTGCGCGGCGGCGTGCGCGAGGTGGTCCGGCGGGTGCTGGACAATCCAAACCTCGACCGCCAGCGGCCGGAGCGGCTGGGCTTCTCCGCCATTCGCCGTCGGCTCCGGTGCGTGCCCGGCTGGCCTGAGAAGCTGACGCCAAAGGCTATCGAATGGGCGTTTGGCTTCCGCCCCGACGCCAACCCGGTCAGGACCGGCGACGCCGCGGCATAACACCCGGTGGCGGTGCCGCACGAGGCACCGCCAGAGCCTGGCTCGGCCGGAGAAGGTGGATGATCCTGCGTGCCGCAGGTTCGCGCGGTTCCGCTCGAGCGAGCCCTTCATCCACCGGTTCCGCCCGCTCCCATTCCGTCTTTATCGAGATCCATCATGCGAACGACCAGGCGCGGATTGCGCCAGCGCCCTGCTGCCATGCTTCCCGACCTGCCCGGTCCGGACCAGGACGCCGGGCCTGTCAGACCCCGAGATCCAGTCTATCTCGCGGCGAGCTTGCTGCTGGGCCGCGCGCTCCACACGGTCGGAACGACCATGGCCCAGGCCGCCCGCGACGGCGTCGTGGTGATCATTGCGCTGCGAGCGGCGGTGTGGACACTGCCCGTGTACGACCACTGGCAGCGCGAGGCCCGAGCCGGAGCCAGACCGGAGGACGGCTTCCGCACTACCTACGAGCCATTTTACGATCCCGACGCGGCTGTCTGGGTCTCGTGGGCGCCGACGGAACCGCCGTCCATCGATCAGTTCGCGCTTGGCGCGGAGGTGTTTGCCGACGCGGTCGCCGCCGGACGTCATTGTGTCGGTATGGCCGCCGACCTGGCCTGGTTGCCGCAGGACCTTGTCCACAGTGCCGATCTTTGTCTCACCATGCCTGCCCTGACCGGCGCTGATGTCCTGCTCCTGGCCCGGATGCTCTGCGGCGAGGAAGCCAACACGTCGTTTGCGGATGACCACGCTGCCTTGCTGACCCCCCGTCTGCTGCGGCTGGCTCGTCGGCCCGATCAAAGCGCGGACGCCTACCTGGCCAAGCTTCGTGCCCTGTTGGAGCGGGATCGCCCGACTGCGGCGCATCCCGCCACCGCAGGCTCAGCCTCGATCCGCGACACGCCCCGCCTCGAGCGGCTGCACGGGATGGACGAAGCCGTCAGCTGGGGCCTGACCTTAGCCGATGAGCTGCAACGGGTCCGCCAGGGCCAGCTTACCTGGGAGGCCGTCGATCGCGGCCTGCTGCTGTCCGGGCCGCCTGGGTCTGGCAAGACATTGTTTGCCCGCGCACTGGCGGCGACGTGCGAGGTGCCGCTGATCAGCGGGTCGTATCACGCCTGGCTTGGTAGCGGCACCGGTCACCAGGGTGACCTGCTGAAGGCCATGCGCGCGACCTTCGAGACCGCCCGCAAGGCGGCGCCTGCGATTCTGTTCATCGACGAAATCGACTCTTTTCCCGATCGCGGAACGGTACGCCACCACTACGCGGAATGGGAGGTCCAGGTCGTGAATGCCCTGCTGGCCGAGATTGATGGGGTCGAGGGCCGCGAGGGTGTGGTGCTGATCGCCGCCTGCAATTATCCGGACCGGCTTGACCCGGCCCTGGTCCGCAGCGGACGGCTGGACCGGCATATCGCAGTCCGGCATCCCGATCCCTCGGCCCTGGTCGGCATTCTGCGCGAGCACCTCGGCCAGGACTTGGCGGGGCAGGACCTGTATGCCGCGGCGCTTGCTGCCGCCGGTGCCAGTGGTGCCGACGCGGAAAGGCTGGTCCGGGGTGCCCGCCGACGGGCTCGTCGTGCGGGCCGCGCATTGCTGATGGACGACGTTCTGGCAGAGATCGGCGATGGCGACCAGCGCAGTCCGCGGGACTTGCAGATCGCGGCCGTGCACGAGGCCGGTCATGTTGTGGCATGCCTTGCGTTGCGGGTGGGGATGCTGACGGCGGTATCGCTGCGAGCGGCGGGCGGCCGTGGCGGTGTTACGCTGACCAGCGGCGCCGCCGGATGCCTGACGGCGTCAGACTACCGGCGCCGTCTGATCATCCGTCTTGCGGGACGAGCAAGCGAGGAGGTCCTGCTCGGTCAGGTCACGGCGGGTGCGGGCGGAGATTTCGACAGTGACCTGGCGGGCGCCACGCACTTGGCGACACTGGGGGTCACAGCGCTGGGACTGGATCCGGAAACCGGCCTGCTTTGGTCTGGGGCGCCCACCGCCGTCACTCTGCCCGAAATGCTGCGCCAGGATCCAGGTCTGGCGGCGCGGGTACGTCAGGTCCTCGACGCAGCCTATGCCGAGGCGCTTGGTCTGATCCGGCAGCACGCGGTCGCTGTGCAGGCACTGGCCGCGGCTTTGCTGGAGCGGGGGGCGCTGGCCGGTGCGGAAGCGGCGGCCATTGTCGCACGGCATGCTGCTCTCGCACCCGAGCAAAGCTGATGGTCGCTGTGCCTGTCCCCATCGCAAACTCAACTCTGGGCGCCGTGCCCAACGTCGTCACGCCCTGCAACATCGGGGCTTTGACGATGTGCCGCCGGGATTGCATCAGCGTCAGGTCCCGTGACCGGGCTGTTACTTCTCTCTCAGGTGACCGCGGCAGACCATGCTGACCGGCTGGCGATCCCAACACGATGCAGGGCGGGCGCTGGCCCTCAGGCTTCAGGGACATGCGCATGCCTCTGGTTGGCCATCACGAGGCGGCAGGCGGGCAGGAGAAAATCGTTATTGGCGGCTGCAAGAATGGTCGCCTTGAGATTGGCGGATCAGGCCGCTTGGCCGATCTGCCATCTTCATGGAACGCTGAAGGCCGTGCCGTGCCCGCGTCCGGCCTGGGTCCGCTGTCGCTGCGCTGACCAGCTGGAAATCCATTGTTGAATCAGCAACTTGTGCAGGCGTGGCAGCACAAATTGGCAAGCGTGCAACAGCTTTTCGGCATCGTGAAACATCGTTCGGCATCCGGTAGGGTGCCGGAGCCTGCTTCAGCGGTTCGGTCTCGCGTATTACGTCGCGGCGATGATGGTGTTCGACCTTGACCCGAAAGGCGGCCTGGTATGGCGATGGGGGACCAATCGGTGCCACGGTGGCCGCTGCACGCGCGCGCGGTCCTGAGCGGGTCAAATGGGTGCACGCGGAGGTATTCGCCGAAGCTATGCCATGCGAGCGTACCTGACACGGCGGACGCTGTGTCCGCGGGTTGACCTTCGTGCCTGCTGATCCAATTGGCAAGCCCGCCAGCAGCGACAGTGCAATGTCGTGGCGATGCCGCCCGTCAACGAAATTCGCTGCCACAATCAGTGAACTCGCGGGCCGCTGTCGATGTCATCGCCGCCTGTGTTATCCTGTTACCGCGTGAATCGGTATTCAGGTACCTCTTCGGTGGCACACGCTGACTCTCGACGGCAATTCAGTGCGTTGTCGGATTCATCTGGCACGATATCCGGGTTGCGCAACAGATTGACCAGCTTGCGTAACAACTTTTGCCGGGCTCGTCGGCTGGCTTGCCCGGCTTCGGAATACCGTCTGGATACGGTGCCTGGAAGTTAAAATGCCGGTATTTTACTGTCCAGATACCTTATCTGCATGACGCCTCCCCATGGTCCCACGGTAACCGCTGAAATATGAGGCCGCCAAAAGAGCAGATGGCAGCATGGCACAGTCAATGACCGCCGTTCGCCCCACATGCAGAAGACAGCCGACGTTCACCCGGCTTGCACGGCAGGCTTGCGGTCGCCGGTTGCCGTGTTCGGCCGCCTGCGACTGATTGCACGACGTCGTCCCTCTTTCTTGCAAGCAACGGATCCATTCTCGGATTCGAAGGCGCTTTGGGTGGTCATGGTACCCTGCCAGGCGTGCCGATCATGGCCACGAACGTGGCCACATCGGCAGGCTGGCCAGGGGGGCGAAGCCCCCCGTGGACCCCCCTCCGGCGCCGCCGTCAGAGGAGGCTTGCATGCAAGACACAAGCGAAAACACCAGCCCGGGCCGACAGGATATCCTCAAGGTCAGCGGCACCACGATGAACCAGCGCACGGTCTGGCGCGAAGCGGCCCAGCGGGCGCAGGTGTCGCTTTCCGCGTGGATGCGTGAGGCGGCGGATGCGGCCGTGATCGCAGGCACAACCGCTGCCGACCTGCGTGCCGCCATCGTGGCGCTGCGCACGGACCTCGGCCGCGGGGTGGGCAACAACGTCAACCAGATTGCCCGTATCCTCGCCACGGATCTTCGGGCTGGACGGCGCGCCGACCTCGCGCCGCATGAGGCAGCGCTGGAAGCGGCCGCGCGTGACCTCGCGCTCATCCGGCGCCGGACCGAGGCGTTGCTGCGTCGCGTCGAGCGCGCCGGTCAGCGGAGGGCCGGGCGATGATCATCCAAGCCGCCCGGCTTCGCACGAACCTCGACCTGGCCGAATTGACAAGGCACGTCTTCGCCGGACCGGCCAATGAGGAAGTCGTGCCCTTGTATGGCGGCCCTGAAGACCTCGTCGCGATGGTGGATGACGCAAAAGCCGCAGGGAAGCCCTACGCCATTCGCCACCTCAAGATCAGCCCTGCGGAGCCGATGACACGCACGCAGCTCGGGGCGCTGCTGTGCGATCTTGGCGCCGAGTTCGGCTTTCCACCCGACCGCTGCGTGGTGATCGAGCATTGCAAGCCGCGGGTTGGCGGCAAGGGCTATGAACGGCACTGGCACGTGCTCGTGCCGGAATACGATCCGGTGCGTCGGCGGGTGTTGAATGCGCATTGGATGCGGCCGCGGCAAGAGAAGATCGCACGGCTGGCCGAGCTGCGGCTCGGCCACGCGCCGGTCATCGGGCGGTGGAATGCGGCGGTCGTGCGAGCGCTCGTCGCGGCCGATGACGAAGTCGCGGCGGCGGAGGTCGCAAAACTGGCGTGTGCTCCACGGCCCGAGAGTGCGTACTCCGGACGGCAACACCAGGCGGCGGCGCGGCAAGGCATCGCGCTGCCCGAGGCGCAAGCAACCGTCACCGCGGTATGGCAACAATCTGCCTCGGCCGCGGCGTTCAGCGCCGCCCTTCGCGATCTTGGGATGACCGTGCGGGCCGGTGACAAGGACCGGACCTGGATCATCGAAACCGATGGGTCAGACGGCGGCGCGCCGGTGCTGGTCGGCGCACTGCATCGGCTGCTGCGGCAGCCAAAGCGCGCCGTTGACGCCCGGATGCGGGCCGCGGCGCCAGACTTGGCGAGTCAGGATTCTGCAATCATCCGCCCGGGAGAGGCCGCCGCACAGGGTGGCGGCTCTGTCGGCACGGCGTTCAAGGAGGAGCACGATGTCACGGCTAATACCAACGGCCCTATCCGGTGACCGTTATTGCTGCCCATTTGCGCTGGGTCAGGGAAGCAATCCGTTCCGGCATTTGCATGAGCTTGTTCCAGGCCTCGCAGCAGGCATCGACAACCGCCTTGTAG
>NZ_NHRY01000246.1 GCF_002937115.1 Rhodopila globiformis | reverse complement strand
TCCCATTTGGTGTGATTTAGGCTCTCGAATTCGTCCATTGATGGAACTCCATCAGCGTGTGCTTTGGCGGCTCACGCTCCAGAGTTTCATTGATGGGCGAACCGGGGCCTACCCCCGCAAATGTCAAACTGCTGCTGCCTCCCCGGCAGAGCCGGGGGAACTCCCGGTTACGTTAGTTCCGAAATCGACTGGTTGGTATTACTGCTTTAAAGGAAGATTAACTTGCCGTACCCCAACGGAATCCCAATCCTGTGAGCGGTTGGGCGCGTGCAGTGCGGCAGGCCTGAGGCAGTCCTGCATCAGCATCGCAGGCCCAGATCCACAGCGGACTGTCAGGTCCTGAAGGCCGGGAATCAGGTGTCAGCCATCAAGGTGCTGTTCGTCACCAGTGAGGTGGCGGGCCTCGTCAAGGCCGGCGGTCTGGGAGAAGTATCCGCCGGCCTGCCCCCGGCGTTGCGCCGGCGCGGAATTGACGTCCGCATCCTGATGCCGGCATACCGCGACATCATGGCCAGGCTGCCCGCTGTCGTGTGGTGCGGCGACCTGCCCGGACGCGCCGCGATCCCGCCCGGACGGCTGGGCCGGACGCAACTGGCCGACGGCACCGTCCTCTATCTTGTGGACACGCCGTCGCTGTTCCATCGGCGCGGCACACCCTATTGTACGCCGGAGGGCGCCGACTGGGAGGACAACCACCTGCGGTTCGCCCGGCTGTCGCTGGCCGCGGCGGATATCGCCGGCGGCCGCGCCGGACTGGACTGGACGCCGGACATCGTCCACGCCAACGACTGGCCGGGCGGGCTGACGCCGGCCTACATGCGCTGGGACGGTATCCTACTGCCGACTGTGCTGACCATCCACAACATCGCCTACCAGGGGAATTTCGCCCCCGGGCACCGGCATCTGCTGGGCATCCCCGACTCCGCCTTCGACATCAACGGCGTGGAGTTCCACGGCCAGGTCTCGTTCCTGAAGGCCGGCGGGTTCTATGCCAGCCACGTCACCACGGTCAGCCCGACCTATGCGCGGGAGATCACCACCGAACCACACGGCGCCGGCCTGCACGGGCTGATGCAGGGCCGCGCCGCGCAGGGGCAACTGTCCGGCATCGTCAACGGCATCGACGACAGCTGGAACCCCGGCAGCGACCCGCATCTGCCGCACCATTTCGACCCGGACGACCTGCACGGCAAGCAGGCCAACGCCGACGTGGTGCGGACCGGGCTGTGCCTGCGGCCCTCCAGCGGACCGCTGTTCGGCATCGTCTCGCGCCTGGTGCACCAGAAGGGCCTGGATCTCGTGGCCGGCGCGGCGAACGACATCGTCGAGAACGGCGGCCAGATCGCCATCCTCGGCCTCGGCGACCCGGAGATCGAACACATGCTGAGCTGCACCTCGCGCCGCCACCGCGACGACATCGGCTTGCTGATCGGCTTCAACGAGCCGATGGCGCGGCGCATCGTCGCCGGCAGCGACTTCACGCTGATGCCGTCGCGGTTCGAGCCCTGCGGCCTGACGCAGATGCAGGCGCAGCGCTACGGCGCCCTGCCGATCGCGCACGCCACCGGCGGGCTGGCGGACACGATCACCGACGGGACGACCGGGTTCCTGTTCTCCACTCTGACGCCGGAGGGACTGGCGGCGGCCTGCCACCGCGCCTTCGACACCTACCAGGACGCGGCCCACCTGCAGGCGATGCGCCGCGCGGCGATGGCACGCTGTTTCGGCTGGGCGGGGGCGGCGGCGGAGTACGAGGCGCTGTACCGCCGCCTGCTCGGCCGCCCGCTTGCGCCGGGCGGCGAACCGTCGGCTGTTTCGGAAGAGATGGAACAGGCTGCATAAAGCGGGTCTGAAGCCGAATCCGGCGGCCGAAATCGTGTCGAAATCGTCATGGTTTGGCGTGCCCCGGCCACATGCATGGGTCTTGGAAACGATCCGCGCGGCTGTGGGGACTGGAGACATCCCTGACGGGTGTTCGAAGACATGCCTGACGGTTTGGCATCGCCGACGCAGCGGCGTTTCGGCGAGGCCCTGGAAGTCAGGAGCGATCACAAACTGCCCGTGCCTTGACCCCCGACGACATTTCCATAATACTGGAGATATGGAGAAGACAAACGCCCTGGCGGCGCTGGCGGCCCTGGCGCAGGAAACCCGCCTCGATATCTACCGCCTGCTGGTGCAAGCCGGCCCGGACGGCCTGCCCGCCGGGCACATCGCCGATCGGCTGGGCCTGCCGTCGGCGACGCTCGCCTTCCACCTGAAGGAACTGAAGAACGCCAGGCTGGCGACCTGCACGCGCAACGGCCGCTCGCTGATCTACGCGGCCGACTATGCCGTGATGAACAGCCTGCTCTCCTACCTGACCGAGAACTGCTGCGGCCGCCCATCCGGCGGCTGCCCACCCATCTGCGTGCCGGAAATGCACGCGCAATCCGTGCCAAGGAGCGACTGAACCATGCCGGACAACACCCTGGAACCCGCCGACGTCAAGGAGCTGGTCCGCACCCGCTACGGCGACATCGCCGCGGGCCGCATCGCCGACGTCACCGCCCAGCCCGCATCCGCCTGCTGCGGCGGCGCCACGCCGGGGGTGGGCGAAAAGGCGCAGGCGATGGGCTACTCGGCCGAGGACCTGGCGGCGGTGCCGGACGGCGCCAATCTCGGCCTGGGCTGCGGCAACCCGCAGGCCATCGCGGCGCTGCAGCCGGGCGAGGTGGTGGTGGACCTGGGCAGCGGCGCCGGGTTCGACTGCCTGCTGGCCGCGCGCCGGGTCGGCCCCACCGGCCGCGTCATCGGCGTGGACATGACGCACGAGATGCTGGCCAAGGCCCGCGCCAACGCCACGAAGCTCGGCGCCGACAACGTCACGTTCCGCCTGGGTGAGCTTGAGCACCTGCCCATCGCCGACAACACCGCCGACGTGGTCATCTCCAACTGCGTCATCAACCTGGTGCCCGACAAGGCGCAGGTGTTCCGCGAGGCGTGCCGCGTCCTGAAGCCCGGCGGCCGCCTGGCGGTGTCGGACGTGGTGAACATCGCCCCGCTGCCCGAGGACCTGCGCACCGATCCGGTGATGCTGTGCGGCTGCGTTGCCGGCGCGGCGCCAGCCGACAGGGTCACGGCCCTGCTGCGCGCGGCCGGCTTCGTCGACGTCGCCGTGACGGTGAAGCCGGACAGCCGCGAGATGGTGGCATCCTGGGCGCCGGGACGGGGCATCGAGACATGCGTCGCCTCGGCCACGATCGAAGCGCGCAAGCCCCATGCCGGCGAGGTAGCGCCCTGTTGCACCAGCACTTGCTGCGGATGAGCGGCGCCATGTCCCGCCGGCCATTCAACGTGCTGTTCCTGTGCACCGGCAACTCGGCCCGCAGTATCCTGGCCGAGTGTCTGCTGCGCCACCTGGGCGAAGGCCGCTGCCAAGCCTTCAGCGCCGGCAGCTTCCCGAAAGGGCAGGTTCATCCGCTCGCCCTGCAACTGCTGGCCGAGCAGGGCCTGGCCACGGACGGCCTGCGTTCGAAGTCGTGGAACGAATTCGCCGGCCCCGCCGCGCCGGCGATGGATTTCGTGTTCACCGTCTGCGACCAGGCCGCCGGCGAGGTCTGTCCGGTCTGGCCCGGCCAGCCGATCACGGCGCACTGGGGCATCCCCGACCCGGCCGCCGTCATCGATGACGGCACCGGCGCGGCGATGCTGGCGTTCCGCGACGCCTTCCGCATGCTGGAACGGCGCATCTCGCTGTTCCTCGCCCTGCCGATCGGCGCGCTGGACCGCTTGGCGCTGAAGCGCGAGGTCGACGCCATCGGCCAGGTTGACTCCGGGAAAGGACACGCCTGATGAGCGACTCCACCATCGACGGCCAGGTGGCGGCCAGGCCCGCCATGGGCATGTTCGAGCGCTTCCTGACGGTCTGGGTAGCGCTGTGCATCGTCGCCGGAATCGCGCTGGGGCAGATGATCCCCGGCGCCTTCCGCGTCCTCGGCAACGCGACCGTGGCGCAGGTCAATCTGCCGGTCGCGGTGCTGGTCTGGCTGATGATCGTGCCGATGCTGCTGAAGATCGACCCCATGGCATTGCGGGAGGTCGGCCGGCACTGGCGCGGCATCGCCGCGACCGTCGGGGTGAACTGGCTGGTGAAGCCGTTCTCGATGGCGCTGCTGGCCTGGATCTTCATCGGCCACGTGTTCCGCCCGTTCCTGCCAGCGGATCAGATCGGCAGCTATACGGCGGGGCTGATCCTGCTGGCGGCGGCGCCGTGCACGGCGATGGTGTTCGTCTGGTCGAACCTGGTCGACGGCGAGCCGCACTTCACCCTGTCGCAGGTGGCGCTGAACGACACGATCATGGTGCTGGCGTTCGCGCCGATTGTCGCGCTGCTGCTGGGGCTGTCGTCGATCACCGTGCCGTGGGACACGCTGGTCCTGTCGGTGGTGCTGTACATCGTCGTGCCGGTGACCGTCGCACAGCTCTGGCGGCGCGCGCAACTGGCCCGGGGCGGGCTGGCGGCGCTGAACCGGACATTGCGCGCGCTGGCGCCGGTGTCGCTGTGCGCCCTGCTGCTGACGCTGGTGCTGCTGTTCGGGCTGCAAGGCGAGCAGATCCTGCGCCAGCCGCTGGTCATCGTACTGCTGGCGGTGCCGATCATCATACAGGTGTATTTCAATGCCGGGCTGGCCTACGGGCTGAACCGCAGCCTGGGCGTCGCATGGTGCGTGGCCGGCCCGTCCGCCCTCATCGGCGCCAGCAATTTCTTCGAGCTGGCGGTGGCGACCGCGATCGTACTGTTCGGCTTCCAGTCGGGCGCCGCGCTGGCGACGGTGGTCGGCGTGCTGGTGGAGGTGCCGGTCATGCTGTCGGTGGTGCACATGGTTCGCCGCTCACGCGGGTGGTACGAGCGGGGAATCGGTGACGTGCGGGCCGGCTGAAGGCCGCGCCGGACAAGCGCGGCGGCTGGCGGCGCTGCTGTCGAAACAACGGCACAAGCCGCGCGACCCTGTCCGAGCCGCTGCAGCCGATGGCTTCCGCGATCTCAGGCCGTCGTTTCCGGCGTGATCCCCAACCGGTTCAGCAGGCTGTTGTCATGGTCGTCGCCGGGGTTGGCCGCGGTCAGCAAGGTGTCGCCGACGAAAATCGAGTTGGCGCCGGCGAAGAAGCAAAGCGCCTGCATCTCGTCGCTCATGGCCGTGCGCCCGGCCGCGAGCCGCACATGCGACTGCGGCATCATCAGCCGGGCGAGCGCCACGATGCGCACGAATGCCAGCGGATCGATCGGCGCAGCCTCGGCCAGCCGGGTGCCCGGCATCGGGATCAGCATGTTGAGCGGCACGCTGTCCGGCGGCGTTGGCAGGTTCGCCAGCGTCACCAGCATGTCGATCCGGTCCTCGACAGCTTCGCCAAGCCCCAGGATCCCGCCGCTGCAGACCTTGATGCCGGCCTCGCGCACCCGAGCCAGCGTCTCCAGCCGATCGGCGAAGGTCCGGGTGGTGACGATTTCGGGGTAAAAGCGCTCGGAGGTGTCGATGTTGTGGTTGTAGTAGTCGAGCCCCGCGTCGGCGAAGGTCCGCGCCTGCTCGGCCGACAGCATGCCCAGCGTCATGCAGGTTTCCATGTCGAGCGCCTTCACCCCCTTCACCATGGCGACGATGGCCGCTTCGTCGCGCGACTTGGGGTTGCGCCAGGCGGCGCCCATGCAATAGCGCGTGGCACCGCCTTCTTTGGCTTTCCGTGCCTCGGCGATGACCTGCTCCGGCTGCATCAGCCTGGAGGCCGCCAGGCCGGACGCATAATGGGCGGACTGGCTGCAATACCCGCAGTCCTCGGGGCATCCGCCGGTCTTGATGTTCAGCAGCTTGCTGACCTGGATGCGATTGGGGTCGAAATTCGCCCGATGGACGCTGTGGGCCTTGAACAGCAGGTCGTTGAAGGGCAGCGCGTAGAGTTCACGCGCCACGGGCAGCGTCCAGCGTTCAGGGGTGCGGCTCTGCTCGCCGTCGGGGGCTGCGTCACGTTGCAACATGGGTATTCTCCAGCGGCGGGCACTGCGGCGCGGCGTATTGGCCACGCGATTGAACCGATAATTTATCATTATGCAGCCGAGTCGGGACGCCCGGAAGAACGGGCGTGTCCCGGCTATCTGCGCACGAACGGCCGGGGGTGAATGGCCGGGACACGCCCCATGGGCGCTAACTCAGGCGGCCGCTGGCACAGCCGTCGCTACAACGTCATGGTGGGCGTAGCCCCCATTGGCGTTAAGATAGCGTGGCGGCGGCACGATGCTTGCCATTCCGTCATGGCCCGGCTTGTCCGGGCCACCTGTCGCGGCACAGTGCTGGAATAGGTGGCCCGGACAAGCCGGGCCATGACGAGGAGGCAACAGCCAGCCCCATTTTTAACGCCAATGGGGCGAAGGCCCACCATGACGACGGGGCGGTGCGCCGCGCCCGGCAGCGCCGGGCCATGCGGCGCCTGGCCGGACCAGGCAATCGGCCTGCTACAACGGCAACAACCGCACCACCCCGCGCGATGTCCCCCTGACCCTCAGGGGCCCTCGGCGATGCTCCGTTCTTCTCTGTGCGAACCAAAATGCGCCATCAACCACGCTGTCCCTGCCAGGGAGGCACCAGCCCGGATGCCCCTCCCGCCCGGACCTCGCCCCTGCTCCCTACGCCATCTCCAGCGGCGTGCCGAGGTACTGCGGCAGCACCTCCTCCGGCGCGCCGTCCGCGCGCACCCGGCCCTGCTCCAGCCACACCACGCGCGTGCACCATTCGCGGACGACGCTCATCTGGTGCGTGGACAGCACCAGGATCTCCGCCCCGCGCACCATTTCCTCCAGCCTTTGCCTGGCCTTTTCCATGAACACCGCGTCGCCGGCCAGGAACCATTCGTCCATCAGCAGGATCTGCGGCCTGATCGCCGTCGCCAGCGCGAAGCCCAGGCGGATCACCATGCCGGCGGAGTAGATCCGCACCGGCAGGTCGATGAAATCGGCCAGTCCGGCGAACTCGGCCACGTCCTCTTCCAGCCGCGGCAGCATCGACCGGGGCAGGCCGTTGTACAGGCCGCGCAGCAGGATGTTCTCCCGCCCGGTCAGTTCCGCGTTCATGCCCAGGCTGGGGTCCAGCAGCGCGTTCAGGCTGCCCTGCACCCGCAGCCGTCCGGCCACCGGCTCATACACCCCCGCCAGCACCCGCAGCAGCGTGGTCTTGCCGGCGCCGTTGGTGCCGACCAGCCCCAGCCGATCGCCGCTTGACAGGCGGAGGTTGACGTTCTGCAGGGCGCGCACCACCACGCGCTGCTGCTGGTCCTTGCCCAGCCGCCCGGAGGCGGCCGCGACCACCATCTTCTTCAGGCTGCGCGAACTGCCGTGATACAGGGGGAACAGGACCGAGACGTCCTCGACCTCGATCCGCGCTTGCAATGCCATGCTTCAGATCCAGAACGTGATGCGGCCGCGCGCCCGGACGAAAAAAGCCCAGGCAATGCTGCACAACGCCGCACTATAGCCGAGCGCGCCCAGCCAGGTCATGCCGGAAACGCCGGTATCCAGCAACGGGCCGCGCACAATCTCCAGCAGGTCGAAGAACGGGTTGAGCGGCAGCTTGGCCATGCCGGCGGCGCCGAGCTGTTCCGGCTTCCAGATCACCGGCGTCACGAAGAACATGATCTGCATGACGCTGTTGACAATCGGCTGGATGTCGCGGAACCGCGCGCAGAACGCGCCCAGCAACAGGGTCAGCGCCAGCGCGTCGGCGATCCAGATCAGCATCCCCGGGATCGCCAGCAGCAGGTCCCAGCCCGGCCAGGCCCGGAACCACGCGAACACCACCAGAATGACCAGGATGTTGTGCGCCAGCACGATGATGTTGCGGATCAGCGTGCGCACGGAATAGACGAAGAACGGCATGCGCACCGAGCGGATCACGTTTTCCGCCTCGGTGAACGAGGTGCAGGCTTCCGACACCAGCGCCCCCAGGAAGCCCCACAGCACCTGCGACAACGCCAGGAACGGCAGGTACGACGCGACATCCATCTTGAACAGCGTCGAATACAGCACGCCCAGCGCCCCGACCATCACGCCGGTGGAGATGGTCAGCCAGAACGGCCCCAGCATGGAGCCGCGATAGCGCAGCCGGATATCCAGCCAGCCCAGTGTCCAGGCCAGCCGCCACAGCCCAAAGCCGCGCACAAGGTCATCGACCGCCAGGCTGTGGCGCGAGGCGACGGACATGTCGGCCTTCAGGTCCAGCGAGGCGGCGGGGGCGAGTGTGGTGACGGCGGTGCTCATGTTGCCGCGCGGATACCCTATTCGGCCGGCCGGCACAACGCCCGGCCGCGTGACGGACGGATGTCAATACGGCTGTCATGGCCGTCGGAACACAGTCCGCGCGGCGCCGGCAGGACCCGTCCGGCAGGCCTCTCCGGCAGTACTGATTAAATTTTTCCCCACGTTCCCGTGATACAATCCAGTACGAGATGACTTGTCAGAAAGATGAATGGGGTTTAAGGGCTTAGAGCACGTTCCTAAGTGCCCGGATCAACGGTGGCCGACTCCTGCCGCGGGTTTCTCTGTACTTCTTCGCGCCGACACGGAGACGCATGCACATGAGTGTACCGGATCGTTCAGCCGCTGGCCGTCGCCTGCGCGCCATAGGCGCCGTGGCTGTCCTGGCCGCCCTCGCCGCGTGCAGCAGCCAAGGGCCAAGCCACCAGAACGCGCTTGAGGAATCCGCCCAGTACGCCGCCAAGGCCCATCGGAACTACACCCCGCCCGGCCCGCCGGACGATCCCTGGGGGCCTTACATCCGTGAGGCCTCGGCGAAATACGACATTCCGGAAATCTGGATCCGCGCGCTCATGCGCGTCGAGTCGGGCGGCAACGAATACAACGGCAGCGGCCAGTTGATTACGTCCAACGTTGGCGCCATGGGCCTGATGCAGGTGATGCCCGCCACCTATGACATGCTGCGCGACCGCTACAACCTGGGCGACGACCCCTTCGACCCGCATGACAACATCATGGCCGGCGTCGCCTACATGCGTGAAATGTATGAACTTTACGGCAGCCCGGGGTTCCTGGCGGCGTACAACGCCGGGCCGGCGCGGCTGGACGACTACCTGTCCAATGCCCGTCCCCTGCCCGACGAGACCCGCCGCTATGTCGCGATGATCGGCCCGAGCGTGGTGGGAATCTACCCGAACAACCGCTCGGCGGCGGACATGATGGCGATGAACGCGCTGCCGATCCACATCCCGCCCGGGCGGCGGTATGGCCGCCCGGTCATGCTGGCCGGCGCCCATCCCGGCGGCGGCGGCCGCGTGCCGAAGCGCATGCCGATCGAGGTCGCGCAACTGCCTGAATCGCCGCACTATCGCGGCAGGGCTGGCCAGCAGCTGGCCCTGGTCCTGCCGCCCAACGCGCCGCCGGCGCCGCCGCGGGGCGGCTTCCACCTGGTGTCGCAGGCCAACGCCGCCGACTCGGCGTCCGCCCGTCGCGGCCCGGCCGCGCCCGGCCAATGGGCGGTGCAGATCGGCGCCTTCGCCAACCAGGGCCAGGCGCACACCGCCTTGCAGATGGCGCGGGGCCACGCCCATGTCGAACTCGCCGTGGCGCACCCCTACGTGGCGAGCGTTCGCCAGGGCCGCGCGGTGCTGTGGCGCGCGCGGATGACCGGCATGTCGCGGGAAACCGCGGTGCAGGCCTGCGAGAAGATCACCCACGCCCGCACCAGTTGCATCGTGCTGTCGCCGGACGCCCAGTCGTAATCCCGGCGCGCCGCGGCACGCGGGGCCGGTGGGACGACAGCCGCGGAAACCGGCGCGCGGGGCGGCCGCGCGGAAACCAGTATCCGTGCCGGGACGGCAGGCGGCGGTGCGAGACAAGGATGCGACCCGAATTCCGAAAGAAGACGGATCTTACAAGGGACGGAGTCGCTCCGTCCCTTCACGGGCTCACAAGGGCTTGAGAGGCGGCGTCTCGCCCTCCGGCAGTGGTACCTGCGCCACGTTCAGCACCATCGACACCAGGCTGTAGTAGCCGACGGCGCCGACCAGATCCATCACGCCGCGCTCGCCGAACCGCTCCCGCACCGGGTGGTAGCGGTCGTCCGCGACCTGTCCGGTGGACAGCAGGTCGGTGACGAACTCGTAGACCAGCGTTTCGTCGGGCGTCATGTCCTCCGGCCGGCGGCCGAGGGCGATGGAATCCAGGATGGCCGGGTTCAGCCCCGCCTCGATGCCGAGCTGGCGGTGGGCGTAGAATTCATACTGCGCGCCCCATTTGCGTCCGGCCATGCAGATGGCGAGTTCGTTCAGCGGCCGGGGGATCGCGCTGGCGAACCGGACATAGGCGCCGACGCGCTGCACCAGGTCACAAAGCTGTGGGCTGCGCAGCAGGGCGTTGAACGGGCCGCGCAGGCCGGCGCCGCGTGGGCCGGACTGGATCGCCTCGACGACGGCCCGCTGTTCGTCGGTCATGGTGTCGGGGTCCAGTGTCGGGAAACGAGGGTCTGGCATTCGGCTGGGTTCCTTTCTTCTGGTGCGGGTCAGGTGGTGATGCGGGTATCGTAGTGCATCTGCCCTTGCGGCGAGAGGGCGGGCACCTGTCCGGCCGATGACAATGCCGAAAGCCATGGAGTCCCCTCTGCGAACTCTGCGCCCCGCTCTGCGCGCTCTGCGTTGCATCGCGGTGGCAGGGCGCCACCGGCGCTGAAGGTTGGAAGGTTCACTGGCACCGCGTCTCTTTGTTTCTACACCGCATCTTCTCAATCCAATCCCCCGCGGACACCACGATGGGTGAAAACAGGCGGGATTGGTGCCTCCCCCGTCGTAGGCTCAGCCCTGCTCCGGTTTGCGCTTGAAGCTGAGCTTGATGCCGCCCTTGCCCTCCAGCTTGCCGCCGCTGCCCAGGATGCTGATCTGCCCCTCCGAGCTGACCTCGATCGACAGCTCGACCTGGTCCAGCCGCAGCGCGGATTCGTTGCTGCACTGGTCGAACACCTCGCCGATGACGCCGGTCAGGTGGCTGATCTGCTGCTTCAGGTCCTCGGCGCTGATCTGCACCCGCTGCGTCAGGCTCTTGCGCACCGCCTGGACGGCGCTCGATCCGAAGCCGCCGCCGGTGTCCTCGGAACTGCGCCCGCCTTCGACCTTGACCGTTTCGCTGGTTTCCACATCCGTTACGAACCAGAGTCCACCCTGCCCGCCTGCCATGTCCATCCTCCTATGCCGTGCAGACCACCCGCAAGCCGATGCGCCCCTGCCATCCCGGCAGCCCCGGATCCAAATTGTCGCGAAAAGCCGATCGGCAGATGGCGGGATTGTGCGACCAGCATCCGCCGCGCAGGACGCGCGGGCTGTCGATCGTTCCGGACAGGTTGGCGCTGCCATCCGACGGCGCGTCGCTGTAGCTCGGGCTCCAGCTATCGAGGCAATATTCCCAGACATTGCCGTGCATGTCGTACAGGCCGAAACGATTCGGCGGGAACGTGCCCGCACGGGTCGTCGTGCCCCGGAATATTCCGGCCGGCCCCTGGCCATACGCGCCCGAGGCATAGGTCACGTCGAGATAGGTGTCGGACGCGATGCTGCGGCCGTCGCTGTCGCCGGCGACGGCGCCGCCGGTGCCGCAGTAGTTCGCGAGATCCGTGGTGACCGTGGGGCCGACATGGAACGGGCCGGTGGTGCCGGCGCGGCAGGCGTACTCCCATTCCGCCTCGCTCGGCAGCCGGTACGACCGGCCGGTGATCGCGCTCAGGCGCTGGCACAGCTCGTCCGCCTGGTTCCAGGTGACACTTTCGATCGGCAGATCAATATTCCGAAATAACGATGGACTGGGGTCGAGATCCCGCTGCAGCGGCGCCGGATGCGCCATCACCACCGCCTTCCATTGCGCCTGGGTCACCGGGGCGGCGCCGATGAAGAACGGCTCCAGCATGACATGGTGCTGCGGCCCTTCGTTTGGTTGCCGTTCCGGCTCGGCTGCCGGCGAGCCCATCGTGAAACTGCCGCCGGGAACCAGGACCAGGTCGAGCGAGCCGCCGAAGCCGAGCGTCTCGGTGAACATCTGCGCCGTGTGCCGGTCGGTGGCGACGCGCGCGCCCTTGCCGTCCACCGTGACGCTGTCGAATGAAACCGTGCGCAGCACCGGCCTGGACGAGAACCGCCGTATCGCCGGAACGGCCACCGCGGCGCCGGCCGCCGCCGCGGCGAAACCCGCCATGCCCACGACGCGCCGCCGGGTCAGCCTGACCAGGCGCTTCGGCGCCTCGGCCGTGCGGGCGGCAGAAGCGGCAGCGGGGCTTGCCGGGACGGGCTCCTGCTTCCGGGCGATCCGCCGCACCGCCTCGCGCGCCTGCGCATCCGCCGGCGACACGGCGATGATCCGCCACCACAACTGCTCGGCGGTTGCAAGATCGCCGCCCGCCTCCGCCTGGAGCGCGTCCAGCCGGAGCGGATTGAGATCCGACAGGCTCGCCAGCTTCGGCAGCAGGATCAGGTGCTGCTTTTCAACCGGTTCGGCAACGGTGTATGGCGTCTGCCGCGGCTTGTGATAGTCGTTGCACAGGTCCGGCACCCGGAACCGCAGGTGCTGGTCGAGCCGCTCGACCGTTGCGCAGTTGGCCTGGCCTTGCAGCCGCAGCCCTTCCAGCAGCGCGTAGGTGAAGGCGCCGTGCTGGAGTTCGGCGATCTCGTACGACCGCTCATTGGGGCTGCAGGACGATATCGCCACCACGCCCGCCTGCCGATCGGCGCCGATCCCCTGGCCGTCGCGGGCGCCTTCGTTACGGCAGGCGTCCAGCAGCAGCAGCACGTTCTGCGCGCCGCAGCGGCGCAACCGTTCTGTCACATAACTCACAGCGATCGCCGTTTCCATTACGTTTCCCGGATCGGCATCAATCGGCATCAAGTAGTCGCGATCGCGCTCACGCCGACCGTGACCGGCGAAAAAGAACCAGAGGTTGTCGCTGGGTTTCAGGAATGGTTGTTCGAAACGGATGCGCAGGAAACGACGCAGCGTGGCGCCGCCAGGCGCCGAGCGCATCGGCTCGCCATAGTCCGTCGGGATCAGCGGGGCATCCTCGGCGAAGAAATATACCTTGTCGAAACCGGCCTCGTTTGCGAAGAAATCGCGCAGTGCTTCGGCATCGCGCCTGGCGTATTGCAGCGATTGCAGGTTGTCGTATCGATCGATCCCGATGCAGATGGCCCAGTTCTGGCTCATGTGATCGCGCCTGTGATCGCGCCTGTGATCGCGCCGTGATTTGCCGGACAGCAATTGCTACCAGACCGCGGGACCCGGAGTCACGTGACAGGATGCCGCGGCCCTCGTATGGACGAAGCCTGCGTCTCGTGGTTTCAGCCGCCTGGACGCCTGTTGATCCGGTCCGCCTCGTTCGGCGGGCCAGAGTCCCACGGCGAGCCGATCAGTGCGTGGCGCCGGCGGCGTTGCGGCTGGCGACGCGGTGCGGGGGCGGCTTCTTCCCGTGCCGCTTGGCAACGGCGGGCCGCGGATGAACGGTTCCTTTCAGTCCGACAGCGCAACGTGCCCATCGGGTCAGCCAGGATGTATCAGAGCGATAGGACGCCATGCAGGCCGCGTGGTCGCCGGACCGGGGACCGCCGCCGCCGGCCTCCCGCGCCGGAAGATCGGAATCCGCCTCGGCATTTCCCATCGAGCCCGCGCCACCCATGCCCATGCCGCCTCCCCCCATGCCCATGCCGCCTTCGGCACCCATGCCCATACCGCCGCCACCGGCCATGCCGCCACGGACCTGCATGACCGGTTGGCCAGCAGCGGCGGCCACGGCCTGCGCAAGCGCCGTGCTTCCCCATTCGGCGGCAATCGATGGAGGGGCTGAAACCGACGCCGCCAGCAGAACGAGAGTCGCGACCGATTTGCGCATCCTGGCCTCCTGTGGATGTCGTTGTCAGGCAAGGCCGGAGCAGGTCGGATGCGGCGCCGCCTTCCGGGGCTTGTCAGGGTATCGCGACGATACGCGCCACGATCCGGCGGCTGCTGTGAGGCGCGTCACTGCTGGCGGAAAATCCGCCTGCCGGGCCATGGTGCGCCGGCGTTGGCCTCGGCGGCGGCCTGACTCTCGTATGGCGGGACGTTGCGGTTTCGGTTGAACCCGGCATCGTGCCGGCCAGGATCGGGCCCGGGCGCATTTGCCTCCGCATTTTCAACACGGAGGATGCGAAGGTCACACGGAGGGCCACGAAGGCGTCCGGGACCAGCAACCGCTCCGGGCAATCGGCGATGGCCGGTCGTTCCTGGTGCTTACAGCAAACCGCAGGTAGGTTGTGACAGGGCGACGGTGCACCGACACCGTCATGGCCCGGCTTGTCCGGGCCACCTGTCGCGGCATCGGTGCTTGAACAGGTGGCCCGGACAAGCCGGGCCATGACGGTGAAGACAGGCCGCCTGTGCGTCCCAACCGACCTGCGGTCTGCTGTAGCGCGAAGCGCAATAATGCCCTTCTCCGTGGCCCTCTGTACGACCTTCGTATCCTCCGTGTTGAAAATCGGTCGGAGAGACAGCACCGGCGGAAACGGTTACGCACTGCCGTCAGCTTGTCCCTTTGCCACCCCGGTCGTGACGGCGAGCAAGCGCATCGAGCCCGCTCCTTCGGCAAAGGCGATCATCGACCGAAAGGCCGCATCATGTCGTTCAGGAAGTCCCGGAATTCCCGTGCCTCATTCAACCCGAGCAGCCTGTCGCGGCATCGCCGGCAACGCGTCCCGAATACGCGGCAGGATGACGTCCGTGTCTCCCATGGCGAGGCTACGCTGGCACGACCGCGCCAGACATTTACAGGTCCGGCCCTCATTGTCTTGGATGCCAGGCCGCACGTTGCAACAGGAACAGCCCGGCCACATTCGAGCCACCGTGGCCGCAGGCCGCGCCAATTCCTTCTGCGTGCTCTGCACCCCGCTCTGCGATCTCTGCGTTTTAAAAATGCGGTGCCGCAACAAAGACCGGCGTTGCCGGTGAGTCTCCCAACCTCCAACGCCTGTGGCGCCCCGACCACCGCGATTCAACGCAGAGATCGCAGAGCGGGGCGCAGAGCCCGCAGAGAAGGGATTCGGGCGGCCCGCGGCCGCGATGGCTGTGCGTTGATCACCGTGCCTTGCTTATGATGGCCAGGACAATGATTTGACAGTGTCGGTTTCCGTCTAAAATATTGAAACTGCGAGGTTTTCTTGCGCGCCAAGGTTTGCCATAGGCCGTTGATAATGTTGGCCTTCCTACAACCTCCGGGACAGTCAAAATAAGCGCCGGATCTGTAAGCGCGCCATCCCGCCCAGCCAGCGTCCACCTACGAAAAAGGGGCGAGCGGTCATCCCGCTCGCCCCTTCAACCCGAACGTCCCGGAAGGATCAGGCCGCCTTGGCCATCCCCCGCAGCACGTACTGCAGGATGCCGCCGTGCTGGTAGTACGCCACCTCGTCCACCGTATCGATCCGGCACAGCACCGGCACCGTGTCGGTGGCGCCGTTCGGCCGGTGGATCACCAGCTGCAGCTCCATCCGCGGCGTGATCCTGTCCAGCCCGGTGATGTCGAGGATTTCCTCGCCGGTCAGGCCCAGCGTCTTGCGGTCGGTCCCCGGCATGAACACCAGCGGCAGCACGCCCATGCCCACCAGGTTGGAGCGGTGGATGCGCTCGAAGCTCTCGACCACCACCGCCTTGACGCCCAGCAGCATGGTGCCCTTCGCCGCCCAGTCGCGCGAGGAGCCGGTGCCGTACTCCTTGCCGCCGATGACCACCAGCGGCACGCCCTCCTGCTGGTACTTCATCGCCGCGTCGTAGATCGACATTTCCTGGCCGTCCGGCAGGTGCTTCGTCATGCCGCCTTCGACGTTCACCAGCATCTCGTTGCGGATGCGGATGTTGGCGAAGGTGCCGCGCATCATGATCTCGTGGTTGCCGCGGCGGGCGCCGTAGCTGTTGAAATCCTTCTGCGTCACCTGCCGGTGGATCAGGTAGTCACCCGCCGGCGAGGTCTTGCGGATGGACCCCGCCGGGCTGATGTGGTCGGTGGTGATGGAATCGCCCAGCACCGCCAGGATGCGCGCGCCCTTGATGTCGCCGACGGGCGTCGGCTCCATCGTGATGCCCTCGAAATACGGCGGGTTCTTCACGTAAGTGGAGCCGTCGGACCAGCGATAGGTGGCGTTGTCACCCTCGATCCGGATCGCCTGCCACTGCTTCGGGCCCTTGAACACCTCGCCATAGCGCTTCAGGAACTGGTCGCGCGACAGGCTGGCGGCGATCGTGTCGGCGATCTCCTTGTTCGTCGGCCAGATGTCCTTCAGGTACACCGGCTGGCCGTCGCTGCCCGTGCCCAGCGGCTCCGTTGTGATGTCCTGCGTCACCTTGCCCAGCAGCGCGTAGGCCACCACCAGCGGCGGCGAGGCCAGGTAGTTGGCCCGCACGTTGGCATGCACGCGGCCTTCGAAGTTGCGGTTGCCGGAGATCACCGCCGCCGCCACCAGCTTGTTGTCCTCGATGGCGTCGACGATCGCGTCCTCCAGCGGGCCGGAGTTGCCGATGCAGGTGGTGCAGCCATAGCCGACGGTCTGGAAGCCGATGGCGTCCAGGTCTTCCTGCAGGCCGGACTTCGTCAGATACTCGGTCACCACCTGCGAGCCCGGCGCCAGCGACGTCTTCACCCACGGCTTCGGCGCCAGCCCCTTGGCCCGCGCCTTCCGCGCCACCAGGCCGGCGGCGACCAGCACCGACGGGTTGGAGGTGTTGGTGCAGGAGGTGATCGCCGCGATCACCACGTCGCCATGCGTCAACTCGTAGTTCTTGCCCGCGACCTTGGCCGAGGCGCCGACCGCGTCCGCCGCCACGCCCAGGCCCTTGGTCAGGTCCGCCTTGAACGAGGCGCTGACGTCCTTCAGCAGCACCCTGTCCTGCGGCCGCTTCGGCCCGGCCATGCTCGGCTGCACCGTGGACAGGTCGAGTTCCATTGTGTCGGTGAACACCGGGTCAGGCTGCCCGGGCTCACGGAACATGCCTTGCGCCTTCAGGTAGGCTTCCACCAGCGCGATGCGGTGCGGGTCGCGGCCGGACAGGCGCATGTAGTCCAGCGCCACCTTGTCGATCGGGAAGAAGCCGCAGGTCGCGCCGTATTCGGGGGCCATGTTGCCGATGGTGGCGCGGTCCGGCAGGCCGAGCCCATCCAGGCCCGGGCCGAAGAATTCGACGAACTTGCCGACGACGCCCTTCTTGCGCAGCATCTGAGTCACCGTCAGCACCAGGTCGGTGGCGGTGGCGCCCTCGGGCAGCTTGCCGGTCAGGCGGAAGCCGATGACGTCGGGGATCAGCATGGCAATCGGCTGGCCCAGCATCGCCGCCTCGGCCTCGATGCCGCCGACGCCCCAGCCCAGGATGCCCAGGCCGTTCACCATGGTGGTGTGGCTGTCGGTGCCGTACAGCGTATCCGGGTACGCATAGGTCGTGCCGTTGGCGGCCGAGGTCCATACGCCCTGCCCCAGGTATTCCAGGTTCACCTGGTGGCAGATGCCGGTGCCCGGCGGCACCACGCGGAAGTTGCTGAACGCCTCCTGGCCCCAGCGCAGGAACTGGTAGCGCTCGCCGTTGCGCTCGAACTCGATGTCGACGTTCTTCTGCAAGGCGTCGGCGCTGGCCGAGACATCCACCATCACCGAGTGGTCGATCACCAGGTCCACCGGGATCAGCGGGTTGACCTTCTGCGGGTCGCCGCCCAGCCGGGTGATGCCGTCACGCATGGCGGCGAGGTCCACCACGCCGGGGACGCCGGTGAAGTCCTGCATCAAGATACGGGCGGGCTTGAACGGCACTTCCTTGCTGGACCCGGCCTTTTCCAGCCAGCCGGCGATCGCCTTGGCGTCATCCACTTTGTAGCTACGGCCATCCTCGAAGCGCAGCACGTTCTCCAGCAGCACCTTCAGGCTGACCGGCAGGCGGGCAATGTCGCCGAGCGACCTGGCGGCCTCCGGCAGGGAGA
The DNA here is from genome assembly GCF_002937115.1 of Rhodopila globiformis. GTDB lineage: Bacteria > Pseudomonadota > Alphaproteobacteria > Acetobacterales > Acetobacteraceae > Rhodopila > Rhodopila globiformis. The sequence continues at coordinate 3,597 of NZ_NHRY01000246.1, read as the reverse complement.
AATACGCGTAGTCCTTTCCCTCGACGGTCAGTGTCTTGCGTGTCTTGAGAGTGTCGTGCCCGACCGCTGTCATGCGCTGCTATCGCCCCAACCAGGGAGGCGCCTCTGTTATGCGGCGAGGGGGTAGAGATCACGCCGCGGATGAAATATTGACAACGCGCGGGCTTTAACCACACCCGCCGGTGGTCGTCCACCGCGTAGGTGTGCAGGGGAACGCAGGGGAACAATGTGCTAAAGGCAGAAAGCGTCGCGGTGTTCCGGGGCGAGAGGCTGGTATTCCGCGATCTGTCACTGAGCGTGCCGTCCGGCGGCGCCCTGGTGCTGGCCGGCCCGAACGGCGCCGGCAAGTCCACGTTGCTGCGGCTGCTCGCCGGCCTGGTGCGGCCGGCGGCGGGACAGGTGTTGTGGGACGGGCAGGACGCGTTCGCCGATCTCGCCGCCCATGGGCAGCGGGTGGTGTATGTCGGCCATCAGGATGCGGTGAAGCCGGGGCTGACGGCGGCGGAAAACCTGCGCTTCGCCGCCCGGATCTCGGGGAAATCGATCCGCGCCGCGCTGGAGGCGGTGGGGCTTGAAAACCTGGCCGATTTGCCGGCGCGGATGCTGTCGGCGGGGCAGAAGCGGCGGCTGGCGCTGTCGCGGCTGGTGCTGTCGGCGGCGCCGCTGTGGCTGCTGGACGAGCCGACGCTGGGGCTGGACGTCGCCGCGATCGAGCGGTTCGGCCGCCTGCTGGCCGCGCACCGGGCGGGCGGCGGGCTGATCGTCGCGGCGACGCATGTGCCGCTGCCTTTGGACAACGTTGCGGGATTGCGGCTGGCCTGATGCGTATCTTCCTTGCCGTGCTGGCGCGCGACCTGCGCCTGTCCCTCCGCCACGGCGCCGACACGCTGGCGGCGCTGCTGTTCTTCGTCGCCACCGCGTCGCTGTTCCCGCTGGCCATCGGGCCGGCGCCGGACACGCTGGGCCGCATCGCCCCGGGCATCATCTGGGTCTGCGCCCTGCTGGCGGCGCTGCTGCCGCTGGACCGCCTGTTCGGCGCGGACCTGGAGGACGGCTCGCTGGACCTGCTGCTGCTGTCCGGCCTGCCGGCGTTCGCGGTCGCCGGGGCCAAGGCGCTGTCGCACTGGCTGGTGACCGGGGTGCCGCTGCTGCTGGCCGCCGGGCCGATGGCGGTGATGCTGCGCATGCCGGAGGACGCCATTCCGGCGCTGCTGCTGGGCCTGGTCATCGGCTCCCTGCTGCTGTCGCTGTTCGGCACCATGGGGGCGGCGATCGTGCTGGGCGCCCGCCGCGGCGGCGTGCTGCTGCCGCTGCTGGTGCTGCCGCTGCTGACCCCGGTGCTGATTTTCGGCGCCGCCGCGGCCGATGCCGCCGCCGGGGGGTTCTCGCCGCGGCCGCATCTGCTGCTGATGGGCGCGATGCTGGCGGCGGCGGTGCCGCTGTGCCCGCTGGCGGCGGGGGCGGCGCTGCGGGCGGCGGCGGAGTAGGGATTGGTGGCGCGTGGGGCGTGGCCGCATAGGCGTTAACATAGCGGGGCACGTTGCCCCCTCGTCATGGCCCGGCTTGTCCGGGCCACCTATTCCACCACCTGTGCCGCGACAGGTGGCCCGGACAAGCCGGGCCATGACGGGGAGGCAACGGCTATGCCGCCAACCCGTTATATTACAGCAGACCGCAGGTCGGTTGGGACACTGAGGCCCCCTGTCCTCATCGTCATGGCCCGGCTCGTCCGGGCCACCTGTTCCAGCACATGTGCCGCGATAGGTGGCCCGGACGAGCCGGGCCATGACGATGAGGGAGCGCCGTCGCCCTGTCTCAATCGACCTGCGGCCTGCTGTAGCGCATATGGGGCGTGGCCGGGGGCGCGCTCCGATCGCCCTGCCCTGCTGGCGCGGGCCGGGCGGTTCCGGCGGCTGTCCGGCATGCGCCGGTCGTGGCGGCTCCAGGCAGGGTGGGTCGAGCCGCTGGCATGACCCGGCGCATCCTCCGGAGCGGTTCACGTCCGCAGCGAATTGCTGTAGGGGCGCCGCTCCCGCCCCAGCCACCGAGGCCCCATGATTCGCCTGGACACCATCAGCAAGCAGAACGGCAACCGCCTGGTCTTCATCGAGGCCTCGGCGGCGCTGCAGAAGGGCGAGAAAATCGGCCTGGTCGGCCCCAACGGCGCCGGCAAGACCACGCTGTTCCGCATGATCACCGGGCAGGAGGATCCGGACGGCGGCCAGATCCTGGTCGACCGCGGCACCACCATCGGCTTCTTCTCCCAGGACGTGGGCGAGATGGCGGGCCGTAGCGCGGTCGCCGAGGTGATGGACGGCGCCGGCGCGGTCAGCGCGGTGGCGGCCGAACTGGCCTCCCTGGAAGCCGCCATGGCCGATCCGGCGCAGGCGGACCAGCTTGAGACTATTATAGAGCGCTTCGGCGACGTGCAGGCCCGCTTCGAGGAACTCGGCGGCTACGCGCTGGAGGGCAAGGCGCGGGAGGTGCTGGACGGTCTGGGCTTCAGCCAGGACATGATGGACGGCGATGTCGGCGCGCTGTCCGGCGGCTGGAAGATGCGCGTGGCGCTGGCCCGCATCCTGCTGATGCGCCCCGACGTCATGCTGCTGGACGAGCCGAGCAACCACCTGGACCTGGAGAGCCTGATCTGGCTGGAACAGTTCCTGGCCGGGTTCGACGGCGCGCTGCTGATGACCTCGCACGACCGGGCGTTCATGAACCGCGTCATCAACAAGGTGATCGAGATAGACGGCGGCGTCCTGACCGCGTTCTCCGGCGACTACGAATTCTACGAGCAGCAGCGGGCGCTGAATGAGAAGCAGCTTCAGGCGCAGTTCGAGCGGCAGCAGGCGATGCTGGCGAAGGAGATCGCCTTCATCGAGAAGTTCAAGGCCCGCGCCAGCCACGCCGCGCAGGTGCAGAGCCGGGTGAAGAAGCTGGAGAAGATCGACCGGGTGGAGCCGCCGAAGCGGCGCGTCTCGGTGGCGTTCGATTTCGCCCCGGCGCCGCGATCGGGCGAGGACGTGGCGCGGCTGCGGGGGGTGCAAAAGCGCTATGGCAGCCGGGTGATCTACGACGGGCTGGACCTGCTGGTGCGGCGGCGGGAACGCTGCTGCGTGATGGGGGTGAACGGCGCGGGGAAATCGACTCTGCTGAAGCTGGTGGCGGGCGCGGCCGAGCCGGATGCGGGGTCGGTTGTCCTGGGCGGCAGCGTGAAGCTGGGGTACTTCGCGCAGCACGCGATGGATCTGCTGGACGGCGACAGCTCGGTGTTCGAGACGCTGGAGGGGGCGTTTCCGCACGCGGCCCAGGGATCGTTGCGCACCCTGGCGGGCGCGTTCGGGTTCTCGGGCGACGAGGTCGGCAAGCGGTGCCGGGTGCTGTCGGGCGGCGAGAAGGCGCGGCTGGTGATGGCGCTGATGCTGTACGACCCGCCGAATTTCCTGGTGCTGGACGAGCCGACGAACCACCTAGTACACCTCGCCGGAAGAACGAACCCCATTTCGACGGCCGCTCACGCAGCGAGCGGCTTGCCGGTCATGGTCCACTTGAACGGCTTGGCGAGGGTGCGGTTGAAGTAGGCGATGAAGGCCTCGA
>NZ_NHRY01000245.1:100974-117910 GCF_002937115.1 Rhodopila globiformis | reverse complement strand
GCTGCCGCCGGCGTGGCGGCGGCGGGCGCTTGCCCGCGCGGGATCCTGGCTCGCGCCGCATCCGCCGGCGCCGGACGGGCCTGCCACGCGCGGCCTGGTCATCGCCGGCGAGATGACCCGCGCCAGCGGCCTGGGCGAGGGCGCGCGGCTGATGGCCGGGGCGGCGCGCGGCCTCGGGCTGCCGGTCTGGACCTGCGACATCCCGCCGCTGGAGGGCGCCGCGGCGGATTGTGAGCCGGTGGCCGGGGCCGATGGACCGCCGCCGCCCGGCGTGCCGCTGGTGCTGCACGTCAACGCGCCGATGCTACCGCTGGCGCTGCTGCGGCTGGGGCGGACACTCACCCGGCGCCGCCCGGTCATCGGCTACTGGGCCTGGGAACTGCAGGCGATCCCGTCCGAGTGGCGCTCGGCGGCTGCCTGCGTCAACCAGGTCTGGGTGCCGTCGCGCTTCACCGCCGCGGCGCTGGAGGCGCTGCTGCCCGGCCGCGTCCGCGTCGTGCCGCCGCCGCTCGCGATGGCCCCGCCCGTCCCGTCGGCGCTGGACCGTGCCGCCTTCGGGCTACCGCGCGATGCCGTCGTGGTGCTGGTGTCGTTCAACCTGGCCTCGTCCTTCGCGCGCAAGCACCCGTTCGCCGCGCTGGCCGCCTTCCATGCCGCGTTCGGCGACCGCGCCGACCGCATCTTGGTGCTGAAGGTCAGCCACGCCGGGCACGCGCCGGCGGATTTCGCCCGCCTGGCGCAATGGGCGACGGGACCGAACATCCGGCTGGAGACCCGCACCCTGCCGCCGGCCGACTGCCACGCGCTGACCGCCTGCGCCGACATCGTGCTGTCGCTGCATCGCGCCGAGGGTTTCGGCCTGGTGGCGGCTGAGGCGATGCTGCTGGGCAAGCCGGTCATCGCCACCGGCTGGTCCGGCAACACCGACTACATGCACGCCGGCAACGCCGTGCCCATCGGCTTCCGGCTGATCCCGGCGCGCGACGACCGCGCGGTCTATCGCGGCGAATGGGCCGAGCCGGACGTGGCCGAGGCGGCGGAACGCCTGCGTGCCCTGGCCGACGACCCGGCGCTGCGACAGTACCTGGGCCGTCGCGCCCGGGCCAGCGCGCTGGCGCAACTGGACGCGCAACCCCTGGCCGCCGCCCTGCGCGGCCTCGGCATCGAGGTGCCATCATGAAAATCCTGGTCTGGCAATGGGGCCGACGCGGCGCCGGCCCACGCTTCGCCGCCTGCCTCGCCGAGGCCTTGCGCCGGCGGCCGGGCATCGAGGTGGCGCTGTCGCTCAGCCGCGACGCCGAGATCATGGCGGCGGCCGATGCGCCACGCTGCGAGATGCCGGTGCGGACGTACCGCGGCCCGGTTGCCTGCCTGGCCCGGCTGGTGACCGCGCCGCTGGCGTTGCCCTTCCTGGTGGCGCGGCTGCGCCGGCTCCGACCGGACCTGGCGATCTGCGCCATGCCGGGCCTGCTGGACCTGCTGATGGCCGTCGCGCTGCGGCTGATCGGGACCCGGCTGGTGGTGATCGTGCACGACGCCGATTGCCATCCCGGCGACGGCCTGCCCTTGCAGATGCGGCTGCAGCGGATGCTGTGCCGATGCGCCGACGGGCTGGCGGTGCTGTCCGCCCATGTCGGTGGGCGCGTCCGTGCCCAGGGCCTGGCCGGGATGCGCGGGCGGCCGCTGATCGCTTTCGAGCACCCTCCGTTCGCCTTCGCCCCCTCCGGCTTCGCCATGCCCCCGGCCGATCGGCTGCCCGGCCCGCCGCGGCTGCTGTGTTTCGGCCGGCTGCTGCCGTACAAGGGTCTGGACCTGCTGGCCGACGCCCTGGCGCTGCTGCCGCCCGGAGCGCTCGCGGTCCGGGTCGTCGGCTGTGGCCCCGAATCGCCGGCGCTGGATGCCCTGCGCGCAATCCCCGGCGTCCGCGTGGAGAACCGCTGGGTGCCGGAGGCGGAGATCGGCGCGCTGCTCGCCTGGTCCGACGCCATCGTCCTGCCCTACCGCGAGGCCAGCCAGAGCGGCGTCGCCGCCGCGGCCCGGGCGGCTGGCCGGCCGGTCATCGCCACCAACGTCGGCGGACTGGGCGAGCAGCTTGCCACCGCCCCGCTGGCCCGGCTGTGCAAGGCGGACCCCGCCAGCCTGGCGGAGGCGATCCGCGCCTGGACTGCCGCGCCGAGGGTTGCCCTGCCCCCGATCGACGCCGATGCGGCCTGGCGTCACGCGGCGTCCGGACTGCTGCAGGCAATCGCCTCGGCGGTGCCGCCACGCGGCGGACAGCCGCCATGGCGCCGGCTCGGCTGGATGCGCCGCCCGATCGCGGGGGCGTTCCGGCCGCGATCCGGCCTGGCTGGTCACGGGGGCCTGCGGTGACGGGCGCCAATGAATCCTTTTTCTCTTGTGGTGGAGGCGCCAATGGCGTATAAAGCCGATGGATAGGATACTGATCACCGTCGCCGAGACCGGGGTGTTCCTCCGGCAGGCCGCGAAGTTGTGGACCGATGACGACCGCGCCGCCTTCGTGGACTACATCGCCGCCAATCCGGATGCCGGCGACGTCATCCCGGACACCAGCGGCCTGCGGAAAATCCGCTGGACCCGGCCGGGCATCGGCAAGCGCGGCGGCGTGCGGGTGATCTACTTCTATCACGACGACTCGATGCCGCTCTACCTGCTGCTGATCTACGCAAAGAATGAGCGGGAAAACTGGACACCGGACGACAGGCGGCGGGTGCAGGCGCTGGCCGACGGCATCCGGCAGGCTTGGCGGAGACATTAGGACCATGACCAAGTTCGCAGACGACCTGATTGACAGCCTCAGTGACGCCCTGGCGCATGCGCGCGGACAGGACTCCGCCGTGCAGACCCGCACCGTGCCGGTCGCCGACGTGCGGGCGATCCGCCGCAAGCTCGGCATGTCGCAGCTTGCCTTCGCCGAGACCTTCCGCATTCCGCTGCCGACGCTGAAGAACTGGGAACAGGGCCGCCGCCACCCGGACGCGCCGGCCGCCGCCTACCTGCTCGCCATCTCCCGCCTGTCGCACGAAATCAGCGCCGCTTTGGCACAGGAGCCCTGACCGGTTGCCAACGCCCATCGGCGCCCTCATGCTCGCCGACGAAGCCCAAGGACCGACACACCCTTCATGCCGATACGCGCCGTCTGCTTCGACGTCGGTGAGACCCTGATCGACGAAACCCGCCACTGGCTGGAATGGGCCGCGTTCCTCGGCGTCCCGGCCATGACCCTGTTCACCGCCATCGGCGTGATCATGGAGCGTGGCGAGCCGCTGCGTCGCATATTCGACATCTTCAAGCCCGGCATGGACCCCGGCCTCGCCCGCAAGCTGCGGACGGCGGCGGGATGGACCTATGACTTCATCGCCGCGGACCTTTATCCCGACGTGATCCCCTGCCTGGGCGACCTGCGGGCGCGCGGCTACAAGGTGCTGATCGCCGGCAACCAGCCGGTGGAGGCCGAGGCGGCGCTGGCACGCCTTGTCCCGGCCGACGTCATCGCCAGCTCGGGCGGCTGGGGGATATCCAAGCCGGACCCGGCGTTCTTCGCCAAGGTCATCGAAACCGCCGGCGAGCCGGCCGGCACCATCGCCTATGTGGGCGATCGGCTGGATAACGACGTGCTGCCCAGCCTGGCCGCCGGGATGAAGGCGGTGTTCCTGCGCCGCGGCCCCTGGGGCTGGATGCACGCGGAAAAGCCCGAGATCGCACAGGCGCACCTGCGGCTGGACTCGCTGCACGACCTGGCCGATCGGCTGGCCGGGCTGTGACGCCGTACGATCCCGCCGCCGACGGCTGGCGGCCGATGCGGGCCGCCGCGCTGCCGGGCGGCCTGGGCATCCCCTGGGCGAAGCGTGTCGGCGGGCACTGGCACTACGGCCTGCCCATCAGCGACGGCCATTTGAATCCCAACGGCGTGGTGCATGGCGGCGTGCTGATGGCCTTTGCCGATCACGGGCTGAGTTTGCTGGCGTGGGAGGCGGCGGGGCGGGCAACCTGCATCACCATCCAGCTCAACGCGCATTTCCTCGATGCCATCCGGCCCAGGGAGTTCATCGAACTGCGCGGCGAGGTCACGCGGCGGACCAGCTTCCTGGTCTTCCTGCGCGGCCTGGTCGGCGCCCGCAGCGGCGATGCGGCCCGCGACGTCGGCTCGCTGGACGGCGTCTGGCGGGTGATGCGATCGCGATAGGCTATCGCTTTGCCGAAAGGACGCCTATCTGCAACGGCGTCGCCAGGAGGGAAACCCACATGGACATCGCCCCCAAGCCGTCCCGCCAATCCAAGCCGCTGACCCTGGCGATCGATGTCGGCGGCACGCGGTTGAAGGCGGGGCTGCTGAGCCCCAGCGGCGAGATGGTGGCCGGCCCGAACCGGGTGAACACCCCGGACAGTCCGACGCCCGCGGCGGTCGTCGAGATCCTGGTCGGCCTGGCCACGCCGCTCGGACATTTCGACCGGATATCGATTGGCTTCCCCGGCGTGGTGCGGAACGGCCACGTGCTGACGGCGCCCAATCTCGGCACCGAGGACTGGCGGCGCTTCCCGCTGGCGGCGACGCTGGCCGAGAAGCTCGGCAAGCCGGCGCGGATGCTGAATGACGCCGAGGTCCAGGGCCTGGGCGTGGTGACCGGCAAGGGCCTGGAATGCGTGATCACGCTGGGCACCGGGATGGGATTCTCGCTGTTCATGGACGGCCACCCCGCGCCGCACCTGGAGCTGAGCCAGCACCCGATCCACAAGGGCAAGACCTACGACCAGTACATCGGCGTCGCCGCCTACCGGAAGGTCGGCCGCAAGCACTGGAACCGCCGGGTGGAGCGGGCGCTGGCCTGCATCACCACGTTGGTCGGCTATGACGTCCTCTATATTGGCGGCGGCAACGCCAAGGAGCTGACGCTGGACCTGCCAGCGAACGTGCAGATCGTGTCGAACCAGGCCGGGATCACCGGTGGCGTCCGGCTGTGGGACAAGCGGCTGGATGGGCTGTTTGTTGAGGGGTGAGCGGGCGATGGCAGCCCCGGGGACGTCCTGGCAGGAGACTTCTCCGGCGTCATCGCGGATATCCGGAACACGTCCGGGCGCAGGCTCCGGGCCGCCATCCACGCCTCCCGGCTTCGTGAGCTGATGCCCTGTCCCGTTTTGCAACTGGACCGTAATGATGCCGCCGGCGGGTGCCTGGCTCCCGCAAGCCTGCGTTTTCGAGGGGTCCCGCCTGTCTCCCAAAACAGTCTCTTGCTTCAACCTCTTGAAGTCACGATAGTCGTGATCGGTATTGGGAGGCTCGGATGAGCATCGTGATCGAAAATCCGCAAATCGAGGGCCTGGCGCGCCGGATCGCCGCTCTCGATGGCACCAGTGTGGAGACGGTCGTGTGCGACAGTGTGCTGGCGCTCGCCGGGCGCCGGGGCGTTATGCCCGAGAAACGTCCTGTCTTGCGTGACCGCCTTGCCACCTTGGCGCGGGAGGTCGACGCCATGCCATGCGGGACGGATAGCAGAAGCGACGACGAAATCCTCGGCTATGATGAACGCGGCCAGTGGTAATCGATACCTCGGCTATTCTCGCCTGGCTCAAAGGCGAGCCCGAGCGGGAACGGATCGTCGCCGCCATTGAGGCCAATCCGGTGAGACGGGTTTCCGCGGTCAGCCTGATGGAAGCCCACATCGTCATCCGATCGCGCGAGCGGCCCGGCATGATCTCGAAATTACATGCCTTCCTTGAGATCATCGACGCGATCATCGTGCCGTTCGACGAAGGCCAGGCCCACGTCGCAGCCGAGGCATTCCGGCGATACGGCAAGGGCCAGAAGCATCCGGCGCAGCTCAATATGGGCTATTGCGCGGTCTATGCACTCGCCAGGCAGGTCAATGAACCGTTGCTGTTCATCGGTGGCGATTTTGCACGGACAGACCTGGTGACATGCTGATCGGCTACGCAAGGCACTCCTCGCGGATCCCCAAATCACGGTTGAGGACATCGCGCGTCGTCTTGGGGTTGGCGCCCCGACCTTGTATCGATACCTGCCGGCAGCCCGGCAGCCCGGCAGCCCGGCAGCCCGTCCAGGAGCCGGACCGGCAAACGCTATGACCACGTGGTATTTGCGTCGTGGCGGCGCCGAATCAGACAAAGACGTGGATGGCGGGTAGGCCGGCCTCCGCCAGCGACATGCTCTGCTCGCCATGAAAGGGCGGCAACGGTCAGCTCTCACTCCGCCGTCCATCCGCCATCGACCAGCAGCGACGTCCCCGTCACCAGCGCCGCCGCGTCGCCAGCCAGGAACACCACCGCGCCCATCAAATCCTCCACCGTTCCCAGCCGCCCCAGCTTGATGCGCCGCAGGACATCCTCGCGGAACGGCACGTTCTCGAAGAACGGTTTCGTCAGCGGCGTCTCGATGAAGGTCGGCCCGATGGAATTCACCCGGATGCCGTGCGGCGCGAGGTCGATCGCCATCGCCTTGGTCAGTCCCTCGATCCCGTGCTTGGTCATGCAGTACACGGTGCGGTTCTGCCCGCCGACATGACCCATCTGCGACGAGACATGGATGATCGATCCGCCCCGCCCGGCATCAACCATCCGCCGCGCCACCGCCTGCGCCACGAAATACGCCGCCCGCTGGTTCAGGCCCGTGATGGTGTCGTAATCATCCTCCGTCACCTCCAGGAACGTTCGCGGCCGGTTGGTGCCGGCGTTGTTCACCAGCACGTCGAAGGCGGGCTGCGCGCCGATCGCCGTCCGTACCGCTGCCGTATCGGTTACATCCAGAACCAGCGGCGCTGCCTGCCCGCCCTCGGCCTCGATCGCCTGCGCCGCCGCGCCGATCTCGTCCGCGGTGCGCGCTGCCAGCGTAACGTGCGCGCCGACCTGCGCCAGAGCGGCGGCGGCGGCCAGGCCGATGCCGCGGCCGGCGCCGGTCACCAGGGCGCGGCGGCCATCCAGGCGCATGGAAGGCAGGCAAGGAAGTATCATGCGCAACTCCCGGGCTCATGGCGAAACGCCATGCTGTCACACCGGCAGCAGATCCTCCAGTTTCCACTCCTCGGCCGAGGCGCCGGCCAGCGCCTGGATACGCGCCTCGTCGCCGCGCAGTGCCTCGGCGGTGCCGGAATAGACCATCTGGCCGTTTTCCAGCACATGGGCGTCGTCGGAAATCTCCAGGCTCATGCGCACGTTCTGCTCCACCAGCAGCACGGAAATGCCTTCCTCGCGCATCCGGGCGACGATGCGGAACACCTCCTTGACGATCAGCGGCGCCAGTCCCTGCGAGGGCTCGTCCAGGATCAGCAGCCGCGGGTTCAGCAACATCGCCCGGGCAATCGACAGCATCTCCTGCTCGCCGCCCGACAACTGCCGCCCGAGATTCGTTGCGCGTTCGCGCAGGCGGGGAAACAGTTCGTAGATGTGCTCGATGGTGTACGGCCCGGGGCGTTCCAGCGGCACCCGCAAATTCTCGTCCACCGTCAGGTTGGCGAACACCCGCCGCCCCTCCGGCACATAGCCGACGCCGGCGGCGGCGATGCGGTACGGCGGCCAGCCGGTGATGTCCGTGCCGAACAGGCTCACCCGCCCCGACCGCGGCGGCGTCAGCCCCACCAGGCTGCGCAGGGTCGTGGTCTTGCCGGCGCCGTTGCGGCCAAGAATCGTCGTGATCCGGCCCTCGGCCACGTCCAGGCTGACATCGTGCAGGATGTGGCTCTTGCCGTAATAGGTGTTCAGCCCCTCGGCTGTCAGCGCGCTCATTCCGCTTTCCCCAGATACGCTTCCTGCACCGCCGGATTGTCGGCGATTTCCGCCGGCGTGCCTTCGGCCAGAAGCTTGCCTTCGGTCAGCACGGTGATCTTGTCGGCCAGGTTGAACACCACCCGCATGTCATGCTCGATCAGCACGATCGTATAAGAGCTGTTGCGGTGCAGCCGGCGGATCAGGTTGGCGACGGCATAGGTTTCGTGCTCGCCCATGCCGGCGGTGGGCTCGTCCAGCAGCAGCAGCCGGGGCTTCAGCGTCAGCGCGGTGGCGATCTCGGCCGCGCGCTGGTCGCCGTGCGACAGTTCGCCAACCAGGCGACCGGCCTTGCTGGCAAGGCCGGTCATCACCAGCGCCTCCTCGATGCCCTGCCGCACCGCGGCGGCGTCGCGCCCGCCCAGCCAGACGCGCTGCCGCAGGCCCAGCGCGCTTTCGACGCCGATGCGGACGTTCTGCCCCACCGTCAGTTCGGGAAAGATCTCGGTGATCTGGAAGGTCCGCGCCATGCCCATGGCGACGCGGGCGGCCACCGGCATCCGGGTGATCGTGGTGCCGTCGAAGACGATCTCCCCGCGCGTCGGCGGGAAGAAGCCCGAGATCATGTTGAAGAACGTCGTCTTCCCCGCCCCGTTCGGCCCGATGATCGCCCGCAACTCGCCAGGCGCCACCAGCATCGAGACCTCGCTGACCGCGACCAGGCTGCCGAACTGCTTGGTGACGCCGCGCACATCCAGCATGGTCATTGGCTGCCTCTCCCTTGCAGCATCCCCAGCAGGCCGCGCGGGAAGAACAGCACCACCAGCACGAAGATCAGCCCGACGAACGACATCCAGTTCACCGTCATGGAGGAAATGTAGTCCTGCACGACGACAAACAGCGCGGCGCCGACCAGCGGCCCCCAGAACGCGCGCATGCCGCCCATCACCGCCATGATGACGATCTCGCCCGACAGCGAGTAATGCAGCCCCATCGGATCGGCGAAGTTGTTCAGCAGCGCATACAGCGATCCCGCCAGTGCGGTGAACGCGCAGGAGATCGAGAACGACAACCAGATATGCCGCTCGATCGGGATGCCCAGGAACCGCGCCCGCCGTTCGTTCTCGCGGATCGCCAGCAGGGTGCGGCCGAACGGGGAGGCCAGCAGCAGCCCCAACAGGCCCACCGCAATGCCGAACACCACCAGCAGAAAGTAATAGAAGGCAATATCGTTGTTGGCGATGTCGACGGTGGTGAAGCCGAGGTTGATCGGCGCGCGGACGAAGCCGCGCAGACCGTCATAGCCGCCGGTCAGGCTGTTCCAACTGTAGGCGATGTAGAACGCGATCTGTCCGAACGCGACCGTCACCATGGCGAAATAGACGCCGCGCCGCCGCACGATCAGCAGCCCGAACAGCGTGCCCGCCAGGCCGCCCAGCAGCACCCCCATCAGCATCGCCAGCGGCGTGCTGGCGGCGAGGTATTTCAGCGACAGCCCCGCGCCGTACGCGCCCAGCCCGAAATAGGCGGCGTGGCCGAAGCTCATCTGCCCGGTGAAGCCCAGCAGCAGGTTGAACGACATCGCCGCCAGCCCCATCACCAGCACCCGCGCGGCCAGCGCGGTATAGCCGCCCACCAGTGGCAGCCAGAACGGCACGGTCAGCAGCAACCCCCAGACGATGGCGGCGGTCAGCCACGGACGCAGCGACAGCGCCGGCGCCGGGACCGCGGTCGTTGCGCTCATGTCAGCATTCCTTCCTCGCCCATCAGGCCGCGCGGGCGGACCACAAGGACGACCAGCATGATGACGTAGATCACCGCCTCGCTCGCCGCCGGCCAGACGATGGTGGTCAACGCCCCGGCGACCCCGATCAGCAGGCCGCCGAGCAGGGTCCCGGTCAGGCTGCCGACGCCGCCGACGATGATGGCGATGAAGCTGGGCATCAGCACATCGTCGCCCATGTTCGGGTTCAGGCCGATCTGGCCCGCGGCCAGCACGCCGGCGAGGCCGGCGAGCAGGCAGCCGACGGCGAAGTTAAGAGATCGCAACAATCCGACGTTCACCCCCAGCGCCGCCACGGTATCCAGGTCCAGCGTGCCGGCGCGGATGCGGATGCCGACGCGGGTGAATCGCAGGAAGGCGAACAGGCCCGCGACCGCAATGATCACCACCGCCACCATGAACACGCGGTACCCGGTGATGAAGAACAGATTCTGCGACAGCGGCTGCGCCAGCACGTCCGGCACCGTCATCGGCAACCCGTTCGGACCCCAGATATAGCGGCAGACATCCTGGATGATGAACGCCAGTCCGAAGGTCAGCAGCAGGCTGTAAACCGGGTCACGCGAATACACGCGGCGGATCATCAGCCGCTCGACGACGAAGCCGAGCACCGCCGTCAGGATCGGCGCCACCAGCAGCGCCCCCCAGAACCCGATATACGGAGTCAGGACGAACGCGATGTACCCGCCCAACGCCAGGAAATTGCCGTGGGCGAAGTTGATGACGTTGGAAAGGTTCAGAATCAGCGACAGGCCGAGCGCCATCAGCACATAGAAGGCGCCGATGATGAGCCCGTTCGTGACGTTGAACAGGACGAGCTGGAGCATGAACGGTCCTCTTCCGGAACGAGGTTCAGGCGGGGTGGACCATCTTGCAGCCGGTATCCGCGACCGGGCCGGCGGCTTTCTCGCCCGGCTCCAGGTTGGTGACGGTGAACACGTTGTCCGGGTTGCCCTGCGGCGGATGCACGTCGCCGACGAAGATGTTGGGCATCAGCTCATGGTCGCCGGCGCGGTAGAAGACGTGGCCGGGCTGGAGCGCGACATCCGGCGGCAGCGGCATGTCCTCCATCGCCAGCGACAGTTTCGGCCCCTCCAGGCTCTTGGCCTTCTCCGCCGCCAGGCGCACGGACTCGACCGCGACCAGGCCGAACCAGTGGCGGGCGCTGGGGGTCTTGCCGGTGGCCTTGCGGAACTCGGCGACGAACTGGCCAACCTCGGGCACCTTCGGCTGGTCCCACCACCATTCCATCGCCCAGGTGCCGGCCTGCGCCTCGCGCGGCACGGCCTTGATCGACTCCAGCTCGAAGAGCGCGCCGCCGAGGCCCATTTCCTTCTGCATGCCGAACTGGGTGAACTGCTTCATGCAGTTGATCTGCGCCAGGCCGCCCATGTTGTTCAGCAGCACGTTGGGCCGGTAGGCCCTGGCCTGGATCAGCGTGGCGGAGAAGTCCACGGTGTTGATCGGCAGCATCACGGCCTGGTACTCGCCGCCCAGCGCCTTGAGGTGCTTGATGAAACTTTCCTGCAAGGTATGGCCGTAAGCGTAATCCGGGGTGATGAAGAAGAACTTCTTGCCGAAGCGCCGCACCAGTTCGCCGGTGACGGCCGAGGCGTCCATCGACGTCGTGTTGCAGATGCGGAACACGTTCCACTTGCAATCCGTGCCGGTGATCGGGTCGGTGTGCCCGCCGGGCACGATGTGGAACACCTTCAGCTCGTTCGTCACCTGCGACATGGCATAGGCGATGCCGGAGTTGACGTCGCCGAAGATGACATCGACCTTGTCGCGCTCGATCAGCTTGCGGGTCTTCTGCACCCCGGTGCCGACGTCGTTCGCCGAGTCCTCCACCAGCAGCTCGATCGGCCGGCCGAGAATGCCGCCCTTCTTGTTCAGGCGTTCCACGGCATAGCGCGCGCCCTCGACCTCACTGGCGGCCAGCGCCGAGAGGATGCCGGTCAGCGGATCGACCATGCCGATGCGCACCGGGGTGTCGCCGCGGGCGGCGATGATGGGCGGCGCGGCGAGCGCGGTCAGGGCGAGCGACGACTTGATGAGCGTGCGCCGGCGCAGCGCCAACCGGTCCGGGGTGATCATATGGCCGTTTCCCAGGCTGTGAAGCGAATTTATTTTGGTTCAAGACCTTGGGAGAACGATAGAAGCAACCCGCCCGCCGGTCGAGCCGGTTTCCCCGGCTGCCGTCATGACATGTCAGCGATCCCGCCGGATCAGAGGATGCGACGCATCACCTTCGACAGGCCGCTGTGATAGCGCATGGCGAACTGCGCCAGCGGGCGGATGTGCAGCATCGGCAGTAGCACGAACCGGAACGGAACGCCCAGCCCCGGCCGCAGGTGGTCGGCGATGTGCATCATGTGGCCGAGCAGCTCGCGCTGCTGGCGGCGGTTGCCGCTCAGCACCGCGCGGCGGAAATCCGCCGCCATGGTGCGGAAGAAGCGTGGCGCGATCAGGTCGCGGGCGTAGTACAGCGACTTCGCCTCGTCGTCGGGGAACTGCTCGATCAGCATCTGCGCATACAGCAGGCGGCTCTTCGTCATGCGCGGCGAGAACGAGCTGCTGGAGCGGAAGATGCGCCACTTCGACAGCGGCTGCGGCAGGAAGGCGCAGTCGTAGCCGGCGCGGAACAGGCGCAGGAACAGGTCGTCGTCCTCGTAGCCCGACAACCGTTCGTTGAACCCGCCGACGGCCTCGAACGCCCGGCGCGAGACCAGCGTGCTGGACGGCAGGATGAACATGTCATGGCGCAGGCACGACACCAGATCGCGCTTCGGATGGCAGAAGTTGAAATGCGCCAACAGGCCGCGGCAGACCATCTGGCCCTGTTCGTCGATCTCGTCGAGGTCGCTGTACGACCAGCCCAGCTCGGTGGTGCGTGGTTGGCGGAAGGGCGCCACCAGCTCGGCCAAATGGGTCGGATACCAGATGTCGTCCTGGTCAAGCAGCGCGATCAGGTCGCCATGGGCGTGATCGACGCCAGCGTTGCGGGCGGCGGACTGGCCTGCATTCTCCTGACGGATCAGCCGGATGGGTAAGGTTGCCGCCATCCGCTCGACGAGTTCCGGCCCGTGATCGGTTGATCCGTCATCGACAACGATGATCTCGTCCGGCTTCAGGGTCTGGCCGACGACGCTCAGGATTGCTTCCTCGATGAAGGCGCCGCCGTTGTACAGTGGAATGACCGCGCTGATCAGCGGTTCGCGGTGGCTGAACGCGCTGTCCTCCTCGGTTCGCAGGCGGCTGTCGAGAAACCGCAGGTTCTCCAGGCTCCGGTCGATGAGCGCCTGGTCGCGCGACCGCAGTGCCTGCCTGACGTCGGCCACCGCGCGGGTGACGAAGCGCGGGGCGATCAGGTCGCGCACGGGGTATTGCCCGGCGGCATCGTCGTCAGGAAATGCATCCATCAGCTTACGGGCAAAAACCATGCGGCTGGCCGCATCGCGGCAGCCGTTCCGGTCACTTTCCCCGCTGACCCGCCAGCGTGACAGCGTCTTGTTGATGAAGACGTTGTCATACCCCGCCTGGAGCAGCCGGATGAACAGGTCGTCGGCTTCGCAGCAATGCAGTTGCTCGTCGAAGCCACCGACAGCCTGCAATGCCTGGCGCGCGATCACCGCGGCAGACAGCGGGATGGACATGTCCTGCCCCAGGCAGTCCAGCACGCTGGTCTTTAGATGGCCGCCGCCAAGCACCGACTGTCCGACGAGATTGTCATTCTGGTCTGATTTGTCGAGATTGCCGTACACCCAGCCAAGCGGGCGGGACCGCTTCTCCTGGAACGGTGCCGTCAGCTCCGCCAGATGCGACGGGTACCAGCTATCGCCCTGGTCGAGCAGAGCGATCAGATCGCCATGCGCCTGCCGGACGCCCAGGTTGCGCGCCGCCGACTGCCCGACGTTCGGCTGCGACAGCAGCGTTATGGGATATGTTTCAGCCATGCGCCGGACGATCGCCGGCCCGTCATCGGTCGAGCCGTGGTCGACGACGATGATCTCGTCGGCCGGTTGGGTCTGCTGCATGACGCTGGTCAGCGCCGCCTCGATCGATCCTGCGCCGTTGCGGAGCGGGATCACTGTGGTCGTCAGCAGGCTGGTCCGGACCAGGCGGGCGCGCTGTGCGGGATCGACCAGGGCCTCGAGTTCCGCGATGTCCGCCAGGCAGGCATCGGCGACCGCCGTGTCGCGGGCCCGCAGGGCGCGCCGCATCGTCTCGGCGACGCTGCAGAGGAAGCGCGGCGCGATCAGGTCGCGGGTGTAGAAGATGCCGCGCAGGGCGTCGTCGGGCCAGGCCTGGGCGAGCTTGCGCGCGAACGTCATCCGGCTGCGGTTCATCCGCGGCGAGAACGACGTGCTGGCGGAATAAATCCGCCACTGCGACAGCGACTGGTCGACGTACAGGTTCTGGTAGCCGGCGCTGAACAGGCGGAGGAACAGGTCGTCGTCCTCGTATCCGGTCAGGCGCTCATCGAAGCCGCCGACGGCGTTGAACGCCGCGCGGGCGATCAGCGAGGCCGAGGGCAGGATGAACATGTCCTGGCGCAGGCAGTCGATCAGGTCCCGCTTGGGATGCCGCGACTCCGTCCTGTGCAGCACGCCGCGCGCCACCAGCGTGCCGGCTTCGTCGATCTCGTCCAGGTTGCTGTAGGTCCAGCCCAGCGGGATCGGCTGCCTGGCCTCGAACGGCCTGGCCAGCTTTTCCAGGTGATGCGGATACCAGCAATCGTCCTGATCGAGCAGCGCGATCAGGTCGCCCTGGGCGTGCGCGACGCCGAAATTGCGCGCCGAGGACTGGCCGCCGTTCGGCTTGCTCAGCAGCCTGACCGGGCAGGTGCCGGCGAAGTCCCTGACGATGGCGGCGCCGTCGTCGGTGGAGCCGTCGTCGACGACGATGATCTCACAGGGCGCGCGGGTCTGGGCGGCGACGCTGTCCAGGGCCTGTCGGATGAACCGCCTGCCGTTGTACAGCGGGATGACGGCGGAAATTGTCAGAGCGGTCCGGTTTGCCGGCGGCTTCATCGTGCCCTACGCGCCATTTTCACGGTGATAAGATTGCCGTCCGGGCCGGCTTCAAATTTCGATATAGCATCTTTTGCTTTTCCGCAAGTAAATCCGGGTTGGTCCGAATCGGCGGTTTTCCTGCGACCTGGAGATATCTTTCAGGCCAGAATAACGCACACATAGGCAACTATTGTGATACTTTGCCAATGATCATGTATTCGATCAATTCCGCCCTGTCAACGGCCTTTGACTGCCTTTCAGGCATGAATTGCGAGCATGATTGCACAGGAATAACAATTATCAACTTACAGTAGAGGAACCGGTCCAGAAAGCCGCATGTCCGGCGTTTCGGGAACGCCAGCCGATGGGTTTCCTCGGCTCGGCCCGCTTGGCTGGCGACGTCCGGCGCGGGGTATTGCCAGCCGGAGCGAACTTGCCCCGCGCCAAAGCAATGCTGCTTCTGGTGGTCCAGTGCCTTGTGCTGAAGGCAACGGTTGCAAAGACACCGGTGGTCAACGTCAGAGCCAGACCAAGCCCACGGCTTCTCCTGTCGCCTCGCCACAACGACGCCAGTACAGCTTGCCGCAGATGCCGCCCCTGGTGGACGCGGCGGAAGGTACTCTGCCTTTCGCCCTGGCCGCGGACAGCAGGGCCGGGGGCTGGATCTCTGGCGGGCGGCCGCAGCGTCCCCCGGAAAACGGCCGTGCCCGCTTATCCTTTCGCCGTTGTCGAGACGGCGTTACAGCAGACCGCAGGTCAGTTGGAATGCAGAGGCGGCCTGTCTTCATCGTCATGGCCGGACGAGCCGGGCCAAGATGGTGAGGGCGCGGTGTCGCCCTGTCTCAACCTGCCTGCGATTTACTGCAGCCAGCCGGCGCGCCGGCACCGCGATGGCAGAACAGGCAAAAAGGGGCGAGAGGCCCGTTGCCTGACCGTCCTGACCGAGCGTATCCCCATCGCTGTCAGGAGAAGCTGGCGGTTTGAGAAAGACGTGGCGGCGCGCGCCGTTCCCACCCCGTCCTGGCCCGGAAAAGCCGGCAATGGCGCTGCCTGCGCCCGGCATGACGCGATAGCAACAGCGGGGCCGGACCGGCGGTTTGCGCCACCGCGGCCGAGACGCGCCACGGACCGTCTTGCACGCGAGCAGCCCCGGACCGTTCGGGGCTGCTCCGTGCCTGCTCAGCCGTAATGCGTCGCGTTCTGCAGCTTGGTCTGGTCGCTTGCGCTGTTGGTCAGGTTGGAGAAGGTGATCTGGGTGCCGTCCGACAGTTTCAGCGTCAGCCCCTGCCCTGCCGTGTAGCTGGTTGACGACTTGGTCGAGTCGTAGCCCGTGAGATAAAGGTTGTCGGTGCTGCTGAAGTCGGTGATGAGGTCCTGGGAGCCGAGCGTGGCGGTGCGGTAGAAGACGAAGTTGTTGGCGCCCGAGCCACCCGACATCGTTGCCGAGCCGGAGCCGGCAAAGAGGTTGTTGTTGGTGCTGGAACTGCTGGCGTCCAGGGTCTCGTTGCCGCTGCCGGCGAAGAAGGTCACGCCGGCCTGGCCGGCGGCGCCGAAATAGCTGACGGCGCCATTGGCGTTGCCGAGGACCTCGGTCGATCCGGAACCGGCCTGGATCGACGCCGTGTTGGTCTGCGCCGACACGAACGTCAGGCCGCCCGCGCCGACGGTGGCCGCCTCGGAGCCACCGGTGCCGCCGACGAGGGTGACGTTGCCGGCGCCGCCAATCAGGCTCATCGCGCCGCTGCCACCGAACAGCAGCGTATTGGTGGACGTGGAGACCGTCTCCGCCCCCGTGCCGCCGATCAGCGTCGCGTTGGCCCCGGTGACCACCAGGTCGTTTGTGCCGGTGCCGGCGAAATCGAGTGCGTTGGCGCCACCGAGAGTCACGGTCTGGTTGGCGGCGCTCGCCGATATCGTGGCGTAAGCGCCGGTGACCGAGGCATCCAGCACCGAACCAGTTGTCGTGTCGCCGAGGACGGCGACGCTGTCGCCGGTGACCGTCAGGTTGTTGGTGCCGGAGCCGGCCAGATCCAGACCGCCCGAGCCGCCGAGCGTGGCGTTCACCGTTCCCGTGCCGCCGACCAGGGTGGCGGCGCTGCCGGCGACGGAGATATTGCTGGTGCCGGAGCCAACGAAATAGAGGGCGTTGGCGCCATCGGACGGGTTGGCGCCGCCGATGGTCACGTTCGCGTCCGCCGTGCTGCCGACCAGAATGGCGTTGGCCCCGGTGACCACCAGGTCGTTTGTGCCGGTGCCGGCGAAATCGAGTGCGTTGGCGCCACCGAGAGTCACGGTCTGGTTGGCGGCGCTCGCCGATATCGTGGCGTAAGCGCCGGTGACCGAGGCATCCAGCACCGAACCAGTTGTCGTGTCGCCGAGGACGGCGACGCTGTCGCCGGTGACC
>NZ_NHRY01000245.1:0-100874 GCF_002937115.1 Rhodopila globiformis | reverse complement strand
GCCACCGAGAGTCACGGTCTGGTTGGCGGCGCTCGCCGATATCGTGGCGTAAGCGCCGGTGACCGAGGCATCCAGCACCGAACCAGTTGTCGTGTCGCCGAGGACGGCGACGCTGTCGCCGGTGACCATCAGGTTGTTGGTGCCGGAGCCGGCCAGATCGAGGCCATTCGAGCCGCCGAGCGTCGCGTTCACCGTTCCCGTGCCGCCGGCCAGGGTGGCGGCGCTGCCGGCGACGGAGATATTGCTGGTGCCGGAGCCAACGAAATAGAGGGCGTTGGCGCCATCGGTCGGGTTGGCGCCGCCGAGGGTCACGTTCGCGTCCCCCGTGCTGCCGGCCAACGTGGCGCTGGCGCCGGTGACCACTAGGTCGTTTGTGCCGGAGCCGGCGAAATCGAGTGCGTCGGCGCCGCCGAGGGTCACGGTCTGATTGTCGGCGCCTGCCGACACCGTGGCGTAAGCGCCGGTGACCGAGGCGACCAACGTCGCACCAGCGGTCGCGCCGCCGAAGATGGCAACACTGTCGCCGCTCGTGTTGACGGTGGTGGACCCGTGCGCGGCGACGATCGTGTCGCCGGTGCCGCTCGCGTTGATCGTGGCCAGGTCGCCTGCGGCGATGATCCGGTCCTGGTCGCCCTGCGACACCACAAGATCGCCGGTGCCCGTGACGTCGATGATATTGAGGCCGCCGCCGAGCCCGACGGTGCCCGCGCCAGCCGCAAAGATCGTGTTGAACCCGAAGGCGCTGGAAATCATATAGTTGCCCGTCGCTCCGACGAGGAGGTTCCCGTTCGTCCCCGCCACGGTGCTGTTGCCGGAGACGATGAACTCGCCGCCGTAGTCGTTGACGAGAAGGGCGGTGTTGCTGGCGACCACCGTCGATGCGGAGCCAAGGGTATCAGCGGCAACCACGGCGGTCCATGACGGGGAGGACGCCGGAACGTTGGCGCTGGTGACGTCGCCTGTCAGCAGCAGTTCCGTGACCGGGGTTGTCGCCGGCGCTGACCCGTTGACGGTTACGATATCAAGTGTTTTCGGCGTAGCATTCCAGGCTGCCCCCAGCATGGCGCTGATTTGCTGGGCCAGACCCATGACATCGCCTGAACCGTGGCTGACGGTGACAACACCGTTCGGACCAGGAACCGTTACCCCTGCTGTCGCCATCGTCCTCTCCGTTTGTGTCTCGGCTGCGAGCCGTAGGTTGGCCAGCCGCCATGACACGTTGGCCGACCCGCGATCACTTGGTCACACAGCCTTCTGGCGCGGCCGGAGGGCCGCCAATGGCTGCGGAACTGAACCGATCGCTGACAGTATAGCGGAGACACATTATCACACAAGTATGAAAATTACGACTTCATGTTTGTTCCGAAAAGTTATCCACAGCCTATCCGGAGTCAGGAAGCCGGCCTTTGCGCCCTCCGTCCTGTGCGGACCGCAGACGGACCCGAGGCAGCGTGGCGCGGCCCCCGGCATCCAGGCTTCGGCGCCATGATGCACCGGCGCGCTCCAGGCTGTCGCAAGACCTGACCGGGCCATATACTTGCCGATACTGTACCCGGCCGGATTCGGCCGGGCCGATCTTCAGGCGCGCCGGATGTGCGGCATGGTCCGGATGTGCGGCATGGTGAAGCGGCCGGCGGCGGCATGACGGCAGATTGACACCGCACGCCGCGGCCGCGAGGCCGCCCGGCGCCGTGCAGGCAAGCGTCCCGCCCCCGTCGGCCCATGCACCGGATTGGCCCGCCGGCTGCCGCGATCGGCACATCCGTCACCGCCAAACACATCCATACCTATATAATATGTCAGTATATGCAACCGGCATGGCTCGGCCGGAGCCGGCCGCGTTCGCCGATCCGGGCCGCGGCCCTGGTGGATCGCCAGGTGGCGGCGCAAGCCGCACACCGGCGGGCAGTCCGCCGGCCGGTTGGCGCGCGGCGCCTGACCGGGGGGCGGCGGTTTCCTGTGGACGCGCGCGTCCGCTCCTGCCATGACCGTGCCATCATGGAGGGTCCCCGCATGTCCATCACTGCCGACACCGCGCCCGTTCCCATGCTGACCGGCCCGCGGCACGAGGAAGTCCTGGCGGCGCTGCATCAGCTTCTGACGCCGCGCACCTACCTGGAGATCGGGATCGAACAGGGCCAGACGCTGCGCGCGGCGCGGTGCCCGAGCATCGCCATCGATCCCGTCTTCAGCATCGACCAGAGCATCATCGGCGAGAAGCCCGAGTGCCTGCTGTACCGGATGCCCAGCGACCGGTTCTTCGACAAGCATGATCCGGTGACGCTGCTGGGCGAGCAGCTCGACCTGGCGTTCCTCGACGGGCTGCATCTGTACGAATTCCTGCTGCGCGATTTCATCAACGTGGAGGCGTGCTGCCGCCGGAACTCGGTGATCGTGCTGCATGACTGCGTCCCGACCGACCTCTACCTGGCGCGGCGGGATCGTCAGGACGAGTCGCTGCGGGCGCAGACCCGAATTCCCGGCGGCTGGTGCGGCGACGTCTGGAAGACCGTGCTGATCCTGCGCGCCTACCGGCCCGACCTGCGGATCGAAACTTTCGATTCGGCTTACACCGGCGTGGTACTGGTCACCAATCTCGATCCGGAGTCGCAGGTCCTGACCGAGCGGTATGTCGAGGCGGTGGAGTCGTTCGCCGAACTCAGCCTGCAGGACTACGGCCTGCACCGCTACATCGACGAGCTGGCCATGCGCGACGCCCGCAGCCTGTTCGACCCAGTGCAATTGGCGCGCTACGTCTGGATGTAGGGACGACCGCGGCGCGCCGGCCGTCCGCCGGGCCGATGGCGGGCGCGGCAGGGCGCTGGAGCGTTTTCAGCCTGACTGGAAACGCTCCAGCTCATAATTTCACGAGCAATTTCATCGGCCTGAAATCGCTCCGCGATTTCCAGTCAGGCCGATATTGCTCTAGCCGGACAGGCCGCCGGTGACGTCGATCGTCAGGCCGGTGACGAAATCCGCGTCCGATGAGGCCAGGAAGCAGATCACCCTGGCCTGGTCCGCTGCCTCCGCCACGCGCCGCAGCGGCGTGGATTCGATCTGCGCCGCCTGCGCCTCGGGCGAGCGCTGGTTCCAGTGCGGGCGAATCCGTTCCGTCAGCGTCAGGCTGGGGGCAATGGCGTTGATATTGATCCCGAACGGGCCCAGCTCGAACGACAGCTTACGGGTGAAGGCGATGATGCCGCCCTTCGCCGCGGCATAGGCGGCGCCGCTGGCCGCGCTGGTGCCGCGGCCTGCGATCGAGGCGAGGTTGACGATCTTGCCCGCCTGCTGGCGCTTCATCACCGGCACCACGGCATGAGTAAACAGGAACGTGCCGTCCAGGTTGAAGGCGATCACTCGGTGCCAGTCGTCCAGCGAGTGCTCCTCCACCGTCGCCGAGGGCTTCGCAATGATCGTGCTGCCGCCGACGGCGTTGACCAGGATGTCGATGCGGCCGAACTGCTTCACCACGCCGTCGACGGTGGCGTCGACCTGCGCCTGGTCCAGCGCGTCGCACAGCCGCCCGTGCGCCTGTGGGCCCAGCGCCTGCACCGCGGCGGGCAGGCGGTCCGGATGGTTGTCCACGCAGACCACGGTGGCGCCCTCCCGCGCCATGATCTCGGCGGTGGCGCGGCCGATGCCGTTGGCGGCGGCGGTGATCAGCGCGATCCTGCCAGTGAAGCGCATTGTCGTTCCTCCCTTCGATGACGGCGGTCAGGCGTGGCGGGCGGCCTCGGCCATGATCTCGATCGCCTCGGGCTGGGCCGAGCGCACGGTCAGGCCGGTGGCGCCGGAGTCGGCCCAGGCGCGGAAGCGCTGGCGGATGCGCGCGGGGGGGCCGACGAGGGATTTCATGTCCACCCACTCGTCCGGCACCGCGGCGGTGGCTTCCTCCTTGCGGTGCGCGAGGTAGAGTTCCTGGATGCGGTCCGCCGCGTCGCCGAAGCCGCGGCGGATCATCTGGTCCTTGTGGAAGTTCTTGTCCTTGTGGCCCATGCCGCCGACGTACAGCGCGACCTCGGGCTTCAGCCGGGCGAGCGCGGCCTTCACGTCGCCGGCGACCTCGACGTGCGCCGTTGCCTGGATCTCGAAGTTTTCGAGGCTCTTGCCGGTGCCGGCGCGGCGGAAGCCTTCCTCCAGCCAGGGGCGGTATTCGTCCATGCAGCCGGGGACGAAGCCCATCGGCAGCCAGCCGTCGGCGATCTCCGCCGTCAGCTTGACGGTCGATTCGTTGCCGGTGGCGAGGAAGATGGGGATGGCGGGGTTCATGTGCAGGATGGACTTCAGCGGCTTGCCGACGCCGGCGGCGCCCTCGCCATGATACGGCAGGCTGATTTCCTTGCCGTCGTGCGTCACCGGTTCCTCGCGGCGGAAGATCTTGCGCATGATGGCGACGGTGTCCTTCAGCCGGTAGTACGGGCGGCCCCAGGGCTGGCCGTACCAACCCTCGACGATCTGCGGGCCGGACACGCCCAGCCCGGCGATGAAGCGTCCGCCGCCGGCCAGCGCATCGACGGTGCCGGCGCACATCGCCGCGTTGGCCGGGGTGCGGGCGGCCAGCTGCATGATTCCGGTGCCGAGACGGATTCGTTTCGTCACCGCCGCCAGGAACGCAAGCGGCGTGACCGCGTCGGAGCCGTACGCCTCGGCCGACCAGACGGAATCGTAGCCAAGCTGTTCGGCGCGCTGCACCAGGGCGACGGGCAGGTCCATCCGCGCCTTGGAGTATCCGATCGACAGTCCGAGTTTCATGGTGCGCTCCTGTGCGGAACCGGGTGGGGATGTTGTTCCGGCTGGATCGTGCCGGCATGGTCCATGTGAGGCGGATCGCGCCGTTGCAGTCCCGGCACGGCGTGGGCGCCGGGGAGCGGAGCCGTTGCGTGCGTGAACGGGCCTGGCGTTGCGCTTTGTCGTGGTGGTCGGGCGGGTGATCCAGTGCGTCCCGGGATGGGGCCGGGGCGCGCCCGGCTCCGCATTTTCGACACGGAGTTAGCCAGCCGGCGCGCCGGCACCGCAATGGCCGAAAATGGGCGAGATCGGTGCCACCCCGTCATGGCCCGGCTTGTCCGGGCCACCCGTCGCGGCATAAGTGCTTGAATAGGTGGCCCGGACAAGCCGGGCCATGACGCTCGCGAACAAGCGTCCCGAAGCGTATTTTCATGGTAGAAGACGGAGATTCCACGAAGGGCCACGAAGGTGTCCGGGGGCGGCGACCCGGTCGGGCGACTGGCCCCTTTCGGCGGCATCAGGCGCTTCGCGCGAAGCGCAACAGTCCCTTCCTTCGTGGCCCTTCGTGGAATCGCCGTCTTCTCCGTGTTGAAAATCGGCTGGTGCGACGGCACGATCGTGGACCGGTAGCCGCCACTGCCAGCCGCGTTCCTGCGCACGCCCGCCGCACCCGCGGCGCCATCACCGGAAACGAAATGCCCGGATCGCCCGATCGTCTTCAAATCGCCGGTTGCCCGGACGGTTGCAGCGGCAACCACGGCCGTGACATGGAAGAAACGTTCCCTGTTACGCTCGATGCCCATGACAGCGCTCCGCCGCCTGGCGCCCCGCTTCCGCCATGCGCTGCTGCGGCTGCTCCGGCGTCAGCCGCACGATGTCCTGGTGCGGGATCTTGCCGGTCTGGTTCAGCGGGATCATCTGGCCGACATGCGCGTACTCGCTGCCGGCCGA
The DNA here is from genome assembly GCF_002937115.1 of Rhodopila globiformis. Taxonomy (GTDB): domain Bacteria; phylum Pseudomonadota; class Alphaproteobacteria; order Acetobacterales; family Acetobacteraceae; genus Rhodopila; species Rhodopila globiformis. Next base: position 95,195 of record NZ_NHRY01000245.1, on the reverse strand, counting down.
CCAGGGGCGCGGCAACGGGCGTTCGTGGAACACACCGAATTTCATCGACGCTCCTCCTGCCGGCCACGCTTGCAGTGCCCCCGGAAGGTGTCAAGCCGAGCGGCGCCCGGTTGCGGCCCTCCGGCCGATGGCATAGCCTGCCCGTAACGATAAGCCTGAGATGCCAAGCCTGGGGGGAAGATGACCATGACGCTGCGCTTCGCGCTGATGACCGCTTGCGGGCTGCTGGCGGCGATGCCGGTCCGTGCCGGCACCCATGACATCCTGATTGGCCTGGACGAGAAGATCAGCTTCGGCCCCAACGGCCAGGTCAACGGCCCGCCGGGCAAGGACGCCGTGCTGGTCATGGACGTCACCGATCCCGCGAAGCCGCGCATCCGCGCCTCGCTGCCGCTGATGAACTCGCTGCTCGGGCCGCCGGTGAACCTGCAGATCACGCCGGACGGGCGGCTCGGGCTGGTGGCGAATTCCGTCGTGATGAAGCAGGACGGCGGCGCCTGGAAGCCCGTGCCGGACAACCGCCTGTTCGTCATCGACCTGACGGCCGACCCGCCGAAGCTGGCGGACACCGTGACGGTCGGATCGCAGCCCTCGGGCCTGGCGATCGCCCGCAACGGCGCCCTCGCGCTGGTCGCCAACCGCGCGGGCAAGAGCGTGTCCGTGTTGTCGATCCACGACGGCGCGGTGAAATCCCTGGGCGAGGTGCCGCTGGGGCACCAGGCCGCGGCGGTGGCCATCACCCCGGACGGCAAGCGCGCCTTCGTCTGCCTCAACAAGGCCAACGCCGTCGCCGTGCTGGACATCGACGGCGACAAGGTCAGCTACGACAAGGCGCTGGACATCCCCTCGGCGTTCAATCCCTACAACATCGACGTCACGCCGGACGGCAAACACGTGTTCGTGGCGAATACCGGGGCGATGAAGAACAATGCCGACGCCATCGTGACGATCGAGGCCACCGGCCCGCATCCGCACGTGGTCGACATCATGACGCCCGGCAGCGGCCCCGAGGGATTTGCCGTCGCGCCGGACGGCAAGTGGGCGGCGACGCCGCTGCTGCTGGGCACCGTCGCCAAGGACAGCGACTGGTTCAGGACGCGCGACGGCGAACTGGCGGTGATGGCCATCGGCCCCGACGGCCGGCTGGCGGTAACCGGCCGGGCGAAGCTTGGGGCAATTCCCGAGGGCATCGCCTTTAGCCCGGACAGCGCCTACGTCTACGTCGGCAACGACCGCGACAGGACCCTGCAGGTGTTCCGCATCGCCGACGGCAAGCCGCAGCCCGTCGGCGGAGCCATCACGCTGCCTGGTTCGCCCGCCTCGATGCGCGGCCCGGCCCATTGAGGCCGGCCAGGAGGCGCGGAACCAGGCAGGCCCCCACCGGCAGCGCACCGGCAGGGCGTTGCAACCGGCACCCAGTCTTCCGCAATTTCACGTAACATTCTCTGGCAATGATGATCTGGACTTGCGATCATGCAGCCGATATCAGCGGGGAGTTTCAGGTCACCGGACTGGTCGTGGAATGATGATGGGTGCATGCGTATCAGCCAGCCGATCGGCCTGCCGTGGCTAATCGACCCGGAAATACAATGACATTCCCGCTCGCCGCGCTGTCCGATTCGATCGCCCATCTCGCCGGGCTTGCGGCGCCGTTGCTCACGGCCATCCGCACCGGGCCGAACCGGCACGTGACTGGGCTGCTGTGTCCAGGGGCGGTGATCGTCACCACCGACCAAGCGCTGCCGGCGCTGGCATCCTATACCGTGGTGCTGCCGGATCGCTCGCTGGCGCCGGCGGGCCCGGGCCCGCGCCACACCGCGTCCAACCTGGCGACGCTGCGTCTCGACGCGGCCACGCCAATCAGCCTGCCGGAGATCGGCCTGGCGGCCCTGGGGCGCCTGGTGGTGGTGCTCGGGGCCGACAGCGACGCCACCCCCACCGTGCGGCTGACGGTGATCCACAGCTTCCTGCGCACGCCGGAGGGACCGGCCCCGGTGCTCGACATGGCGGCGGACACGCTCAACCCGGGCAGCCTGGCACTGGATGCCGAGGGCTGCCTGCTCGGCCTCGCCGCCGCCGGGCCGAACGGCGAGGCGATGGTCATCCCCGGCGCCGCCATCGGCGGCATGCTGCGGCCGCACCAGACGGCCCGGCTGTCCGCGTCCGCCGCGTTTCCGCCGCCCGCCCGCCGGCGCGGCTGGCTGGGCGTGGCCTTGCAGCCGATAACCGTGCCGGACCAGCTTGTCGCGCGGGCCGGCCAGGCCTCCGGGCGGATGGTCATCAACATCACCACCGGCGGTCCGGCGGACCGCGCCGGGATGCTTGTCGGCGACGTGCTGCTGTCGCTGAACGGCACCGGCGTCACCGGCCAGCACAGCCTGCGCGACTTCCTCGCCGAGGAACGCATCGGCAGCACGGTGGAGGTCCGGCTGCTGCGCGACGGCGCGCTGGTCACCACGCACCTGATCATCGCGCAGCAGCCGTAGGGCAACGCCTATTCGCCGGGAACCGGCTGCTTCTGCCGCATCCGGCGGCGGAGCCATTGCAGCGCCAGCGACCGCACCTCACCCACGTCGAGCGCCAGCGCGCTGGCCACGTAGAGCCCGGCGCCGAGCGCGACCGCTGCGAACAGGCCGGACCAGCCGAGCGGAAAGCGGACCAGGACCAGTCCCACGCCCATCGGCACGACGGCCAGCACGCAGCGGATCGCCTGCCCCAGCGGCAGCCAGACCGGAAACAGCCGCCTGACGAGAATCCAGCCGCTGACGACCGTCAGCCACTGGCACAGCAGCGCGGTCCAGGCGGCGCCGAACATGCCGTAGCGGGGTATCAGGATCAGGTCCAGCGCGATGTTCAGGATCATCGCCGGGACATACGTCCACAGCATGGCCAGCGGGTTACCGGACAGATGATAGCCATGATCGACGAAATGCGCCCGCAGGCCACGAGCCAGCGCGGTGTGGCACATGATCGGCAGCAACGCGGCAACGCCCGCCCGGAAGGCGGGGCCCACCAGGGACGCGGCGACATAGTCCGAGGTCAGCGCCAGCCCGACGCAGGTCGGCAGGGTCACCGCCAGCAGGGCGACGCCGTTCCGCCCGACCTGCAGCCGTGCCGCCTCCTGGCCCTGGTGCTCCAGCACCTGCACGACATAGGGAAACGTCGCGGTGGTGATCGAGGTGCAGATCACCGTCGTCGGCCGCTCCACCAGGCTGTAGGCGACTGCGAAAATGCCCAGCGCCTCGGCCCCGCCCAGCGAGCCCAGCAGGAACCGGTCGCTGTTCTGCAGGATGGTGCCGGTCGCCGCCACCGCCACCAGCGGCGCGGCATAGGCCAGCAGCTTGCCCAGCTCCGTCCTGTCGAGTGGCACGGCCCCCGGCTGGAACGGCGAGGCAACGCGGCGGATATCAGCCAGCGAGCACAGGATCGCGGCAATCAGCAGCCCGAGGATGATCGAATCCGCCCCGCGGCCCAGCAGGAACAGCGCCAGCAGACCGAGGCCAAACCCCAGGATGGCGTGCACGCACTCGATCGTGTTGTAGCGCCGCATCCAGTTGGCCGAGCGGTTGACCGACTGGTTGAGCTGCACCAGCGAACGGAACAGCATCATCGGCAGGGCCAGGATGGCGGCCAGGCGGTACTGCGCCGGCAGGTCCACCAGCAGCATCGCGCCGATGGCGGGCGCGGTCACGGCGGCGGCCAGGGCGTAGAAGAGGATGTAGGCTTCCTTCAGCAATCCGCCCTCGCGCCTGGCCAGGGCGGCGCCGGGGAAGAACCGCATCACCGCAACCGGCAGGGCGTAGAACAGCGACCCCTGCAGAACCAGGGCGGCCGAGAAGATGTAGCTGTACGTGCCGAACCCGGCCGGCGACAGCAGCCGGGTGTAGGCGAAGATCATCAGGACCGCAACGATCGCCGGGATGACGTTGGCTGGGATGTAGCCGAGTATCTGTCGGTACAAGGGTGCGATGCCTCATGAGAATGTGACGGCCGCACCCGCTCCTACGTCCGACACGTCTGTACGGTCCTGGAGATCCAAAACCGTCTCCAGTGCGTATATGGTCGCCAGCACGCCGGACGCTTTGGCCGCCGTAATAATGGCCGGGCGCGCCGGAGGGTACCAAATCACGTTGGCATGACGATCCATGATGCCGGCCGCATCATATTTAGCCGCGAAGGCCGGTGGTGGGAAGGACGATAATGCCTGCCTCCGTCGCGTCGCACCGCGCTGACGGACCGGCTTCGCACGGAGGAGCTGGCCTGTGTCGCCGCGTTGCAGACCCGGGTAACCCGGGATTTCGCGCCTGAATGGGACGCCGCCGCCATCATCGCGGCGGTGCCGCTCGAGGCGATCCCGGCCGGCCATTGCCCAGGACATGCTCGAGAGCGAAGGCGCCGCCGGCCTGCATCGCACGCAGGCCGACGACGCGCCGTACATCCTGACATCCTGGTGCCGTACGGGCCGAGCTGGTCGCTCGCGGCCAGTCACCTGGTGCTGCAGATGCTGGCCAACCCGACGGGCGCCGCGCGCCGCCGCGGGCCGTCGGCGCTGTCCGGGCAGGGGACCGTGGAATACCTGGTCGATGTTTGCGCGCCCTGCCAGGACGTCACCGCGGCCTATGCCATCGACGGCATCGCGGTGTCGGACTTCTGCACCCGCCGGTTCTTCGGCGGCCCCGCCCCCCCGGGCGCCGCCAGCTTCACCGGCGCGGTGCGGGAGCCGTTCCAACCCGCCGCCGGCGGCCAGGTGACCTGGCTGGCCGACGACGGCCTGCTGTACCAGGCGCACGCCGACGAGACCGGGCGGAGCCGGGTGCAGGGCGGGTTTTCCGCCGCCAGCCGCGGCAGCCTGTCGCTGCGCGAGCTGACCGACCTGCTGACCCCGCACCGGCTGGAGGCCCTGGCGAATGCCTCGCCCACGGCCGCCCTGCTGGACGCCCGGCAGGACGCGCGCCGGGTCCGGGTGGCGAACCTCGCGCGTTACCGCGACGACATCGCCTGGCGCTTCGGCCACGTGGCCTGGCCGGCGCCGCAGCCGCGCCCGGAGCCGATGCCGCGCGTCCGGGTGGCACGGCATCTCGGCAGCGAACCGATCATCTACGCCGCCGGCCCCGCCGCGTAAGCGCCGCAGCAGACCGCAGGTCGGTTGGGACGGGAGGACGGCGTTCCTTCATCGTCATGGCGGGCGCAGTCCCCATTGGCGTTAAAATAGGGCTGGCTGTTGCCTCCTCGTCATGGCCCGGCTTGTCCGGGCCACCTATTCCAGCACTGTGCCGCGACAGGTGGCCCGGACAAGCCGGGCCATGACGGAATGGCAAGCATCGTGCCGCCGCCACGCTATTTTAACGCCAATGGGGCGCAGGCTCGCCATCCACGCCTGGCGGTGTCGAGGCCGTGCAAAGGCGTGGCTGGCGGCCCGGAGCCTGTGCCAGGGCTTGTCCCATGCGTCTCAGGATAAGCGGGCTTGCGGAGCAAGGGTTTCTCCCTCACCGTCATGGCTGGGCGGCAGTCCCGGCCATCTGCGCTGCAACGGCGGGGGGTGGGTGGCCGGGACTGCCGCGCGGCCATGACGGAGAGAGAACGGCCGCGGCACCAAATCCTTCTCCAGCCATCGTCTTATCCTGATATGAATGGGGGCTTGTCCCGGGTAGCCCTCCTTGACGGGAAGAGGCAGCCTGCCTCGAGCACGATTCCCGAAAGGAGGGAATCTTGCGCCGCCGGCTTCCCTGCGCCGGTTCCCGGTCCATCATGCAACCCGCGTCTCCGGGCTTGCGTCCGGAATACCCTCAACCATCGGACAGGTTTCCCAATGTTGCCGATCGTCATGTCGCTTGCGAGACTGATTTGGCTGTTCCTGCTCGTCCCGGCCATCGTTGCGTCGCCAGGATGGGCCGCCGAACCGGCGCACGTCGCGGAGCCGGCGCACCTGCCGCCGGATGTCACGTCGCATCAGACACTGGACCTGCCGGGGCGCGTGCTCCACTTCACCGCCACCGCCGGCAGCGTCCGGCTGCGCGACGGCAAGGAGTCGCCGCTGACCGACATCGCCTTCGTCGCCTACCAGATCGAGCAGGCCGATGCGGCGCGGCGTCCGGTGACCTTCGTGTTCAATGGTGGGCCTGGCATGGCCTCGGCCTGGCTGCAGGTCGGCGGCGTCGGACCGTGGCGCGTGCGGCTGGATCCGCGCACCGACGGCCCATCGGCCTCGCCCGTGCCGGTGCCCAATGCCGATACCTGGCTGGATTTCACCGATCTGGTGTTCATCGATCCGCCAGGGACCGGCTATTCGCCCGTCCTGACGACCGACTCCGACGCCCGGCGACGCCTGTGGTCGGTTGGCGGCGATATCGACGCGCTGGCGCTGGCGATCCGCAAGTGGCTCGATCACAGCGGCCGGATCGTCTCGCCGAAATACATCCTGGGCGAGAGCTATGGCGGCTTCCGCGCACCGCGCCTGGCCCGCAAGCTGCAGTCCGAGGACGGGGTGGGCGTCAGCGGCCTGGTGCTGCTGTCGCCGCTGCTGGACTCGCACGACGAGAGCGGCTTCGCCGACGCCCTGGGCTGGGTGGACCTGCTGCCGACCGAGGTGGCGGTGGCGCGCGCCTTGCACGGACCGGTCTCACGGGCCGACCTGGCGGATGTCGAGGCGTACGCGGCCAGCGACTACCTGGTCGACATCCTGCGCAGCGAGCACGATCCGGCCGCGGCCGATCGGCTGGCCACGCGGGTGGCGGCGTTGACGGGGCTGGATCCGGCGCTGGTGCGGCGGATGCGCGGACGGCTGGATCCGGATGTGTTCCAGCAGACGGTGGCGCCGGGGCGCGTGGCCAGCGTCTATGACGGCACCGTGACCCGTCCCAATCCGACCCCGCGGCAATTGTCCGCCTCGTTTCCAGATCCGGTGCTGGGGGGGCTGGCCGCGCCGGTGACCGAGGCGATGCTGGCGCTGTACACCGGCCCGCTGAACTGGCGGCCGGACCGGACCTATCACCTGTCGAACGATGCGGTGTTCGAGCACTGGGACTGGGGCCATGGCCTCAGCCGCCCGGAGTCGCTCAGCGCCTTGCAGGCGGCGCGCTCGGTCGATCCGCATCTGCGGGTGATGGTGGCGCACGGGCTGTTCGACCTGCGCACGCCGTATTTCGGCTCGGTCCGGCTGCTGGGCATGCTGCCGCACCTGGACGGCGTGGCGCCGGTGGTGCTGCGGGTCTATCCGGGCGGCCACATGTTCTACTTCGGCGATGCCGCCAGGGCCGCGTTGCATGACGACGCCCGGAAGGTGTTCGATCCGTCCAGGCCACTGGAGGACACGCCATGAACATCGACTTCACCGGCCGCCGGGCAGTCGTCTGCGGCGGCAGCCGCGGCATCGGACGTGCCGTCGCGCTGGGTTTCGCGGCGGCCGGCGCCGACGTCTCGATCTGCGCCCGCGGCGCCGGGACGCTGGAGGAGACCCGGGCGGAGATCGCGGCGCACGGCCATCAGGCGCATGCCGGGTGCGTCGACCTGAGCGATTCGACGGCCATCGGCGGCTATGTCGCGCAGGCGGCCGCGGCGCTGGGCGGGATCGACGTGCTGGTGAACAACGCCTCGGCGTTCGGTTCGGCGGACAACGAGCAGGCCTGGGTGGACAGCCTGGCGGTGGACATGCTGGCGATCGTGCACGCGACGCAGGCGGCGCTGCCGTTCCTGAAGCAGTCGAAGGGGAGCGTGATCAACACCTCCTCGATCGCGGCGCTGCGCTCGGCGGCGCGGCAGCCGCCGTATGGGGCGATCAAGGCGGCGGTGATCCACTACACCAACACCCAGGCGGCGCTGTATGCGCGGGACGGCATCCGGGTGAACGGCGTCGCCCCCGGGTCGATCGAGTTTCCCGGTGGCATCTGGGATCGGCGCAGGACGGAGAATCCCAAGCTGTACGATGCCGTGCTCGGCACCATTCCGTTCGGGCGGCTGGGGCGGCCGGAGGAGGTGGCGAGCGTGGTGATGTTCCTGGCCTCGCCGCTGGCGGGCTGGGTCACCGGCCAGACCATCGTGGTGGATGGCGGGCAGACGCTGTAGCGGGGGGCGGTGCAAGGTCGTCTCCCTACCGTCATGGCCGGGCGTGTCCCCATACGTATCAGGATAAGCTGGCGACTGGAGAAAGGTTCGGCGGCGCGTGCCGTTTCTCCCTCGTCATGGCCCGGCTTGTCCGGGCCACCTGTCGCGGCACACGTGCTGGAATAGGTGGCCCGGACAAGCCGGGCCATGACGATCAGGGAAAGGCCGTTCTCCAGCCACCGCCTTATCCTGATACGCATGAGGCGTGTCCCGTCCATAACCGTTAGGCAACGAACCTCGCCCGTTGCCTCTCATCGCGGTGCGGGCGCAGCACACTGGTTGGCCCCGTGCATCGGTGTGTGTATCCGCGGAATCCGTGATGAACCGATACTCCCGCACCTCGCGATCGATGACGGTGTCGGCACCCGCATATGGTCCGCTGTGGCCATGAGACAGCTCCGGACGCCGCCTGTGCAAAGCGCCTGCTGACAGGGAAATCCGAAATCCCGTTCGTCAGGCCGGCGCGATGGACTCTATTTCTTGGTCGGAATATCCAACCTCCTTCAGGATCTCCCGCGTGTGCTCGCCCAGCGCCGGCCAGGGGCGGTGCACGTTGGGCGGGGACTTCGAGAACCGGGCCGGGATCGCCGGGATGATCGTGTCGCCTTCGGTTGGATGCCGGTACGGCTCGAAATAGCCCGTCTCGGCCAGGTACGCATCGCCGAACAGGTCGGCCAGCGTGTTGGCCTTGCCGCAGGGGATGTCGGCGGGGCGCAGTTCCGCAAGCCATTCGTCGGTGGTGCGCTGCTTCATGCCCTCGGTCAGCGTGGCGTACAGCGCGTCGATGTTGGCCGAGCGGGCCTGCACCGAACTGAAGCGCGGATCGTTGATCAGGTCCGGCACGCCCATGGCCTCGAACAGCTTGCCCCACTGCGCGTCGCTGTGGGCGATAACGCTGATGTAGCCGTCCTTCGTCCGGTACGGGCGGCGGTGCGGGGTCAGCATCCTTGGATAGCCGAGGCCCTTTTCCGGTTCGTTGAAGGTGCCGTGCCACAGGTGCTCGACCAGCGTGAAGGACAGGATGGTTTCCATCATCGGCAGGTGGATTTCCTGCCCCTCGCCGGTGCGCTCGCGGTGGAACAGCGCCATGCCGATCATCGAGGCGAGCATGGCGCCGGTCAGCTTGTCGACGATGACGGTGGGGAAGTAGCGTGGCGCCCCGTCGGGCCCGGCGTTCAGCGCAGCAATCCCGGACACGCCCTGGATCAGGTCGTCGTAGGCCGGGAATTCCTGCATCGAGCTGCCCTTGCGGAAGCCGCTGGCGCAGGCGTGGATCAGCCGCGGGTTGCGCGCCGACAGCGTTTTGTAGTCCAGCCCCAGGCGCTGGGCGGCGCCGAGGCGCATGTTGTGCACGAACACGTCCGCCGTCTCGGCCAGGCGCAGCAGGGCTGCCTTCGCCGCCGGCTGCTTCAGGTTCAGCGCGATGCTGCGCTTGTTGCGGTTGAGGTTGGCGAAGTAGCTGCCCATCCCGGGCGCGCGGCTGGGGCCGATGTGGCGGGTGGAGTCGCCGTCGGTGGTTTCAACTTTAATGATATCGGCGCCCATGTCGCCCAGGATCTGGGTACACATCGGGCCGAGCACGACGGTGGTGACGTCGATGACCCGGATGCCGGCGAGCGGGCCAGTGGGTTTGGTCACGGAGGTTTCCTCGGTTGCTTTGCGTGTGCGCAGCATCACCGCCAGCCCGGCTCCTGGCAATGGCCGCCATCGCCACAGCCGCGTTGTCCGCGTTAGTCTGCGCCCATGTCCGCGCCGCCCGAAGCCCTGGCTTCCCCTCACCGCCGCGTCCGTCCGCGCACCATCCTGATGATCGTCGCCAGCGCGATGTTCATGGAGCAGCTCGACGGCACCGTGCTGGCCACCGCGCTGCCGACGATGGCGCGCAGCTTCCATGCCGATCCGCTGCACATGAACGTGGCGCTGACGTCGTACCTGCTGACGCTGGCGATGTTCATCCCGGCCAGCGGACGCATCGCGGATCGTTTCGGGTCAAAATCGGTGTTCCGGGCCGCCATCGGGTTGTTCACGCTGGGCTCGATCTGCTGCGCGCAGGCGCCGACGCTGTGGGCGCTGGTGGCGGCGCGCATGCTGCAGGGCGCGGGCGGGGCGATGATGTCGCCGGTCGGGCGGCTGGTGATGCTGCGTGTCGTGTCGAAGGCGGAACTGGTGCAGTCGATGGCCTGGCTGATGATCCCCGCCACCATCGGGCCGATCGTCGGGCCGCCATTGGGTGGTTTCATCGTCACCTACCTGTCGTGGCACTGGATCTTCTATGTCAACGTGCCCATCGGCATCCTCGGGATCGTCCTGGTGACGATCTTCATCGACGAAATGAAGGAGCCGGTGCGGACCAAGTTCGATCTGCGCGGCTTGTTCCTGTCCGGCACCGCGCTGGCCTGCCTGATGTTCGGCATCGAGGTGGCGAGCCGCGGCGTCGGCTCCGGCTGGATCATTGCCGCGCTGCTGGGCGCGGGGGCGGCCTCGGCCGGGCTGTATACGGTCCATGCCCGCCGCACCGAACGGCCGATGCTGGATTTCCGCCTGCTGCGCATCACCACGTTCCGCATGTCGCTGCTGTGCGGGTCGCTGTCGCGCATCGCCGTGGGGGCGATGCCGTTCCTGCTGCCGATGATGTTCCAGCTTGGCTTCGGCATGTCGGCGGCCGAGAGCGGATCGGTCACCTTCGTCGGTTCCATCGGCTCGCTGGCGATGCGGGCCTGCGCGCCGGCTTTCCTGCGCTGGCTGGGCTTCCGCACCGTGCTGACCTGGGTGGGCGCGCTGGCCACCGGGCTGTTGGCGGCCAGCGCCGCGTTCCGGCCGGACTGGCCGCTGCCGCTGATCTATGCCGTTCTGCTGGCGAACGGGTTCTTCCAGTCGCTGCAGTTCATGGCCTACAACACCATCGCCTATGCCGACGTCACCGGCGAGGACATGAGCGCGGCGACCAGCTTCTACACCACGTTCCAGCAGATGGCGCTGACGCTGGGCATCGCGGTGTCGGCGGCGGCGCTGGCCGCCTCGATCGCGGCGACCGGCCACGCCCAGCCGATGCTGCCGGACTTTTCCGCCGCGTTCCTGTTCGTTGCAGCCGTATCGTTCCTGGCGCCGCTGCTGGCGACGCGGCTGGACAAAGGCGCCGGAGCGGAACTGTCCGGCCATCGGGAACGCCCCGGCAGGGCAAAAATCGTGTAGGATGCGGAACCGGGAGGGCAGAGAACATGAGCAGCACGGTCAGCAAGACGGTCGCCATTGCGGGCCTCGGCGCAATCGGCTTGCCGCTGGCGCGTGCCCTGGACGCCGGCGTCGAGGGCCTGCGGCTGATCGGCGTCGCCTGCCGCGATCCGGTGAACGCGCGGGCGCGGCTGGCCGACTTCCAGGCCGAGCCGCGGCTGATGAGCCTGGCCGAGCTAGCCGAGGCCGATATCGTGGTCGAGGCCGCCTCGGCGGCGGCGTTCGAACAGGTCGCGCTGCCGGCGATCGAGGCCGGGCGGATTTTCGTTCCGGCCTCGTGCGGCGCGCTGCTGCCGCGGATGCACCTGGCGCGGCTGGCGCAGCAGACCGGCGCGCGCATCGTCGTTCCGACCGGCGCCCTGCTCGGGCTGGACGCGGTGCGCGCGGCGGCCGAGGGGCCGATTGACAGCGTAACCATCGAGACGCGCAAGCCGCTGGCCGCCCTGGCCGGCGCGCCATACCTCGTGCAGAATGGCATCGAGGTGGCGGACCTGAGCGAGCCGCTGCTGGTGTTCAACGGCAACGCGATGGAGGCTGCGGCGGGCTTTCCGGCGAATGTGAACGTGGCGGCGGCGCTGGCGCTGGCCGGCGTCGGGCCGGTGCGCACCAAGGTGCGGATCTGGGCGGACCCGTTCGTGACCCGGAACGTCCATACCATCAACGTCGATGCCGAAGCGGCCCGGTTCAGCATGACGATCGAGAACGTGCCCAGCGCCGGCAATCCAAGGACCGGCCGCCTGACCGGGCTGTCCCTGCTGGCCTGCCTGCGCGGGCTGGTTTCCACGCTCAAGGTCGGAAGCTGAGCCGCCGTGGGCGAGGCGCTGACCTACCTGTCAACGATCGCCCTGTTCAGCTTCGTGACCAGCGCGACGGCGCTGATGCGGCACGAGATGATGCTGCTGGCCTGCATTCCGGCAGTGTTCGTGGCGCTGATCATGGGCTTCGTCATGGCGATCTACACCCAGGAGACATTCGGCTGGCCGCTGACCGTCGCGGCGCTGGCGGTGGGCGTGCCGCCGGCCTGGCTCCTGGCCCGGCGGCTTCGGCCGAAGGACCTGCTGATTGCAATCTATCTCGTCTGGGCCGTGGCGCTGGTCCTGGTTCTGGTCGCGGTCGGCTTTCCGGATCGCAGTTGAGCGTCGGTGCCGGCGGGGAAGGCTGGCCGGCGGCGCGATCGCGGACAATGGGCAAGGGGCCGTTGCTTCTCCGTCATGGGTGGGCGTGCCCGCATAGGTGAGGCGAGTTCGGAGAAAGATATGGCGGCCGGGACCGTTCTCTCTCCGTCATGGCCGGGCGTGTCCCGATGCGTATCAGGATAAGACGACGGCCGGAGAAGGATTTGGCGCCGCGGCCGTTCTCTCACCGTCATGGCCGGGCGTGTCCCTACGCAATGCACACATCTCGGAAACGGTCCGCCGCGGCGTTTCCCTTTCGTCATGGCCCGGCTTGTCCGGGCCACCTATTCCAGCACGTGTGCCGCGACAGGTGGCCCGGACAAGCCGGGCCATGACGATGGGGGAACGCTCTCGGAGCCCAGGCAAGCACTTGATTTTACGGTCATTTCCGACTCGTTTCAGAGATCTGTGCATTGCGTAGGGCGTGTCCCGGCCATCTGCGCTTCAACGGTGGGGGGTGGATGGCCGGGACACGCCCGGCCATGACGATAGAGAGACGACCTGGCGGCGCGAAGGGACGACCCTTGCGACGCAAGGAGAGGACCTCGCGATGCAAAGCGACGACCCTTGCGACGCAGGAAGACGCCCCCGCTACGCCGCCGCCGCCCGCTGCCGTGCGGAAATGCCGTCGAGCGCGCGATCGAGCTGGGCGAGCGCGGCGGGATCCTGCCGGAAGGCCAGGGCGATGGATTTCCCGTCGGCGCGGACGACGCGGGCGAGGACGCTCGCCGTGGCGCCCGGCAACTCGACCCGCACGTCGTTGCCGCGCTCCAGCTTCGCGGCGTGCCGCAGCGCCATGCCGCTGCGGGAGATGTCGATGATTTCAAGCGTCACATCCGGCTGTCCGGCGATCTGCAGCCGGGCGGTGGCGCCCTGGCCCGGGATGCGCTCGTAGCGGCGGCGGTCCTGCTCGGCGGTGTTGGCCATGGCGTCGAGGAAGTTCCTGATCTCGCCGTCGAGGGTCTCGGCGGTGTCGTGGAACTCCCCCGCCACCTGCAGCACGCGGTCGCTGGTGTGGCTCGCCGTCTCGGACATCGCCGAGGCATCCTGCATCGCGCTGGCCGCCTGCCGGGTCGCCGACGTGACTGCCTGGACGCTGTCCACGATCCCGCGCGTCACCGCGGCCTGCTGGTCGACCGCGGTGGCGATCGCTGCGGCGATCTGGTCGATCTCGCCGATGGCGGTGCCGACGTCGCGCACGGAGCCGACGGCGTCGCTGGTGGCGGCGCGCACGGCGACGATCTGGTGCGTGATGTCGTCGGTCGCCTTCGCGGTCTGTGTCGCCAGCGCCTTCACCTCGCTGGCGACCACGGCGAAGCCCTTGCCGGCCTCGCCAGCGCGCGCCGCCTCGATGGTGGCGTTCAGGGCCAGCAGGTTGGTCTGCCTGGCGATGCCGGCGATCAGCGCGGCCACGTCGCCGATCTGCTCCGTCGCCTTGACCAGGCTGCTGATTTTCGCGTCGGTCGCGGTCGCCCGCTCGACCGTCAGGCGCACGGCGTCGGTGGCGCGCGACACCTGCCGGTGCACGTCATCGATGGTCGTGGACATTTCCCCGGCCGCCGCCGCGACCGCTGCCAGGTTCTGCGAGGACGCCGTGGCGCCGTCGGCGGTTTCGCCGGCCAGTTGCCGGGTGCGGCCCGCGGCGGTGGACATGTCCGCGGCCTGGGCGCACATCGCATCCGCCGCGCGGCTCAGCCCGCTCATGACGCTGGAGATCGACTGGCTGAAGTCCAGCGTGTTCTGGTCCATGGCGGCCTGGCGGCGGTCCTTTTCCCGGCGCACCACCGCGGCCTCCTGCTCCAGCGCCCTGGCGTGCCGCGCGTTCTGCCGGAACACCAGCATGGCCTGCGCCATGCGGCCGATCTCGTCGCCACGGTCGAGCGCCGGGATGTCGGCTGACAGGTCGCCGTCCGCCAGGCGCCGCATGGCGGCTGCCATGTTCATCACCGGCCGGGTGATGCCGGTGCCCAGGATCCAGATCAGGCCGCCGACGACGATGCTGGTGACGGTCGTTACAATCGCAAGGACAGCCGCGACGTTGTGACGGGCCTGGACGACGTCGTCGATATAGACGCCGGAGCCGACGACCCAGCCCCAGGGCTTGAAGCCTTCCACGTACGACAGTTTCGGCACCGGCGCGGTGTCGCCCGGCCGCGGCCAGAGATAGGACACCGTGCCGGAGCCCGCGCGGCGCACCGTCTCGACAGCCGCAACGAACAGGCGCTTCCCGTTGGGATCGGCAAAATTGCTCAGATCCTTGCCGTCGAGCCCCGGCTTGATCGGGTGCATGACCATGCGCGGCTGCATGTCGTTGATCCAGACATACTCGTTGCCGAAGTAGCGCACCATGCGGACCGCCGACAGCGCGGCCTCCTTGGCCTGCGGTTCGGTCATGCGGCCCTGGCGGACCTGGGCCTCGTAGCCGGAGACGATGGCCACGGCGCTCTGCACCACGCCGCGCAGCGTGGCGACCCGGCCTGCTTCCAGGCGTTGGGCTTCCCAGGCGTAGGCAGTCGCCGCGGCCAGGCCCAGGATCAGCAACGTTGCCGCGGTGACCAGGTGAAGCCGCCACGCGATAGGCAGAGCCTTGAGAGTCACGATTGCCTCATGGAATCAGGTTGCGGATTGGCTTTAATGATCCGTCCGTAACTTTGTCCATGGATTTTGAGTTTTTGCGGATTTCCTTTGTTGCGACTTGTGTTTTTCGATTGCGACCGGCGCGGCGCATCGTCATGGCGGCCGCAGGGCCGCCATCCACGACTTGCGGTGCCGATATCAGCAGAAGGCGTGGACGGTGGGCCTGCGCCCACCATGACGTTGTGGCAACGGCCGTGCCGCCGGCCCACTAAGTTGGCGCCTATGCGGACAAGCCGGGCCATGACGATGGAGCAATGACCCCGCCCGCGCGACCGTCGCCGCCCTAAAGCTCCACCACCACGTACTGCTGTTCCACCGTCACCGGGATGGTTTCGGCGACGTACGGCCCCTGCACCACGCGCTGGCCCTCGGCGACCTCGACGGGATAGCTGCGCAGGCTGATCTTCGCCGGGTCGCAGAAGCTCTGGCCGGTGCGGATGTCGAACTCCCAGCCGTGCCAGGGACAACGCAGGATCTCGCCCTTGCGGGAGTAGCGGTACTCGCCGGGCTGGCTGGATTCGATCAGGCCGGTCAGGATGCCCTCGCACATCGGACCGCCCTGGTGCGGGCACCGGTTGAACAGGCCGAAGAATTCGCCACCCAGGTTGAAGACGGCGATCTGCCGCCCGCGGATGGTTACCAGTTTCCGTTGCCCGGGCGAAATTTCCGCCACGGTCGCCACGACATGCTTGCTCATGATCCCGAACGTTCCCGTCTGCTGGATGGCGCCGGCCAAACCGCCGGCAGGCTAGCCAGGGGACGCCGCCGCCGCAACCGCTTGACCCGGGCCGACGCCGCGCCTATGCGCTGCGCGAAACAACACGGAAACGATCATGCGCCGGCTGCCGCGTCGGTTACTTGTCGCGCTTGCGTTACTGTCCACTGTCGCAACGGCCCGTGCCGGCAGCATCCGTTTCGGCGCCGTGCTGCCTCTCACCGGCCCCGCCGCGCCCATCGGCGCGCAGCAGAGGATGGGCATCCAGGCCGCGGTGGACCAGGCCAATGCCGCCGGCGGCGTGCGCGGCAACCGGATCGATGTCCTGTTCGAGGACAGCCAGGCCAACCCGCACCAGGCGGTCCTGGCCTTCAACCGGCTGGCGGATACGCAGGACGTGCCGGTGATCTTCACCGCCCGGTCCGGACCGACACTGGCGATGGCGCCGCTGGCGACGCGCCGCAAGATCCTGCTGGTCAACGCCGGCGCCCAGGCCGACAGCCTGGCAACCGCCTCGCCGTACCTGGTGAACACCGTGCCGCCAATCCGCGACGAAATCGCAATCCTGTCGCAGTACCTGGTCGCCGAGGGCCGGAAACAGGGCGTCATCCTGTACGAGGACGCCGCCGCCGGCATCGCCGCCCGCGACGACTACGTGAAGTACTTCGCGGAAGCCGGCGGCACCATCCTGGCGCAGCAAGCGTGGCAGTTCGGCAAGACCGACTTCCGGCCGGCGCTGCTGGATCTCGCCTATGCCAGGCCCGACGTCATGCTGGTGGCGATCACCGCCGGCCTGCTGCCGATGGCGGAGCAGTACAGGCATCTCGGCCTGGACTTCATGGTCGCCGGCACGACATGGCTGGCCGATCCCGCGATGATCGCCAGCCTGGCGGCCGAAGGGTTTGTGCATACACAATTACGCATCGATGCGCCGCCGGAACTGGCAGCGGCGTTCAAGGCGAAGTTCGGGATCGGCATGGACGAGCCCGCCCGCCAGTACTGCAACGCCACGCAGATTGTCCTGACCGTGGCCGACCGTGTCCTGGCCGAGGGCAAGACGCCGACGGGCACGACCATGCGCGACACGCTGTTGCGGATCCGCACGTTCCAGGGGCTGGTTCCGCTGACGTTCAACGGCAACACCGCCTCGGCGCCGCTGGAGATCGATGTCATCAGGGGCGGCAAGGACGTCACCGTAAAGCCGAGCGGCATCGACTGACCGAAGCGGCCTGACGCCGCGGCGATACGCTGCGGAAACGGCCCCGGATGGTGCTGCCGCCTGCCCTCACGGCCCGGGCAACAGCTCCCTGATCCGGTTTGCCAGGGCGTCCAGCGCGAACGGCTTGGTCATGACCTGCGCGCCCGGTCCCGGCCATCCGCCGCGCGACCGTGTGGCCTCGGCATAGCCGGTGATGAACAGCACCTTCAGGCCGGGCCGCTCCCGCCGGGCCGCGTCGGCAAGCTGCTGGCCGTTCATGCCACCCGGCAGGCCCATGTCGGCGACCAGCAGGGCGACGCCAGGCGACGATTTCAGCAGGCGCAAGCCGGCCGGGCCGTCCGGGGCTTCCAACGGCTCGCAGCCAAGCGTCCTGAGCACCTCGGTGACCACCGTGCGGACGGCGGGCTCGTCGTCCACCACGAGAACCGTTTCGTGCCGGCCGAGCGGCCGGGCGGCCAGCGGCGCCGGCCCGGCGGCCGTCGTCTCCTCCGCCCCGTCATGGCGCGGCAGGTAAAGCCGCACCGTCGTGCCCTGGCCGAGGTCGCTGACAATCTGCACATGGCCGCCCGACTGGTGCAGGAAGCCGTAAACCATCGACAGGCCGAGCCCGGTGCCCTCGCCCTGGGGCTTGGTCGTGAAGAACGGATCGAACACGCGGGCGATGACCTCGGGCGGGATGCCGGTGCCGGTGTCGGTGACGCCCAGGGTGACGTAGTCGCCCGGCCCGGCTTCGCGCAGACGGGCGGCGGCGTCCGGGGTCAGGTGCGTGTTGGCCGTCTCGATCAGCAGCCTGCCCCCCTGCGGCATGGCGTCGCGCGCGTTGATGCACAGGTTCAGCAGCGCGTTCTCCAGCTGGTGCGGGTCGCACAGGGTCAGCCAGGGCTCATCGGCCAGCGCCGTCTCGATCGTGATCCCCGGGCCGATGGTGCTGCGGACCAGGTCCAGCATGTCGGTGACCAGCCGGTTGACCCCCGTCGGCTTCGGCTCCAGCGTCTGCCGCCGCGAGAAGGCCAGCAGGCGGTGCGTCAGGCCGGCGGCGCGGTGGGCGGCGTGCTGCGCCATGGTGATGTAGCGGTCGAGCTGGGTGATCTGGCCCTTCGCCAGACGGGTCTGCATCAGGCTCAGGCCACCAATGATCCCGGCCAGCATGTTGTTCAGGTCGTGCGCGAGGCCGCCGGTGAGCTGCCCGACCGCTTCCATCTTCTGCGCCTGCGCCAGCGCCGCGGCCATCTGCCGCCGCTCGGCATCGGCGGCTTCCAGCGCCGCGGTGCGCTCGCGCACCCGTTCCTCCAGCAGCGCGGCGGCGCGCTCGGCCGCGCCAACCTGCGCGGCCAGGTAGTCGCGCACCTGCCGCTGCCGCTGCCGGGCGCGCAGGGCGCTCTTCACGGCGCTGACCAGGCTGAGCGCCTGCAGCGGCCGTTCCAGGAACAGCACGTTGCCGAGCGTGCCGGCCAGGTTCGTCCCGGTGGTCGGCCGGCGCACGGCCGTGCCGGCCCGGGTGAGTACGACGAAGGGCAGATCCGACCACGGGGGCTGCGCCGCCAGCCACGCGGCCAGCACCGAGGTATCCGCCCCGATGACCGCCTCGTCGGCCAGCAGCACCATGCCGGCGGTATCGTCCAGGGCGGCCTGCAGCGCCTTGAGCGTCGGGACCACCGTCGTCCCGATCCCTTCCGCGGCCAGCAGCCCGGCCGCCACGTCCGCGTCGCGACCAGTCGGCGTCAGGATGAGCACCGGGCCGGCTGGCGGCGCTCTGTCGCCGTCATGCATCTGACGAACGCTCCTTGAGCAACGGCCCGGCCTGTCCCTTGTAGATCGGCGTGCCGCTCAGCACGCCTTCGAAGTCGGTCAGCGGCTCACCGATGCGCAGCCCCGCATGGTCGATGCGCAGCTCGCGGATGGTCGTCTCGTGCGGGCCGCCGCGGTTCTTCAGCACCGCCAGCGCCTTGCGAATACGGCCGGCGGCCTCGAAAAAGCGCATCAGCAGCACGGTGTCGGCAATGTAGCTGACGCTGACGTCGGCGATCGTCGAGTCGATGAGCGCGTGCTGCGGATAGAGCAGCAGGGTCATCACGCCCTGGTGGTTCAGGTTGGCCAGCAGCTCGTGCATCTGCAGAATGAGCTGTCGTTCCTGCGGCATGGCCGCCTCGAAACCGCTGAGCGAGTCGATGACGACCAGCCGCACGCCCTCGGTCTCGACTTCGCGCCGCAGCATCACGGCGAACTCGCCCGGGGACAGCTCGGCCGGATCGACCTGGCGCAGCCGCAACTGGCCGCTGTCGATCCAGGACGTCAGGTCCATCCCCTGCCTGGCGGCACGGGTCATCAGCGTCCCGACCCGCTCGTCGAATTGGTACAGCACGCAGCGCTCGCCCCTGACACAGGCCGCGACCACGTACTGCAGGGCCAGCGTGGTCTTGCCGGCGCCAGGCGGGCCGCTGATCAGCATGCATGTCCCGCGCAGGGGGCCGCCGCCGAGCAGGGCATCCAGCTCCGGCAGGCTGCTCGGCACCGGGTCGCCGGCAAACGGCCGGTGGTGCTCGGCGGCGATCAGGCGGGGGAACACCTCCAGGCCGCCGCGCCGGATCGCCAGGTCGTGGTAGCCGGCCTGGAAATCCATGCCGCGCATCTTCTGCACCTGCAGGCGCCGCCGGGCCGGGCCGAAATCGAGGGTCAGCCGCTCCAGCGTGATCACGCCGTGGCACAGGCTGTGCAACTGCAGGTCCTGCCGGCCATCGGCGCCGGTCAGGTCGTCCAGCAGCAGCACGGTGGCATGACGCCCGGCGAAGAACTGCTTCAGGGCCAGGACCTGGCGGCGGTAGCGCAGCGGGTCCTGGGCCAGCAGGCGCAGCTCGGACAGGCTGTCGAACACCACGCGCGTCGGCTGCGTGCGTTCGATCCGGCCGGTAATCAGCCTGACCGTGTCGCCGAGTTCCTGCTCCCACGGGTGCAGCAGCGTCGTCTCGCTGGCGGCATCCAGGGCGGTCTGGGCCGAGGTGAGGTCGAACACGTCGATGCCGTCCAGCGTCAGTCCGTGCGAGGCGACGACCGCCGTCAGTTCCTCGGTGGTTTCGGACAACGTGACGTAGAGGCAGCGTTCGCCGGCGGCGCGGCCGGCCGAGAGGAACTGCAGCGCCAGCGTCGTCTTGCCCGATCCTGGCATGCCTTCGACCAGGAAGAGGCGATCGGGGGCGAGGCCGCCCTTCAGGATCGCATCCAGGCCGGCGATGCCGGTCGTGACCCTTGTGGTTGGTAGCTCCCCGGGACGAGGTGGGTAAGCCGGTTGCTCCTGCATCTGGTTCACCGGTTCGTTGCGCGTGGCCCGGGTTCTAGCCGATTGGATGGCGGAGTCCGATCACATTCCCCGAGAGCAGGAGGCGCCCTGCCCTGCCAGCGGGTTCAGTCCCACTGCCGCAGGATCAGCTTCGCGCCGCGGTGCCCGAGTCCCGGCGTTTTGTATTTATCCCGCAACAACCGCCCATTCAGGCGGCGGTGCCGGACAGGGCGCCCCGGGCCACCGCTCCTGCCGCCTGCGCGCCGGCGCTGTCGCCGATGCGGAACCGCCAGGCGCAGAACCAGTCCGCCGGGTGCGCATCGGGCGGACATGCAATGCATTCGCAGGTTATGCGCGGGTCGATGGCGCGGGCAAAGCCGGTGTATTCGACCACGCCGCCGGATTTGCACGGATAGTCGGCGAGGCCCTTGCGCTGGCGTGCCGCCTGGACACGGCATTTCGTCATTTGCAGCACCAGCGAGCCGTCGTGGTCGAAGAACACCCTCTGCTCGTTGATCGCCGCATAAAGGCGGTGGGCGAAGGCCGCGGCGAGCGCATCCAGGCCGCCGGTGTCCGGCAGCGTCTGCGCGGCCTTGATCCGGGCCGCCTCCAGCGGCGAGAAATCCGCCCAGCAGGCGTCATTGACCGCCTTCGCCGCAGCCATGCCTTCGCGTTGCTCCACGGCCTGGAACCAGACACCGTCGAGCACCAGCCAACTGACCGCCAGGGCCTTGACCAGAGCCTGCAACTGCGCGGCATCCAGGGCGGCGAGCGGGGTCGGCACGCCCTCGGTGCTCGTGGTTCCCAGCGTGGCGCAGAGGCGCTCGACCAGGATGGCGGTGCCGCGGTCACCCGCCTCCTGTTCCATGACCAGGGCGTCGTCGACGCCGAAGCGGCTGGCGGCGTTGGCGAACCATAATCCGTAGTGGACCGCCATGCGGCGGATCGACTCCAGCACGGCATTGGCCAACTGTTTCGTTTCGTCGTCCATTATGTGCTCCTTCGGCAACCGAAATGCGCCGGTTTGGCCGCCGGCCGTAGCCGGCCGCGGTTGGCGGCCGGGACTCCGGCCAGGATGATCCGGTCGCCTGCGCGGCGACCGCGCCGTTGCCCGGGCCGATCAGGCAAGGACGCGACGGGGCTGCCCCGCTGGGCCGATGTGGCCGCGGGCGTTCCGGCTGGTGGCGGGAGTCTCCCTGTCCGGGCTGTGCCTTCGGCTGTGACCGGCCTCGATGCAATACAGGTATATAAGATATATCGCAATTATTCTGAATGCAAGCAATCCTCCGAGGCAGGACGCCTGCCTCGATCAAAGCTCCCTGGCGGTAACGGATGACGCGCATGCCCGGACAACGATGCGTTGGCAGCGGCTGCGGATCATGAGGCGACAGGTTTGGGCGCTCCG
Source organism: Rhodopila globiformis (assembly GCF_002937115.1). Taxonomy (GTDB): domain Bacteria; phylum Pseudomonadota; class Alphaproteobacteria; order Acetobacterales; family Acetobacteraceae; genus Rhodopila; species Rhodopila globiformis. The sequence continues at coordinate 73,439 of NZ_NHRY01000245.1, read as the reverse complement.
CCCGGCAGCGGGCCGGCGGCCGGGGGAACCGGCTCGAGCCATGCCAGGGGCGCGGGCAGGGCGGTCATTACGGCATGTTACTGACGCCGCAGCGGCTACGCAATGGTATCGTTATGAGCCCGTATATCGACCGATACGCCGGCGGCCTGTGCCCCGCTCCATCCCGCCGCCCGCACGCTCGCGAAAGGGTGCGGGCGGCGGGGGTTCGTTATGCAACCCGATTACCTAGATCTTGTTCTGAGCCACAGTGCACTCGGAAGGAGACAGTCATGGCCTTCACCAGTACCACCCGCAGCAAGCTCGACGATGCCCAGGACCAGATCGCCCGGCTGCGCCACCAGGTCGAGGGGCTGATGCGCGACCGCGTCCAGCCGGCGATGTCGGACTATGCCAGCCGCGCCAACGAGGCGGTGGGCAACGCCTCCGGCGCGATGCGCGGCGCCATGGACAGCGCGTCCGGCGCGATGCGCGGCGCCATGGACAGCGCGTCCGGCGTGATGCGCGACCAGGCCGAGATGGTCTCCGGCCGCGTCCGGGAACAGCCGCTTATCGCGCTGCTGGTCGCCGCCACCGTCGGGTGGATCATCGGCCGCGTGATGCGCTGACCGATGCTGCGACCGGTCCGGCTCGCACGCATCGCCGCGGAGGCTGAAAGTGTCCGCCTGCGCGGCCTGGTGTCCCGCGTCGCGACGCGGGCGGCGATGGCGGGCGTGGCGCTGGTGTTCCTGCTCGCCGTCCTGGTGTTCGTGCACATCGCCGCGTTCGACGCGCTGTGGATTCATGCCCGCCTGTCGTTCCTCGCCAGCACCGGGATCGTCGGCGGCGTAGATCTGGTGATCGCCATCATCCTGGGCCTTGTGGCGCGTAGCTCGACGCCGAGCGAAACCGAGGTCGAAGCGCTGAATGTCCGCCGCCGGGCGGTCCAGGGCCTGCCGCACACGCTCAGCGCCAGCCAGATGATGCTGCCGGTGCTGGAAATGGCGGCCTCTGCCCGGCAGAGGAAGCAGCCCCGGTAGGCGCCCGGCGGCGGCCGCCCGGGTTGCACCGGCGGGGGCCGCCCGGGTTGCGCAGAATGGCCCGGTGCCGGCGTACAGGCGCCAACATGGGAGGCACGTTGCTTATCCGTCATGGCCCGGCTTGTCCGGGCCACCTGTCGTGGCACAGGTGCTGGAATAGGTGGCCCGGACAAGCCGGGCCATGACGAGGAGGCAATGACCGTGCCACCAGCTCGTTAAGGTAGCGCGTGCGGCTGGTTCTGGCCACCCGTTGCGGCACAGGTGCTTGAATAGATGGCCCGAACCAGCCAAGCCAGGACGATTGGGAGGCGGGGGAATGTGCCCCGCTGTATTATCGCCTGTGCGGTGCCCCCTTCGTCCCATCCCGACCCGCACGGCGCGCAACGCCCCCCGACGGCATTAACCACTCGCTAACCCGCGCGTCGTACAACCCACCGCATCCCACCGCGTGAGGATGCATGCGCTCGCTGCCCTGGCTCGAGGATTTCAACACCTACCTCCATCCCAATACCGTCGCCGAGGCGCCACCGTCGCCGCCGGACGAGCCCGACCCGCGGATCGAGGCCTGGACCGAAGGCTTCCTCGCCGGATGCCGCGCTGCCCGGGCCGACGCCGCCGGGGCCGGGCAGGATCTCGCCGCGGCACTGGTCACGCGCATCACCGCCATCGAGCAGGAACTCGCCGCCATCGCCGATCGATCGGCCGTGACTGTCGGCGGCATGCTGATCGACATCCTCGCCGCCGCTCTGCCCGCCGGATGGCCGGCCACGCGGCTGGCCGCGATCAGCGAGGCGATCCGCCCGATCTTTGAACTGGAGCCCCGGCTGCGGCTCTGTCCGAAGCAGCCGGGGGAGATGTCGTTCCGTGACCTGCCCGCGCTCCAGGCCGCGCTTGACTCCGGCGACTGGGACCTCGCCACGAGCTGGCACCAGGCCGCGGCGGACATCGATCCGGCCGCCCTCGCCGATCGGCTGCGGCAGCCGATCGGCGCGGACGCGGACACCGTTGCCCGATCGCATCACGGCGAGGCCGGCGTGCCGGCGACGGCCGATCCGGCCGGCCTGAAGGTTTCGTCCTCTCCGGATTAAGGCGTAGAAGTCGCCCGCGACTCGGGATCGTTGCGCTATACCCGCGATCGCGTGATCCCCACCCGGAGATTTTCCATGAAGCACTGGACTGTTGCCTGCCTGCTCGCCGCCGCCCTGCTCAGCGGCTGCTCGTCGTCCGACGACTCGAAGAACGCCAGCGGAACGGGCAGCCAGGCCGCGGGAGCAGGCGGCTACAGCGAAGGCGGCCCGGGCGGAGCGGGGGGAGCGGGCGGCGCCGGCCGCGCGGCGCCCGGCTCGCAGGAGGACCTGGTGCAATCCGCCGGCGACCGCATCTTCTTCGACACCGACCGGAGCAACCTGACGCCGCGGGCGATGACCACGCTGGACCGCCAGGCGTCGTGGCTGCAGCAGTATCCGCAGGTCAACATCTGGATTGCCGGCAACTGCGACGAACGCGGCACCGAGGAGTACAACCTTGCCCTCGGCCAGCGCCGCGCCAACGCGGACCGCGATTACCTGGTGGCGCACGGCGTCAACCGCGGCCGCATCCAGACGATCAGCTATGGCAAGTCGCGGCCGATCGACCCGGCCAGCACGCCCGAGGCCTGGGCGCAGGACCGCAACGCCATCACCTCGGTGCGGTAATCGCCTGCAGAGCAGGCATGGGCCCGGCCGGATCGCTGCGTGATCCGGTCAGGCCGATGCAACGGCTCGCCCGGCACACGCGAAACCCCTGGCCTTCTGTGCCGGCACAAATCCTGGCGGCGTTAACCATCCGCTAACCCTTCCGATTGATACTTCCCCAATCTGTCAAGGGGAATTTCATGCTGAAGGCCGCCGGATGCCTCGCCTGGAACGACAATCTGGCACTGGCCGGGCTGACTGTCCTGGCCGGCGTGCTGCTTGGCGCCGCCCTGTCCTGGCTTCTGGCCGCCCGGCGGCTGCGCCAGGTCCACCATCTTCGCGGCCTGGCCGATGCCACGCTTGAAGGCATCATCCTGGAGCGGGACGGTTTCATCCGCGACGTCAACCCGGCGCTCTGCGCCATGGCCGATCGGCCTGCCGAGGCACTGATCGGCCGCCGGCTGACCACGCTGATCCGTGGCCTGACGCTGACCGCGGCCGATCGGCCGGGCGAACACGACCTGATCCGCCCGGGCGGCGATGCCCACCCGGTCGAGGTGCTGTGGCGGGACGGCTATGCGCCCGGCGGGCACGTCATCGCGGTCCGCCATCTGTCGCTGGAGCAAGCCACGCAGCACGACCTCCAACGCCTGGTGCAGTTCGATCCGCTGACCGGCCTCGGCAACCGCGAGTTGTTCGAGCACCAGTTGCGGAAGGCCCTGGCCCTGTCGCAGCGTGCCACGGTCGGCGTTGCCGTGCTGTTCGTCGAGCTCGACCGGTTCGGCGGCATCCGCGACGCCATCGGCCCGCTGGCGGCGGACCAGGTCGTCATCCAGGCGGCACACCGGCTGCGGCGATGCGTGCGGGACACCGATACCGTCGCCCGCCTGGGGCCGGACGATTTCGCGATCATCCAGCCGCTGGCGGACAAGGCGGCCGACACCGCGGCGCTGGCGGAACGGATCATCGCCGAGCTGGCGCTGCCGTTCGAGCTCGGTGGCCCACCGGTCGTCCTGACGGCCAGCGTCGGCCTGGCGCTGTACCCGAGCGACGGCGCCACGGTCGCCGCCATGGCCAGAAGTGCCGAGCAGGGGCTGGGCCGTGCCCGCCAGGCAGGCGGCGGCACATGGTGCCACGCCGAAGCCACGACGGATGAAGAGCTGCAGGAGCAGCAGTCGCTGGAGCAGGATCTGCGCATCGCGCTGCGGGACGGCCAGTTCTCGCTGGCGTACCAGCCGTTCCTCGATGCCGCGACGATGGAAGTCGCCGGCTACGAGGCGCTGCTGCGCTGGCAACATCCGCGGTGCGGCGCCATCCCGCCGTCCGCGTTCATTCCCGTCGCCGAAGCCTCCGGCCTGATCGTGCCGATCGGCCAGTGGGTGCTGGCGACGGCGTGCGCCGAGGCAGTAGCCTGGCCGCAGCCGCTGACCCTGGCGGTGAACCTGTCGCCGGCCCAGTTCATCCAGCCCGGGATCGTCGGCACCGTGGCCGACGTGCTGCGGCAAACCGGCCTGCCGGCGCATCGGCTGGAGCTGGAAATCACCGAGACGACCCTGATGGACGACACGCAGAACGCGCTGCGCGTCCTGCAGGCGCTGAAGGCGCTGGGCGTCAGCATCGCCATGGACGATTTCGGCACCGGCTACTCCAGCCTGGGCTATCTGCGCAAATTCCCGTTCGACAAGATCAAGATCGATCGCAGCTTCATCAGCGATGTCGAGGAAGGTGACGCGGAAGCCGAAACGATCGTGCAGGCGATCATCGCCATGGGCCGCAGCCTGCGGCTGGATGTAACGGCCGAAGGCGTCGAGACGGCGCAACAGCTTGCCATGGTGAAGGCACTGGGCTGCACCTTCGTCCAGGGCTACCTGCTGGGTCGGCCTGGCCCGGTGGGCTTCCCGGACAAGGTGGCCGACGGGACTTACCCGCCCCCAAACTCTCCGGCGCATCCGCAGAGCGCCTGGGAGCGCGAGGAGGTAACCGCGGGCAACCGGTCGGCCTGATCAGGCCGCGACGGACCCCATAGTTCACCACCGGCCGGCGCGGCCGGCCCACTCTGTATGAAGCTATGGGGCGACCACGGCAGGCTCGTCCCCCACCATCGGGGTAGTTTCTTGTTAGATATCGGGATAGGGCGATTGGTGGAGAAGGATTTGGCGCCGCGGCCGTTCTCTCACCGTCATGGCCGGGCGTGTCCCGGCCATGACGGTGAGGGAGAAGCCCTTGCTCCGCCAGTCCGCTTATCCTGATGCGTATGGGGCGCTTTCCTGCCAGCCATGGCGGCGATCACCGGACTCCTGCCCGCTCCCGCCGGCTCTCGGTCCGCAACTGGCCGCATGCCGCCAGGATATCCTGCCCCCGCGGTGTCCGTATCGGCGAGGCGAACCCTGCCGCGTTGACGATGGCGGCGAAGCGGTCCAGTGCCGCCTTGGTGCTCGGTTCGAAGCGCGAGCCAGGCCAGGGATTGAACGGGATCAGGTTCACCTTGGCCGGCAGCCCGGCGATCAGCCGCACCAGTTCGCGGGCCTCGGCCTCCGAGTCGTTCACGCCCTTCAGCATGATATATTCGAAGGTGATCCGCCGGGCGTTCGAGGCGCTGGGGTAGCGGCGGCAGGCGGCCAGCAGTTCCTTGATCGGGTATTTGCGGTTCAGCGGCACCAGTTCGTCGCGCAGGTCGTCGCGCACCGCGTGCAGCGAGATCGCAAGATTGACGCCAAGCTCGGCCCCCGCCCGGTCCATCATCGGCACCACGCCGGAGGTGGACAGGGTGATCCGCCGCCGCGACAGGCCGATGCCTTCGCCGTCCATGACGATCTTCATCGCCTTGGCGACGTTGGCGTAGTTGTACAACGGCTCGCCCATGCCCATCAGCACGATGGTGGACAGCAGGCGCGGCGTCTCGCCCTTCGGCGACGGCCATTCGCCGTAGGAATCGCGCGCCGCCATGAACTGCCCGACGATCTCGGGCGCGCCCAGGTTGCGCACCAGCGTCTGAGTGCCGGTATGGCAGAAGCGGCACGACAGGGTGCAGCCGACCTGGCTGGAGATGCAGACGGCGCCGCGGTCCTCGACGGGATCGGGGATATAGACGGTCTCCGCCTCCTGCCCGTCGCGGAAGCGGAACAGCCATTTGCGCGTCTCGTCGGTGCTGGTCTGCTGGGTGGCGACCGCCGGGCGGCCGATGACGAACCGCTCGGCCAGCTTCGCCTGCAAGGGCTTGGCGATCGACGACATGCGGCTGAAATCGACCACGCCCTGGTGGTAGATCCAGTGCCACACCTGCTTGACGCGGAACGCCGGCTCGCCGATGGCGGCCAACTCGGCCGCCAGTTCCGCCCGGTCCATGCCGACAAGATCCCGCCGCCCGTCGGGCAGAGCAGCCGGCGGCGGGTCGAACAACGCCGACTTCGCCAGGATGCGATCCCGGTCCGCGGCGGTCAGGTCACTCATTTCGCCGGGCAGGCCTTGACGATGGCGGCGTAGGCGGGGCTGAAGCCCCTCAGGCTGAACGTATCGGTCACGGCTATATCCTTTGGCCCGGGCGAGCGGGCGATGGCGCGGCCGCCCTTATGTAGGGCGGCAACCGCGGCCTTGCCATCCCGCGCGAAGGCGGCGCGGTGGGACGTATAGAATTCCAGCCCCACCTGATCCACCTGCACCGTCACCGAGGCATGCGCCGGATAGGTGAATCCCGACTCGATCGCCACCGCGTCGCGGCCCGAGGGCCGTTCGGTGACTGTCAGGACGACGCCGCCGCGGCCGGGCAGCGCCGGGGTGGAGCTTTGCGCCCGGGTGAAGGCATAGCACACGGTCTGCCCCGACTCCTGGTGCGTCGCGGCCGTCCAGTCCTCGAACCTGCCGATGGACCTGGGGGCATTGGACGCGGGCACGTGTGCGGGGGCCGGTTTCCGCGATTCCGCTGCCACAGGCAGGGCGAGAATCGGGACGATGAGGGGAATCCAGAAGAGGCGCTTGATCATGCGGCGCAGCAATAATGTCCGCGTCGCCGCCGAATCAAGCGCGACGGAATCATGGCTTCTTCGCATTCTCGTCAGGCGGCGCCAGCCAGTCCGGGATGGTCCGCCGGAACCGCGGCGGTCCGTGTCCCGTCGGCCCCGGTGCCTCGATTGGCCCGAGCGAGCCGACGGGACGCTCGGCGAAACGGCCGTGCTGCAACAGGCGGTCGTACAGCACCAGCGCGCCGGCCACCGCCAGGTTCAGCGAGAAGCGGGTGGGGATCTTCACCACGTGATCGCAGCGGGCGAGCAGCGCCGCCGACAGACCGGCCCGTTCCGGTCCCAGGACGTAGGCGGCATTCAGCGGATGGCGGAAGGACGGAAGGTCGATCGCGTCCTCCACCCGCTCCACCCCCACCAGCTTGCAGCCGCGCGGCAGCGACAGGTCGGCCACCGTGGCGTAGCGCCACATCGGCACATGCAGCGGCGTGTCGGCGGTATCGGCGGTGCGCCCGGCGCGCGAGTCCCAGCCGGTGCCGATGGTGAAGCAGAACGCCGCGCCGAACGCATGCCCGGTGCGCAGCAACGCGCCGACATTGGCGGACTTGGAGATACCCTCGGCGCCGATGCCGAAATAGCCGCGTGATCTGGCCTCAACCATGCCGGCGGTCTATGCCGGCGGCATGAGCGATGCAACCGACCAAAGACTGGCCGAGCAATACGAAGCCTACCCATATCCCCGGCGCGACCCGCGCGACGAGGCGAAGCGGCTGATCGTCGGCAGCCCGGGCCACCTGCGCGAGATCGACCACTGGGTGTTCGGCGCCGCCCGCCCGGCCACGCGGCCGCTGCGTGCGCTGATCGCCGGCGGCGGTACGGGCGATGCGACGATCATGCTGGCGCAGCAGATGGCGCGGCTGGGACGTCCCGGGCGGGTGACCTGGCTCGACCGCTCCGCCGCCGCGCTGTCGGTTGCCCGGGGCAGGGCGCAGGTGCGTGGCCTGGAGAACATCGCCTGGGAGCAGCGCTCGCTGCTCGACCTGCCCGGCTTGGGCCTGGGTCCGTTCGACTACGTCGATTGCTGCGGCGTGCTGCACCATCTGCCCGACCCGGCCGAGGGACTGCGCGCCCTGCTGTCGGTGCTGGCTCCGGGCGGTGGCCTGGGGCTGATGGTTTATGCGCCGCACGGCCGCACGGGGGTCTATATGATCCAGGACGTGCTGCGCCGCCTCGCCCCGGCCGAGGACACGCCGCAGCAGCGGCTGGATGTCGCCCGCCGGGTGATCAAGCACCTGCCGGACACGCAGTGGCTGAAGCACAACCGGTACTTCGGCGATCATATCGATGGCGGCGATGCCGGGCTGTACGATCTGCTGCTGAATCCGCGCGACCGCTGTTACACCGTGCCGGAATTCCATGCCCTGCTGGCGTCGGCCGGCCTCCGCGTCGTGTCGTGGATGGAGCCGATGCGTTACGACCCGGTGCCGCTGTTGCCAGACCCGAAGCTGCGCGCCCGGCTGGAGGGGATGGACGTCACCGAACGCGCCGCGCTGGCCGAGGCGCTGGCCGGCAACATGTCGGTGCACATCGTCTATTGCGTGCGGACCGGCGATCCGGTCCGCCGGCCGGACCCGGGCGCCGCCGAGGCCGTGCCGATCTGCCGGGAGATCGACGGCGAGACGCTGGTGCGCGGCATGCGGCCGGACGGGACGCTGTTGGCGGCCTTCGACGGCCTGCGCATCCCGGTCGCGCTGCCGCCGCTGGCCCCGGCGATCCTGAAGCTGATCGACGGGCAGCGCAGCGTCGGCCAGATCGCGGCGGTGCTGGCCGGGCGCGGTACGAAGCCGGAGGCGTTCGCGAAGGCCTGGCAGCAGACGTTCACGGCGCTGGAGCGGATCAACCGGGTGCTGCTGGCGGCGCCGGCCGGGTAATGCTCGATCGGCTCTTTATCAATCGTCACACCCGAGACCTCCCGTGCAACAAATTATGGATCCGGCCCTCATTGTCTTGAATGCATTGTCTTGAATGCCGGGCCGCGAGTCGCGCCAGGAACAGCCAGGCCGCGTTCGAGCCACCGCGGTTGCAGGCCGCAATGAATTCTTCTCTGCGTGCTCTGCGCCCCGCTCTGCGCGCTCTGCGTTGAATCGCGGTGGGCGGGGCGCCACCGTCGTTGGAGGTTAGGCGGCTCACCGGCAACGCCGGTCTTTGTTGCGGCACCGCATTTCTAAAACGCAGAGATCGCAGAGCGGGGCGCAGAGCACGCAGAGAAGGGATTCGGGCGGCCTGCGGCCGCGCGATGGCCGTCTGTTGATCACCGTGTCTTGCTTGTCATGGCAAAGACAATGAGGACCGGGTCTGTAAGAAGCGCTTCACCGCCAGATGATTGCCTGAATTGCCAATCGTCATGAAAAGCATTGCGGTCCGGCCATGGGCGATCATAGGCTGACGGGCGATTTCATAAGAAGAAAATCCAGATTGCAGGGAGAAAACGATGGTTTCGGCAACAAACCGCCGTTGGCTGCTCGCGCGCCGCCCCGAGGGCATGATCCGTGACGAGGATTTCCGTCTGGTTGAGGAGCCTGTCGGTGACCTCGGATCCGGCCAGGTGCTGGTCCAGGTCCAGGTTCTTTCCTGTGATCCGACACAGCGCGGATGGCTGGCTGCCGATACCTACATGCCGGCCGTCGGCATCGGTGAGGTTGTCCGCTCGGTTGGTGCCGGACGCATCGTGACCTCCCGTCATCCTGATTTTGCCGAGGGTGACATGGTCGCGGGCCTGCTCGGCTGGCAGGATTTCGCTGTCGTCGATCCCGGCGGCACGTGGCCCCTCGCCAAGCTGTCGCCTGGCATGCAGCTTGAGACCGCGCTTGGGGTGCTCGGCCTCAACGGCCTTACGGCCTATTTCGGGCTGCTGGATATCGGCCGACCACAGGCGGGCGAGACGGTCGTGGTTTCCGGTGCGGCCGGTGCGACGGGCTCGATTGTCGGCCAGATCGCGAAGGTAAAGGGGTGCCGCGTTATCGGGATTGCCGGGGGCAGTGAGAAATGCCGCTGGCTGACCGAGGTAGCCGGATTGGATGCCGCCATAGACTACAAGAGCGAAAACGTTGCGGAGCGGCTTGCCGCCTTGTGCCCGAACGGGATCAACGTCTATTTCGACAATGTCGGTGGTGAAATCCTCGAAGCGGCGCTGGCCTTGCTTGCCAGACATGGCCGCGTGGTGCTGTGTGGCGCAATTTCCGGCTACAACGACCTGGAGCATATGCAGCCTCCTCGGAACTATCTGATGCTGCTGCTACGCGAAGCCCGCATGGAAGGATTCCTGGCCCCCAGCTTCATTCATCGGCAGCAGGAGGCATTGGAGGCGCTGGCGGGCTGGCTGTCCGACGGCCGCATCAAACATGAGGTGGACATCCAGCACGGACTGGAGAATGCGCCTGCGACACTGCGGCGGCTATTCGAAGGACGTAACATAAGCAAGCAGTTGCTGCGGATTTCCGGATAGAGGCCGGATGCCCACTTGGTTGTGAGACTGTCCCGGCGCGGTCAGCGACCAAGCGGGCTTTGGCGATAGCGCATGGGCCGGCCGTCATCGCTGACTTGGCCGGGTGGCGCCGTTCCGTGTCACCGGACCGCCGCCCATGCACTATGCTCCCAGCATGACAGACACCCACGCCGCCTTCGCCACCTATGTCGCCACCCTCGGCCGCGGCCCGGGCCGCTCGCGCGCCCTGACGCGGGAGGAGGCGCGGACGGCGTTCGGCATGGTGCTGCGCGGCGAGGCCGATCCGCACCAGGTCGGCGCCTTCCTGATGCTGCTGCGCTTCCGCGGCGAGGATGCGGAAGAGATTACCGGCATGGTCCAGGCGGCCCGCGACGAAGCCGGACTTGGGGGCGGGCGGGGCTTGGATGACCTGGGGATCGACCTCGACTGGCCGTCCTACGGCGCCGGGCGGACGCGCGGCGCGCCCTGGTTCCTGCTGGCGGCCCTGGCGCTGGCCCGGTCGGGGACCAGCGTGCTGATGCACGGGTCGAACGATTTCTCCGCCGGCATCAGCGTGGCCGAGGGGCTGGCGGCGCTCGGCCTGGCACCGGCCGGCGACAAGGCTTCTGCCGCTGCCGCTCTGCGCCCCGGGCGCTTCGCCTACCTGCCGCTGCACGTCCTGGCGCCGGCGATGGATCGGCTGCTGGACATGCGCCGGCTGTTCGGGCTGCGCTCCCCGGTCAACACCGCCGCAAGACTGCTCAACCCGGCGGATGCGCCGTTCGGCGTCGATGGCGTGTTCCACCCGCCGTACATCGACGTGCATCTCGGCGTCGCGGAACGCACGGGGCGGCATCGCCTGCTGGTGCTGAAGGGTGGCGGCGGGGAGGCGGAACGGGTGCCGCTGAAGCCGGCCACCGCCTCGCTCTGGGACCATGCCGCCGGCCGCGGCGAGATCGCGCTGCCTGCGGTGGAGGGGCTGCGGCCGCATCCGCCGGCGGGCGACACGGCAGACCTGGTCTCCGCCGTCTGGCGCGGCGAGGCCGCCCCGGAGACGCCGGTGCAGACGATCCGCGCCACCATCGCGCTGGCTCTGCTGGCGATGCGGCGGGCGGAAAATCCGAGCCAGGCGATGGACCAGGCAGCAACGATCTGGTCGCAGCGGCTGTGAGCGCCTAAAAGGCCGCCCATGCGCTATATCTCCACCCGCGGGCATTCGCCCGACATCTCCACCCGCGGGCAGGCGCCCGCGCGCGATTTCGCCGATGTCCTGCTGGCTGGCCTGGCCGAGGACGGCGGCTTGTTCATGCCGGAAACCTGGCCGCATTTCAGCCCCGCCGACTGGCGCGCCCTGCGCGGCCTGCCATATGCCGACGTCGCCGCCCGGGTCATGCAGCCGTTCGTCGGCGGCGCGATCCCGTTCGAGGTGCTGCAAGGTATCTGCCGCGACGCCTATGCCGGCTTCGGCCACCCAGCGGTCGCGCCGCTGGTGCAACTGGAAACCGGGCTGTTCACGCAGGAGCTGTTCCACGGGCCGACGCTGGCGTTCAAGGACATGGCGATGCAGGTGCTGGGGCGCCTGTTCGACCACGTGCTGGCGCAGCGCGACAAGCGGGTGACCATCGTCGGCGCCACCTCGGGCGACACCGGGTCCGCCGCGATCGAGGCCTGTGCCGGGCGCGACCGCGTCGATATCATGATCCTGCATCCGCACGGCCGCACCAGCGAGGTGCAGCGCCGGCAGATGACCACCGTGCTGGCGCCGAACGTCGGCAACATCGCGGTGCAGGGCACGTTCGACGACTGCCAGGACCTGGTGAAGGCACTATTCGCCGATGCCGGCTTCCGGGATGAGGTGCGGCTGTCGGCGGTGAACTCAATCAACTGGGCGCGGATCGCGGCGCAGATCCCGTATTATGTCGCCTCGGCGCTGGCGTTGGGCGCGCCGGACCGGGAGGTGGCGTTCAGCGTGCCGACCGGCAATTTCGGCAATGTGCTGGCGGCCTGGGTGGCGCGGCGGATGGGCCTGCCGGTGGCGCGGCTGGTGGTGGGCTCGAACCGCAACGACATCCTGGCGCGGTTCCTGGCGGCGAACGACATGTCGATGCAGCCGGTCGAGCCGTCGCTGTCGCCGAGCATGGACATCCAGGTCAGCTCGAACTTCGAGCGGCTGCTGTTCGAGCTGCTGGATCGTGACGCGGACCTGACCCGGCAGACGATGCTGGATTTCCGCCGCACCGGTCGGATGACGGTGGCGGCCCCGGTCTGGCATCACGCCCGCACGCTGTTCCATGGGTTCCGGCTGGACGATCCGGGCACCGAGGCGGAAATCCGCCGCCTGCATGCCGCCTGTGGGTATCTGGCCGATCCGCACTCGGCGGTCGGCATTGCCGCGGCGCGGGCGCTGCCGGCGGGCGGCGGGGTGCCGACGGTGGCGATGGCGACGGCGCACCCGGCGAAGTTCCCGGACGCGATGGAGATCGCCACCGGCCACCGGCCGGCGCTGCCGCCGCGCATGGCGGATCTGTTCGGGCGGGAGGAGCGGTTCAGTGTGCTGCCGAACGATCTGGGTGCGATCGAGGCGGCGGTGCGGGCGCTGGTGGGGCGGAACCGGGTGTAGGTCCGGGCAGCCATATCCGGTGATCGCAATTCACCCGGAACCTTGGTCGATGGTTGGGATGGCGAGCAATCGCAAGGGCAACCGGTCAGCGTCCGAAGAGCCGCGGGTCGAGCCTGACTGGTGTCTCAGGTCCGGCGGCGATCGGGGCAGCGTCGGGATGATCCGGGTTCACCACAACGTTCAGGTCAAGCCCGGCGGTGACAATGGAGGGGACGACCAGGAGGGCTGATCTGCGCTCCCGGATCCAGGCCTCGCCGAAAGCCCGGGCGATCGAGATGTCGCGTGGATCGTCCCACCCGGGGTGAAGGCCGGGAGCGAATGTCTCGCGGGAGACATCGTCGGGGACAACGGCTTCGACGTATCGGGCTGCGCTCGGAGGCGTCCTGCGATTGGCATGGACAAGGACCTCGACAAGACAGACCGCGAAGCTCGTGCCCGTGTAGATGGCCGGCAACCCCGGCGGATTCCAGCGCTGGCCAAACAGCCGGGCGCCTTCGCCGGACCAGATCGCATGGGCGCCGGTGGCAATGCGCCAAAGGCGCAGAGGCGTGGTGGTCAGAGGGCAAGACCGTATTCGAGCGCGTTGAGGATCTGTTCGGTCCGGCGGGTGCCCAGATCCGTCCTGGCTGCATCAAGCGGACTGCGGCCCTCGAGTTGCGGATGCGGCGTCGTCATGAACTCGCGCGCCTCCGCCTCGCTGCCGAGAGCGCGGCGGGCGTGCACGAACAGCCGGGCGACGCGCTCCGTCCGCTCGCTCTCCTGCGGCGAAAGCTGCTTCTCGCGGCGTTCAAGCGTCGTTTTCGGAACGACGCCCCATTCCAGCGAAGAGATTTTGGCCTTGTCGCCTCCGGCCAGCGACTCCGCGACGTGCCGGAGTGCTTGCCGGGGAAGGCCCTTTTCCACCGCCTTCTCAATGAAGAGGGGAGACGGCGACGACACCGGGTCCATTCCATGACCGGGCCAGCGGCTGATGCGGTTGTTTGACGGACCGAGCCGTGCGGGCCTGTCCGGCGTGCCCGCCTCGACGACGAGTATGGTGGCATCATCGACGCGAATGACAAAGTCGCCAGCGAGACGGTCACCGGGCAGCGCGAGGCCCGCGTTCGTCGTCTTGTCTGGTGTTGCCACAAGTGAAGACTCACCGTCGGGACTCCGCAGGAAGGCGATGCCCATCACGTCCGCGACGGCCTTGGCATCGTAATCAGTGAGCATCCGAGGTCTCCTTGACCAACTGGTCAAGAATGGTGTCCCAGATGGAAAAATGCAAGCGAGTACCCGGCGGAAACGGCGGCGACTCATCGTTTCGACATCTTACGTCGAGTATCCAGACTGCCGGCTTGTTGTCCGGGCCAACTGTCAGCGTGTGTCGCCCGTGGCGGTCGCTCGGGCAAGCCGCGCCATGACGGAAAGAAGACGCGATCGGCTTGTCTCAGTCAGACCGTGGTTTGCGATGGCCAAGGCACTGGAGGTCAGGATCGAAGATCTGCTGGCTGGGGCACGGACGAGCCGGCCTCCCGTTATGCAACGCCAGTCCGGCACGACAACAACGGCCATCGGCGCTGTGCAATCCGCCCGCCGCATGGCACGCTCCCCGCCATGCGCATTCATATTCAGAACCCTGAGAATGATCCGCTGTTCGATTTTTCCCTGGCCATGTGGGATGCAGCCGCGGCCCGGGCGCCGGACATAGGCTTCGGACACAGCGTCAGCCTCGGCACCACCCCCGCCGATTTCGCCGCGGCCATGCAGGACGCCGAGGCGCTGGTGACCGACGTCAGCGTGATCAAGGCGCTGTTCCCCTGTCCGGCGCCTCGCCTGAAGCTGATTTTCCTGACCAACGCCGGCCTCGACGGCCTGGCGCCGTTCACCTGGCTGCCGCCCGGCGTGGCGCTGCTGAACAACCGCGGCACGCACGCGGTGAAGGCGGGCGAGTTCGCCATCATGTCCATCCTGATGCTGGCCAACCGCGTCCCCGCCATGGTGACCAACCAGCGTGCCGGCACCTGGCGCAAGCTGTGGGGTTCGGGTCTCGGCGGCCGCCGCGTGACGATCGTCGGCCTCGGCACGCTCGGCGGCGCGACGGCCGAGCACGCCGCCCGCTTCGGCCTGCGCGTCACCGGCGTGCGCGCCCATCCCGCGCCGCATCCGCACTGCACGTGCGTCATCGGCACCGATGCCCTGGACTCCGTCCTGCCGGAAACCGATTTCCTCGTCCTCGCCTGCCCGCTGACCGACGCCACGCGCGGCCTAGTCGACCGCCGGCGCCTGGGGCTGCTGCCGCAAGGCGCCGGCGTGGTCAACATCGGCCGCGGCGCGCTGCTGGACCAGGACGCGCTGTGCGACCGGCTCGATGACGGCCACCTGTCCGGCGCGGTGCTGGACGTCTTCACGCCGGAGCCGATCCCGCCCGGGCACCGGCTGTGGTCCACGCCGAACCTGATCATCAGCCCGCACACCGCGGCAGACGATCCGGCGACCTACAACCCGCTCAGCCTGGACATCTTCCTCGACAACCTCCGCGCCTGGCGGGACGGCCGGCCACTGCCCAACCGCTTCGACACCGGGCGTGGCTACTGATGCTGCCGACCCTCGTCGCCCTGCTGGGGGCCGCCACGATCGCCGTGCCGCTGACGCGGCGGTTGGGGCTTGGCAGCGTGCTCGGCTACCTGCTCGCCGGTGTGCTGATCGGTCCGTCGGGGCTGCGGCTGGTGACCGGTGTCAGCGAGATTTCCGACATCGCCTCGCTCGGCGTAGTGATGCTGCTGTTCCTGATTGGCCTGGAGCTGCGGCCGCGGCGGCTGTGGGTGATGCGGCAGGCGGTGTTCGCGCTGGGCCCCGCCCAGGTGGTGGTCAGCGCCGCCGTGCTGGCGGCGCTGGCGCACCAGGCCGGCATCGGCTGGGCCGGCGCGACGGTGCTGGGCGCCGGGCTGGCGCTGTCCTCCACCGCCATCGTCCTGCCGATGCTCGCGGAAGCGGACCTGCTGAAAAGCCCCGCCGGGCGCGACGGCTTCGCGGTGCTGCTGTTCCAGGACCTGGCGTTCATCCCGCTGGTGGCCGTGGTGCCGCTGCTGGCGGAGAAATCCCTGCCCAACCACGTGCCCTGGCACGACGTCGCCAGCGCCGCCGCCGCGGTCGCGGTGATCCTGGTGGGCGGGCGCTTCGCCGTGCCGCCGCTGATCCGCGCCATCGGCGGCGCACGCACGCCGGAGTTGTTCACCACCGTCTCGCTGCTGATCGTCGCCGGCACCGCCTACATCGCGCATCTGGCCGGCCTGTCGATGTCGCTCGGCGCGTTCATGGCGGGGGTGTTGCTGTCGCAGTCGGAGTATCGCCACGAGCTGCAGGCCGACATCGCGCCGTTCGAGGGACTGCTGCTGGGCTTCTTCTTCATCTCCGTCGGCATGTCGGCGGACCTGGGGCTGGCGCGTGCGCATCCCGGCCTGCTCGCCGCCGCCACCGCCGCGCTGCTGCTGGCGAAGGTGGCGGTAGCTTTCCTCCTGGCCAGGGTGGCGCGCCAGGGCCTGACCGACGCGGTGCGCTTCAGCCTGGCGCTGAACCAGGCCAGCGAGTTCAGCTTCGTGCTGTTCGGCGCCGCCGTCGCCGCGGGCGCGCTGGCCCCCGCCACCGCAGCCGTGGCGACGCTGGTCGCGGCGGTGTCGATGGCGGCCACGCCGGTGCTGTTCGCTCTGTCGGAACGCTTCCTGATCCCCCGCCTGCAGCCCGAGCCGATGCCGGATTTCGACACCATCGAGGCCGCCGACGCGCCGGTCATCATCGCCGGCTTCGGCCGCTTCGGCCAGGTCATCGGCCGCGTGCTGCGCATGTACGGCATCCGCTTCACCGCGCTGGAGCGCAACATCGGCCAGGTCAACGTCGTGCGCCGCTTCGGCAACAAGGTCTATTTCGGCGATCCCACCCGGGCCGAGCTGCTGCGCGCGGCGGGCGCGGAGCAGGCCAGGCTGCTGATCATCGCGCTCGACCATCCCGAGGATTCGCTGCGCATCCTGGAGACGGCGCGGCGGGCTTTTCCCCAGTTGAAGATCCTGGCCCGCGCCCGCAACCGGCGGCACGCCCACCTGCTGATGGACCGCGGGGTCGATGGCCTGGTGCGCGAGACCTTCCACTCCAGCCTGAAGCTGGCCGAGGAGGCGCTGGAAGTGCTGGGCGTTCCGCCGGAGGAAGCCGTCCGGTCGGTGACGCTGTTCCGCGACCACGACGAGCGCAACCTGCGCGAAACGCTGGCGATCTACCGCGACGAGCAGCAGTTGATCCAGAGCACGCAGCAGGCGACGGAGGAACTGACCGCGCTGTTCGAGGCGGACCAGCGCAGCCAGCCCGCTCGTTGATCGCAAGGACGGCGGGGGTGGATATCCGGGACACGCCCCATCAGCGCCAACTTTATGGGTTGGCGGACGGCCGTTGCCACAACGTCATGGTGGGCGCAGGCCCACCATCCACGCCTGGCGGTGTTGAAGCCGCGGAAAGGCGTGGATGGCGGCCCGGAGCCTGTGTCCGGACTCGTCCCGGGTAGCCGCCATGACGACAGGGGTGATTTGCCGCTCCCGGCCGCCTGAGTTAGTCGCAGATAGGGACACGCCCGGCCATGACGATGGGGCGGAGACCTTGCCCCATCCAATCATCGGTGCCTGCGGAGCCACCTTCCACAGCAGGCCGCCAACCGCTCTTGCCGGTACGTCGCTTGCATGGTTCCATGTCCGAAACCCTGGACCAGGAGTGGGATTGGACTACGCATACGCACTGCAGCAGTTGATCAACGGCGTCACGCTCGGGATGATCTACGGCCTGATCGCCGTCGGCTACACCATGGTCTACGGCATCATCGGCATGATCAACTTCGCCCACGGCGACATCTTCATGGTCGGGGCGTTCCTGTCGATGATCGCGCTGCTCGGCCTGGCGGCGCTGGGCATCACCTGGGTGCCGCTGGCGCTGGCGCTGACCCTGCTGTTCGCCGCCGCCATCACCGCGCTGTATGGCTGGACGGTGGAGCGGGTCGCCTACCGACCGCTGCGCGGCTCGTTCCGCCTGGCGCCATTGATCAGCGCCATCGGCATGTCGATCACGCTGCAGAACTACGTCCAGGTCAGCCAGGGCGCGCGGGTCAAGCCGATCGAGGCGGTGATCCCGGGCGGCATCCAGGTGATGAACCAGGGCGGGTTCACGGTGGAGCTGTCCTGGATGCAGATTGCCATCGTCGCCACCACCCTGGCGATCCTGGCGGTGTTCACCTGGCTGGTGAAACGCACGCCGCTCGGCCGCACGATGCGCGCCTGCGAGCAGGACCTGAAGATGGCCAGCCTGCTGGGCATCGACACCGACCGGACGATCAGCCTGACCTTCGTCATCGGCGCCGCGCTGGCCGCGGTCGCTGGGTTGATGTTCCTGCTGTACTACGGGGTGATCGACTTCTACATCGGCTTCATCGCCGGCATCAAAGCCTTCACCGCCGCGGTCCTGGGCGGCATCGGCAGCCTGCCGGGCGCGGTCCTTGGCGGCCTGCTGATTGGCCTGATCGAGGTATTCTGGTCGGCCTATTTCAGCGTCGAATACAAGGACGTGGCGGCGTTCTCCATCCTGATCATCGTCCTGATCTTCATGCCGACGGGCATCCTCGGGCGGGCAGAGGTGGAGAAGGTATGAGGCCGGTGGCCGCATGCGCGATGACTGTCTTGCCTGGATGGAACGGATGGCGCGGCACGGCGGCCGCCTGTTCGCACCGCCCTCATCTGTGTGCATCTGTGTTCATCTATGTTTCCCCAATCCGGCGCTTTCAGCGCGGCACGAAATGGCCGCCGGTGCTCAGGCCGGGATGCAGCGCGCTTGTTGGTCCTACGGATTAAGGGGAAACACAGATGCACACAGATGCACACAGATATTCTGTGGTTCCGCCGGCTCTGTCCGGTCACGCAGGCCGATCGGCACCGGCATGACCCCCCTGCGCGACGCCTTCCTCTCGGCTGCCGTCGCCCTCGGCCTGTTCGGGCCGATGGTCGGCCTGCTGACCGTCAGCGGCGAGCACGGCCTGTCGCTCGAGCTTCGCCCCATCGCCACCGCCGTGATCGTCGGCCTGGTGTTCCTCGGCCGCCTGCTGGTCCTGTCCTGGCGGGGGCGCGGCCGCGTCGAAACCTACAAGACCAACCGTGCCCTTGCCGAAGGCATCGCCCATGCCGGCAAGTTCATTGCCCCGGTGCTGCTGGTCGCGGCCGTTGCGCTGCCCTTCACCGGTTCGCGCTACTATGTCGATCTCGGCACGCTGGTGCTGACCTACATCATGCTGGGCTGGGGGCTGAACATCGTCGTCGGGCTGGCCGGGCTGCTCGACCTTGGCTACGTCGCCTTCTATGCCGTCGGCGCCTATTCCTATGCGCTGCTGTCCACCACCTATGACCTGGGATTCTGGACCTGCCTGCCGCTGGCGGGCCTGTTCGCCGGATGCGCCGGGGTCATGCTCGGCTTCCCGGTGCTGCGGCTGCGCGGCGACTACCTCGCCATCGTCACCCTGGCGTTCGGGGAGATCATCCGCATCGTGCTGACCAACTGGGTGTCGCTCACCAACGGCCCCAACGGCATCACCGGCATCCCCCGGCCGACCCTGTTCGGCCTGCGCTTCTCCATGGAGGGCGGCGAGGGCACCTTCGCCGGCTTCTTCGGCATCGAGCCGGCAACCATCCAGCGCGTCATCTTCCTGTACTACGTCATCCTGGTCCTGGCCCTGCTGACCAACTGGGTGTCGCTGCGCCTGCGCCGCATCCCGCTCGGCCGCGCCTGGGAAGCGCTGCGCGAGGATGAGATCGCCTGCCGCTCCCTGGGCATCAACGTGCGCAACACCAAGCTGACGGCGTTCGGCATGGGTGCGATGTTCGGCGGCCTCGCCGGCGCCTTCTTCGCCACCCGCCAGGCCTTCATCAGCCCGGAGAGCTTCACCTTCATCGAGTCCGCCACCGTGCTGGCGATCGTCGTGCTGGGCGGCATGGGCAGCCAGCTTGGCGTCGCCCTGGCCGCCATTGTCATGGTCGGCGGTCTGGAAACCCTGCGCGATGTCCTCAGCTTCCTCGGCGACCAGATGAACAGCCCGCTGTTCGCCGGCATCGCCGGCCAGTTGCCGCTGTACCGCATGCTGATCTTCGGCCTGGTGCTGGTGGTGATGATGGTGCTGCGGCCACGCGGCCTGATCTCCGGCCGCACGCCGACGGTGGCGCTGGGGGCGCGAAAGGAGATCGCGGCGGAACTGGTGGCGCAGGGACGCGGCTGAGCCATGCTGGCGGTTTCCAACCTCGTCATGCGCTTCGGCGGCCTGCGCGCAGTGGACGGCCTGTCGTTCGAGGCACGCGCCGGCGACATCACCGCCGTCATCGGCCCGAACGGCGCCGGCAAGACCACGGTGTTCAACTGCATCACCGGCTTCTACCGCCCGACCGCCGGCGCCATCACGCTGACCCATCGCAACGGGGAGAAATTCCCGCTGCACCGCATGCCCGGCCACCGCATCGCCACCGAGGCGAAGGTGGCGCGGACCTTCCAGAACATCCGCCTGTTCGCCGGTATGACGGTGCTGGAGAACCTGCTGGTGGCGCAGCACAACAAACTGATGGCGGCGACCGGCCTGGGCGTGCTGGCGATGCTGGGCCTGGGCCGCTACCGCTCGGCCGAGGCCGCCGGCATCCGCAAGGCCCGCCACTGGCTGGATGCCATCGGCCTGACCGAGCGGGCCGACGACCCCGCCGGCGCCCTGCCCTATGGCGCGCAACGCCGCCTGGAGATCGCGCGCGCCATGTGCATCGACCCGGTGCTGCTGTGCCTGGACGAACCCGCCGCCGGCCTGAACCCGCGCGAGTCGGAGGAACTGAACCGGTTGCTGCTGCGCATCCGTGACCAGGGCTGCTCGCTGCTGCTGATCGAGCACGACATGGGCGTGGTGATGCGGATCTCCGACCACATCGTGGTGCTGGACCACGGCCGGAAGATCAGCGACGGCACCCCGGCCGAGGTGCGCGCCGATGCGGCGGTGATCGCCGCCTACCTGGGCGAGGGCGAGGACGACGAGGTGGAGGCATGACCGCGCTGCTGTCGCTGTCCGGCGTCACCGCGTTCTACGGCGCGATCCAGGCGCTGCGCGGCATCGACCTGACGGTGCGGCGCGGCGAGATCGTCACGCTCATCGGCGCCAACGGCGCGGGCAAGTCCACGCTGATGATGACGATCTGCGGCAACCCGCGGGCGCGGACGGGGCAGATCCTGCACGAGGGCCAGGACATCACGCAGTGGCCGACGCACCGGATCATGCGGCGCGGCATCGCCCAGGCGCCGGAGGGCCGCCGCATCTTCGGCCGCATGACGGTGCACGAGAACCTGCTGATGGGCGCCGAGGTCGCCGGCCGCACCGACATCCCCGATCGGCTGGAGCAGGTGTTCGCCCTGTTTCCCCGCCTGAAGGAACGCATGACCCAGCGCGGCGGTACGCTGTCCGGCGGCGAGCAGCAGATGCTGGCGATCGGACGGGCGCTGATGTCCCGTCCGTCGCTGCTGCTGCTGGACGAACCCTCGCTGGGCCTGGCGCCGCTGGTGGTGCGGCAGATCTTCAGCGCCATCCGGGACCTGAACCGCGCCACCGGCCTGACGGTGCTGCTGGTGGAGCAGAACGCCTACCAGGCGCTGCGGCTGGCGCACCGCGGCTATGTGCTGGTGAACGGCGCGATCACCATGGCCGGGACCGGAGCGGAACTGCTGGCGCGGCCGGAGATCCGGGCGGCGTACCTCGAAGGCGGGCACGCCTGAGCTTGCCGGCCGCGCGCCCGGAAGCGGGCTTCCGCATGGATCACCACGCCGGACGCGATACGCTGCGCGAACCGCGACTCCGCGCCGACGCAGCGATGGATCACCAGCACGCCCAGGGCGGCCGGCGCCACCGCCAGCGTTATCGGCGCGCCGCTGTAGGCGACGGCGGCGGAGGCCAGGCAGCCCAGGATGGCGCCGGCGTCCCAGCCCGCCTCGGCCGACAAATGGAACTGATAGGCCGTGCCGGATCGTTTCGCGCGATCGTAGATGACGCTCATGACGACCGGGGCATAAAGCCCACCCACCGCGGCGCCGACGGCGTTGGCGGCGAAGGCCAGCCACGGCTCCCACCCGGCGACGACGCGCAACGCCACGCTGATCAGCAAGGCGACCGTAACGCCGTGCGACAGAGCCTGCCGATGACCGCGATCGATCGCGATGCCGCAGGCCACGCCGGCCAGCGCGCCGGCCAGTGCGGCGGCGCTGCTGGCCCAGCCGAGCGCGCAGAAGGACGATCCCAGCGTGGTGAACAGGATCAGCGACCACGCAACCCCGGTGCCGGCGCACATCCAGCCGTCGGCCGCGAGCGCGAACCAGCCGACACGATCGGCCCCGGTCATCGACTGGCGCATCGTCGGGACCGGGCCGAGCGCGATGTCGCCCATCCACAGCAGCGGCGTTGCCGAAACGATGCAAAGCACCGTTGCCAGTCCGAACTCCGCGACCGGTCCCAGACGGGTCAGGATGATGCCGCCCGCGAGCGGCCCGACGACCGAGATCAGCGTGCTGGCCAACTGGCGCCAGGCGATCTGCCGCCCGCGCCGCCCGCCGCCGCCGCACACCGCGTTGGCGGCGTGGAAGATCGGCCAGTACAGACACTCGCCCACCGCAACGACCAGCACCCAGACGCCCAGCCATAACGGCCGATCGGCCCAGATCAGCGGGATGAACTGTAAGGCGACGACGACGGCGCCCAGCAGGATGGTCCGCTGCATGCCCAGGCGCAGGACCATCGGCAGCATGACGGCGCGCAGGGCGAAGCGCACCACGAGCATCAGGGCATACAGCGCGATGGCCGTTGCGACACTGAAACCGAGGCGCAGCAGGTAGGCGCCGACGAAGCCGCCGGCCAGGGACATGGCAAGCGACCACAGGACGCAGTGAACCATGAGCAGGCGGAACTGCCGCCCCTCGCGATCGAGGTTCATCGGTCAACCCTTACGATTTAGGATTATTCTGGAAGACGTCCGTGGACGCTTGAGGTATTCGTTTCGAACCTGCTGGGGTCAGCGGTGTCCGAACCGGCGCTGGTACGACACGACGCCCGGAGATCTCATCCAGGATGTCCCTCGCTGCGCGAGGCTTGGTGGCTGCTGCATAGGACCTCCGGTAAGGTAATAATGCGCAGCCGGGATAAATCGATTGTGATTACCGGGTCAAGATTTTCCTGTTGCCCACGCGAAAGTGGCGAACAGGAATTGTCGTCAGGCCATATTTTTATATTGATTGTGGAATTTAAACTGTTATTGTAAGGTCGAAATCCGGCAAAACCAGCCTGGATAGATGATATAATAGCATATTAACAGTGACGCACAATAAAGCGGCATTTTGTGTCGCTCCACAAAATGGCAACAGAAAGGCAGCGTGTGTAACCTGATCGGCGGTGGGGCTGCCGCCTGGCCGGCGGTTGCGTTTCTCCCGCGCCGCGGCAGACTGTGTCCCGGCCGACGCCATCCTGGGGAGGGAAACATGGGCAACAAGATCGCGATCATGGGCACCGGCGCGGTGGGCGCCTACGCCGGAGCGCACATGGCGCGGGCAGGCGAGGACGTCACCTTCGTCGATTCGTGGCCCGCCAACGTCGAGACGATGCGGGCCCGGGGGCTGACAGTGTCGCACATCCGCGACGTTCCGGAATGGTCCACCCCGGTGCGCGCCCTGCACCTGACCGACCTGCAGCAGGTATCGAAGGAAAAGCCGTTCGACATCGCCTTCGTCTGCGTGAAATCCTATGACACGGCGTGGGCGACGACGATGATCGCCCAGTACCTGGCGCCCGGCGGCTTCATCGTATCATTGCAGAACTGCATGAACGAGGAAACCATCGCGGGCATCGTCGGGTGGGGCAAGATCGTCGGCTGCATCGCCAGTTCGATCACCGTCGACCTGTGCGAGCCCGGCCACGTCCACCGCGCCGCCGGGAAAAGCGGCGAAAAGCACACGGTGTTCCGCACCGGCGAGGTGCACGGCCGGATCACCGGCCGCGCGCGGGAGATCGAGCGGCTTGTGGCGCTGGCCGACTCCGCCCTGGCGACGACGAACCTGTGGGGCGAGCGCTGGTCGAAGCTGGTGACCAACGCGATGGCGAACGGCATGTCCGCCTGCACCGGCCTGATCAGCAAGGACATCCTGCGCAACGATACGCTGCGCCGCTTCGGCGCCCGGCTGGGCAGCGAGGCGGTCCGTGTCGGCCAGGCGCTGGGGTATCAGCTGGAGGAGATCCATCATATCGATCCCGAAGTCATCGCCCGGGCCGGCGAAGGCGATCCGGCGGCGACGCGGGAGTACGATGCGCACCGGCTGGAGGAGGCGAACCGGGGCGGCGGCGAGCATCGTCCGTCCATGGGCCAGGACATGATGAAGGGCCGCCGGACGGAGATCGATTTCCTGAACGGCTTCATCGTCCGCAAGGGCGAGGAAATCGGCCTGCCGACGGCGGCCAACGCGGCGCTGACGGAGATCGTCAAGCGGGTCGAGCGCGGGGAACTCCAGCCCGATCCGAAGCATCTGATCGATCTGCGGCTGAACTGACAGCGGGGGCGGATAGCCCGGGCAAGCCGCAGCGGCGCTACGTAGGTTGGGACGCGCAGTGGCTGCCTCGTCGTCATGGCGGGCGCAGGCCCGCCATGACGACGAGGGGCTGGTGCGCCCGGCATGACGTTGTGGCAACGACCTTGCCGCCCTCCCACTCGGTCAGCGCCAATGGGGACAGGCCAGGCTACGACGGAAACGCAATGAACGGTCAGCTCGCGCCCTCGATAATATCCCCGAACCGTTCCCACGTCTTGCCGTTCCACTTCTGCAATTGCATGGTCCGGATCGGATGGAAATTCGTCGGGCTGGTGTTCACCGTGATCCCCGGCAGCAGCACCGGGTCATACGCATCGTGCAGGTTCGTCGCCTGCTTCATGATGTTGGCGCGGGAGAAATCGCCGTTGCACTGCTTCAGCACCTGCCACATCACCATGCTGACCCCGTAAGCAAACGAATAATTGCCATCGGTCAAATCCGCTCCCGGCATGTATTTCGCCATGAAGGACCGCCACTCGTTCATTCCCGGATCGTCCTTGAACGCCGGATCGGTCGGGTCCTTCATATAGCCCGTGGTGATAATGCCGATCCCGTTCTCCGGCCCGGCCGGGTTCATCACCGAACCGACGGAAATCGACACGTCGGTCAGGAAGAACGTCGGATGCCAGCCCAGCTCATGCACCTTCCGGATCGCCTGCGCAGCGAATTTCGGCGTCGCCGCCACCAGCAGCAGCACGTTGGCGCCCGAGGCCTGCAGCATCGTCAACTGGCTGTCCACTGTCGCGTCCGAGGTCTCGAACGTGGCTTCCTTGACCACGACGCTGCCGTACTTGTCGCCCAGCACGTCCTTCACGCCGGCCGGATAGTCCTTACCAAAATCATCGTTCTGGTAAAGGATCGCCATCTTCGCGTTCGGCTGCGTCGACAGCATGTACTTCGTATAGATCCGCGCCTCGGTCCGATAGCTGGGCTGGTAGCCCATCGTCCACGGAAAGTGCTTGTAGTCGCCCCATTTGTCCGCCCCGGTTCGAGATGAACAGGTGCGGCACCTTCTTCATGTTCACACAGCGCTGGATCGCCGTGTTCGTCGGCGTGCCCAGGTTCTGGAACAGGAAGGCGACCTGGTCCTCCTCGATCAGCCGGCGGACCTGCTCCACCGTTTTCGGCGGGCTGTAGGCGTCGTCGTAGGAGATGAAATTTATTTTATGACCAGCGACGCCGCCCTGGTCGTTGACCATGCGGAAGAACGCCGCCTCGGTCTTGCCGATCACCCCATACGCCGAGGCCGGTCCGCTGTAGGCATCCGTGTTGCCGATCCTGATCTCGGTCGCCGTCACGCCCGGCAGGTCCCTGGCCAGCGCCGGCACCGCGCCGCCCGCCAGCAGCGCCGCCAGCAGCGGGCCGCCCAGCGACCGCAGCAACCGGCGATGGTCGCGCCGCGCCGAACAGCCCCGTACCGTGGTTCATTTTTGTAGCCATCCGTTATTCTCCCTTTAGCAACCCGTTCTTGCCCGTACCGCCGCCAAAGGGGAGGCCGGCGATACGGATGTCACGACGCTTGGGTCAATTTTGCACTGTATCCGTGTTCTGCCTCTTTTTTGGCCGCCATCCAATGCCACCTGACGCCCATGCCGCACCCGTCCCGCGCCTGCCGCTGAATGAGCACCACCACGGCTCCTGTCACGATGATCGCGGACGCCGTGCCGATGACCGCGCCGAAGCTCTACGAATGTCCTGATTGCGGGCAGATGCAGGTCGTTCCGGCCATGCCGCCCGCAGCCCGCGCCCTGTGCCTGCGCTGCGACGCCGTGCTGCGTCATACCCGCCACCATCCGCTGGGACTGCCCGCCGCGCTCAATCTCTCGGCGCTGATCCTGTTCGCCATCGCCGGCACCCTGACGATCATGTCGGTCACCACCGCGGGCCTGTCCCGCGCCGCCAGCCTGGTCAGCGGCCCGGCCGAACTCGATCACTACGGCCTGTGGGAACTCTCGCTGGTCGTCCTGGTCACCACCTTCGCCGCGCCGCTGGCCCGGGTGCTGTGCATGCTGGCGGTGCTCGGCGGCCTGCAATTGCGGCGGCCGCCGGCAGAACTGCGGGCGATCTTCGCCTGGGTCGAGCGGCTGCGGCCGTGGTCGATGATCGAGATCTACATGCTCGGCCTGTATGTCGCCTATGTCCGGCTCGGCGCCATCGCCCATGTCAATCTCGGACCCGCCACCTATGCCCTGCTCGGCCTCATCGTCGTGGTCTGGCTCGCGGACCTGACGCTCGACGACCAGGCGGTGTGGGAGGCGATGGAGCCGCCGAACCGCCGGCGGCTGGCGCATATCCGCAGCCGGCGGCTGGCCGCGGCCTGCCTCACCGCGCATCGCTGGCGCATCGGCTGCGACGTCTGCGGCCTGGTCAGCCGCGCCGCTCCGGGCACGCCCTGCCCACGCTGCGGCTACCGCCTGCGCGACCGCAAGCCGCACGCCATCCAGCGGACCTGGGCCTACGTCATCGCGTCGCTGATCCTGTATATCCCCGCCAATGTCTATCCGGTCCTGACCGTGATCCGCCTGGGCGCCGGCCAGCCGAACACGATCCTGGGCGGCGTCAAGGAACTGATCGATGCCGGCATGTGGCCGCTGGCGGCGCTGGTGTTCTTCGCCTCCATCACCGTGCCGGTACTCAAGCTGATCGGCCTGTCGTTCCTGCTGGCCGCAACACAACTCGGCACGCCCTGGCGCCTGCATGACCGCACCGTGCTGTACCGCATCGTCGATGCCATCGGCCGCTGGTCGATGATCGACATCTTCATGGAGTCCATCCTGGTGGCTCTGGTCCAGTTCGGCACGGTCGCGAGCGTCTATCCCGGGCCGGGCGCGGTTGCCTTCGCCGCCGTGGTCATCCTGACCATGCTCGCCGCGCGCAGCTTCGATCCGCGGCTGATGTGGGACAGAATGTCCGGCCACGTGCAACCCGGCACAGCGCCCCGGCCGGTGCCTCGGGCAGCCCGCCAGGCGGCGGCGCAGGCGGCCGCGTCATGAGCGACCGCGCGCCCGCCGCGGTCGTCCGCGCGCCGATCGACCACAAGCGCCGGCTGTCGCTGATCTGGGCGATCCCGGTGGTGACGCTGCTCGTCGGCGCCTGGCTGGCCTGGCAGACCTTGTCCGCGCAGGGGCCGCTGATCACCATCACCTTCGAGACCGCCGAGGGTCTTCAGGCGAACCAGTCGCATGTCCGGCACAAGGAAGTGGACATGGGCGTGGTGAAGAAGATCGCCCTGACCCCGGACCTGCGGCGCGTGCTGGTGACGGTGCGGATGAACAAGGAAGCCGAGCCGCTGCTGACCGACAAGGCGCAGTTCTGGGTGGTCCGCCCGCGCTTCTTCGCCGGCTCGATCAGTGGCCTGTCCACCCTGGTTTCGGGCTCCTACATCGACCTGCTGCCGTCGGCCGAGGGCGGGAAGCCGCAGCGCAACTTCGTCGGGCTGGAAAATCCGCCGGTGCTGCAATCGGACGTTCCCGGCCGCAACTTCCTACTGAAGGCCGACACGGTCGAGGGACTCAACCTCGGCTCGCCCGTCACCTTCCGCGACCTTGAAATCGGCGAGGTGCTTGGCTGGGACGTCGGCGAGATGGCGCGGAACATCACCATCCATGTCTTTGTCCGCGCCCCGTTCGACAAGTACGTGCACGACGATTCCCGGTTCTGGAATTCATCGGGCGCATCGGTCCAGCTCGGCGCGAACGGGCTTCGGTTCAAGGTGCAGTCGCTGCGCTCGATGGTGCTGGGCGGCATCGCGGTCGAAACGCCCGACGAGTCGACGGGCACCGCCGAAAGCCCGGCCAACCACGAATTCACCCTGTACCCGACCAAGGAAGCGGCCGACGCATCGACCTTCAAGCGCAGCATTCAGTTCGTTGCCAACTTTACCACATCGGTCAGCGGTCTGGCGGCCGGGGCGCCGGTGACGCTGCGCGGCCTGAAAGTGGGCGAGGTGTCCAGCGTGTCGCTGGAGTACGACAAGGCAATCGACAACGTCGTGGTGCCCGTGCACTTCAACGTCGAGCCCGGGCGCATCGCCATGCTCAAGCTGCCCACCGGCGGCGGGCTCGACTCGCGGATGCGGGAACTGATCCGCCGCGGCCTGCGGGTCAGGCTGGAAACCACGAATTTCCTGACTGGCCAGAAGCAGCTCGACCTGGATACCTTCCCCAATGCCGGCTCCAACGCCGGCCAGGAGGAGCTGAAGAAAGAGGGCAATGCCTACGTCGTTCCGGTGCTCGGCGGCAGCGGCACAGATGTTGCTACCGCGGCGAGCAACCTCGTCAGCCGCCTGGACAGCATACCGTTCGAGGCCATCGGCCAGAATCTGAACCAGACCCTGGCCGGCGCCAACGCCCTGGTCAACAACAAGCAGTTGCAGGAGTCTCTCACGACCCTGCGCAGCACGCTTGCCAGCACACAGGACCTTGTTGACAACCTCAACCAGGGCGTCGCCCCCCTGGCGAAGCGCCTGCCGGCGATGGCGGCCGGGCTGGAGGACGCCGTCAACCGCATGAACAAGCTGATGGGGTCGCTCCAGAACGGCTACGGCGAGGACTCCTCCTTCAGCCACCAACTCGATCGGCTGATGGGGCAACTTTCCGACGCCACACGCTCGATCCGTGTCCTGGCCGATCTGCTGACCCGCCACCCGGAGGCCCTGATCCGCGGCCGCGCCAACACCGGCTACCAGTGACGGTGGATGTGGGGCGGTTGGGATAGGAAAGGCGAGGGGCGCTGCCCCTCGACCCCGCCATGGGCCCTTGGAACCCGGTAATGGCGGATGGACAGGAGGGGGCAACACAGCGGTTGCAACCGGCACGGTCGCCCCCTCCTGTCCATCCGCCGTCATGGGATCAAAGGGGCTTCGCCCCTTTGCGGGTCCAGGGCGGAGCCCTGGCCTTCCTACCCCAACCGCCCCACGTCCACCGTCACCGCGTGGTCGAGCGGCCCGTGGCCGTGACCGAAGCCGGGCGCCCCGGCGAGAGCGGCGCGGACATAGGCGCGGGCGCGGAGGACCGAGTCGCGCAGGGTCAGGCCCTGGGCGAGGCCGGCGGCGATGGCCGAGGCAGTGGTGCAGCCGGTGCCGTGGATGTGCCGGGTCTTGATGCGCGGCGCGGCGAACGCCTCGGTGCCGGCGGCGGCCAGCAGGTCGGTCACGGTGTCGGAGGCGAGATGGCCGCCCTTCAGCAGCACGGCCGGAGCGCCGAGCGCCAGCAGGGACGCGGCGGCGGCGTGCATCTCAGGTTCCGTCGTGATGGTTAAGCCGGTCAGCGCCTCGGCTTCCGGCAGGTTCGGGGTGATCACCGCGGCCATCGGCAGCAGGCGCCGGCGCAGGACCTCCACCGCCTGGGCGGCCAGCAGCGGATGGCCGCCCTTGGCGACCATGACCGGGTCGAGCACCACCGGAATGCCCGGGGCAAAGGCGGTCAATGCGTCGCAGACCGTCTCAATGGTGGTGGCATCGCCGAGCATGCCGATCTTGATGACGTCGGCGCCGACGTCGGACAGCACGACCTCGATCTGCTGGCGGATGAAGGCGGGCGGCACCGGCAGCACGCCGTGCACGCCCAGCGTGTTCTGCGCCGTCAGCGCGGTTATTGCGGTCGCGGCGAACGCGCCGAGCGCGGTGATGGTCTTGATGTCGGCCTGGATTCCGGCGCCGCCGCCGGAATCCGAGCCGGCGATGACCAGGACCCGTCCCTGCATCAGGCCACGGTCTCCTGCGGCCGGGCGGCCCGGGCGACCAGCTCGCACAGCGAGTCCACGACGTCGGCCACCAGATCGGCATCCTCGCCCTCGGCCATCACCCGCACCAGCGGTTCGGTGCCGCTTTCGCGGATCAGCACGCGGCCGGTGCCGTTCAGGCGCGATTCCTGGTCACGGATCGCTGCCTGGACGTGATCGTTCCGCAGCGGCGACGCGCCACTGAACCGGACGTTCTTCAGCCGCTGAGGCAGCGGCGTGAACACCTGGCAGACCTCCGACGCCGGGCGCTGTTTCTGCACCAGCACCGCCAGCACCTGCAGCGCCGCCAGCAGGCCGTCGCCGGTGGTGGCGAAGTCCGTCAGAATCAGGTGGCCGGACTGCTCGCCGCCGACATTCATCCCGTTGGTGCGCATGTGCTCGGCGACGTAGCGGTCGCCAACCTTGGTGCGGTGCAGCGCCAGGCCGAGCGCGCCGAGGTGCCGCTCCAGCCCCAGGTTCGACATCACCGTCGCGGCGATGCCGCCGCCGCGCAGCGTGCCCGCCTGGTGCCAGGTTTCGGCGATCATGCCCAGGATCTGGTCGCCATCCACCAGTTCCCCATGCTCATCCGCCAGCACCAGCCGATCGGCGTCGCCGTCGAGGGCGATGCCGAGATGGGCGCTGTGCTCCAGCACCTGGGCGCAGATGTATTCCGGCACGGTGGAGCCGCAGCCCCTATTGATATTGAAGCCGTCCGGCGTGACGCCGGCGGGGATGACGGTGGCGCCGAGTTCCCACAGCACCGACGGCGCGACCTTGTAGGCGGCGCCGTTGGCGCAATCGACGACGATGCGCATGCCATCCAGGCGCAACCCGCGCGGGAAGCTGGCCTTCGCCGCCTCGATATAGCGCCCGGCCGCGTCCTCGAGCCGGGAGGCGCGGCCCAGCCGGTGCGGCTCGGCCAGCCTGTTGCAGATGCTGCTGTCCATCAGCGCCTCGATCTGGCACTCCATCGCGTCCGACAGCTTGTTGCCGTCGGGACCGAACAGCTTGATGCCGTTGTCCTCATACGGATTGTGCGACGCCGAGATCATCACGCCCAGATCGGCCCGCAGCGAGCGCGTCAGCATCGCCACGCCGGGAGTCGGCAGCGGGCCGAGCAGGGTGACGTCCATGCCGGCGCCGATGAAGCCGGCGGTCAGCGCGGGCTCGATCATGTAGCCGGACAGCCTGGTGTCCTTGCCGATGACGACGCGATGGCGATGCTCGCCGCGGGTGAACAGCAGGCCGGCCGCCTGCCCCAGCCGCAGGGCGATCCCTGCTGTCATGGGCTCCGCGTTCGCCTTGCCCCTGATGCCGTCAGTCCCAAACAGCCGCCGAGTCTTCGTCATGTCGAACCTGTTGTTCCGCTGCATTGCAATTGCGACACCATACCACGTGGACGAAAGCTGAACCGCGCGTTATCGGCATAACGCATGCCATACGCGAAGGGCCTGTACGGTTTCACGAACATCGTGTACGCGAAAGATTGTGGCGCCGTGCAGCGCGGCAAAGATCGCAGCGGCGATGGATCCGCCCAGCCGCCGGGCTGCCTCGGGCTCGCCGGACAAGGCGCCGATGAAGGCCTTGCGGGAGACGCCGACGAGCACCGGATAGCCGAGGCCGGCGAAGACCGCCAGATCGCGCAGGATCGCTTGGGACTGCGCCGCCTGCTTGGCGAAGCCGATACCCGGGTCGATGGCGATATTGTCCCGGGCGATTCCCACGGCCTCGGCCGCCGCCACCCGCGCCAGCAACTCGTCACGAACCTCGGGCACGACGTTGGCATAAGTCGCCAGGCTGTTCATCGTCGCCGGGACGCCGCGCATGTGCATCACGACGATCGAACAGCCATAGGCCGCGACCGTGGCGGCGGCGCCCGGGTCGTGCGCCAGCCCCGAGACGTCGTTGATGATCCGCGCGCCGGCATCGAGCGCGGCCCGCATGGTGGCGGCGTTCCGGGTATCCACCGAGACGCATATCCCGGCGCGCGCCAGAGCCTGCACCACCGGCATGACGCGCGCCTGCTCGACCTCCGGCGGAACCGCGCCGGCGCCCGGGCGGGTGCTTTCGCCGCCGACGTCGATGACGTCCGCGCCATCGGCCGCCATCGCCAGGCCGGCCGCGATGGCATCCGCGGGACCGACCCGACCGCCGCCGTCGCTGAAACTGTCGGGCGTGACGTTCAGGATGCCCATCACCCGGGGACGATCAAGCGAGAGGCCGGCCCACTGGCTGGCCGGACGGAGGCTGGCCGGATAGGGGCCGGCGGTGGACGAAGGCATGGCGGCGCCTGTGCTGCGACGGTGTGGCGAAACGAGTGACGCGGGCTTTTATCATCCCGTCACGAGTTCCGTCAGAGGATATGATAGTGGACGGAAACGAGCCGCTGCCACCGGGACGGCGGCGCCGCGGCCGGATGACGCCGCTTCCGCCGCGATTGTTTGTTACTTAACACCATTCGCCGCCCGCCCGTGATAATCCTCGGTTTCCGGTTGGCCGGAGGCAGGCATGGCGCTGATGGGAAAATCGCGGCAGCACGCGGATAAGACGGGGGATTATTGGCCCTCGCCGGTGACGGCTCCCAGCGGGATGGCCGGTGGGGTAGCCAATGGGATGACCAATGGGATGCATCGCGCGATGCCAAGGCACGTGCCTTCCGAATCAGCAATGGCTGCACAGCGACAGATCATACAAAGATTTTCAGCCACTCCGGATAATTCCTGGTGTAGCGTCTCACAATGAGCAAAAACTTCGGAACGAAAACGGCACGCGTTAACCTTTGCTTAAGAACATCTGTGTATTCTGTTTGCCTCGGTGTGGCCAAATTTTCGGCCCATCGCTGGGTCTGGAGGCGCTCATGATGCACCTGACAGCCGCCACACCGCTCGCCACGCCGGGTGAGGCGCAGCGAACCGGCCGCACCGCGCTGACTTGTCGGTTCAGGAAACGCACCCAATATATTCCTCCGCGACCCGCTCCTTTGGTTTTTCGCAGTCCCCGTGCGAATCTTCTTGAGTTCGCCGGCGCGGGCTTTCACTATTCGGTGATTGGTCGCTTAGACGTTGCCAGACGGGCCGCTGGTTCTTCCTTGAATGCGTATCGGCTGCCCGGGATGTGCGGTGCAGTGACTCCAGGTGCGGTTGCACAAGGAAATGATGGACAGTGCCTCAACCCAAGCACGCCAGTTCCGGTTTCGAACCGGCGACAGGACATTTCGATGCGAAGGACTTCAGGAATGGCCGCTCCATGACGGCGGCAGGGCTCGACGCGAAGGTTCCATGATGCGACTCGGCGAAAACATTCCCGCGACGCTACCCACTTACGCTACGATTGCACCCATCTTGCATGCCTGGACGCATGTGACCCCGACGCAGCGTGGCACCACCCTTAACGAAGGAGCGGCCGATGCAGCCGGTCGATGACATTTTCACCGCCTACGCCCGAAGCTTCGAAACGACCCGCGAAGCCGAGATGTCGTTGTCCGAGTACCTGGAAGCCTGCCGCTCGGATCAGATGATGTATGCGACGGCGACCGAGCGGCTGCTCGCGGCCATCGGCGAGCCGGAGATGGTCGATACCTCGAAGGACGCCCGCCTGGGGCGGATCTTCATGAACCGCACCATCCGCGTCTATCCGGCGTTCAATGAATTCTACGGCATGGAAGAGACGATCGAGCGCATCGTCGGCTTCCTGCGCCACGCCGCCCAGGGCCTGGAAGAGCGCAAGCAGATCATGTACCTGCTCGGCCCCGTCGGCGGCGGCAAGTCGTCGTTGGCCGAGCGGCTGAAGGCACTGATGGAGACCTACCCCATCTATGTGCTGAAGGCCGGCGACCAGCTCAGCCCGGTATTCGAAAGCCCGCTCGGCCTGTTCGACCCCGAGCGCATGGGGCCGGTGCTGGAAGACCGCTACAACGTCCCGCGCCGGCGGCTGACCGGGCTGATGAGCCCGTGGTGCATCAAGCGGCTGGATGAGTTCAGCGGCGACATCTCCCGCTTCCGGGTGCAGAAGCTGATGCCGTCGCGGCTGCGCCAGATCGCCGTCGCCAAGACCGAGCCGGGTGACGAGAACAACCAGGACATCTCCTCGCTTGTCGGCAAGGTGGACATCCGCAAGCTTGAGTTGCATGCGCAGAACGACCCGGACGCCTACAGCTACTCCGGCGGCCTGAACCGGGCCAACCAGGGCATGCTCGAGTTCGTCGAGATGTTCAAGGCGCCGATCAAGATGCTGCACCCGCTGCTGACCGCGACGCAGGAAGGCAATTACATCGGTACCGAGAACATCGGCGCGATCCCGTTCTCCGGCATCATCATGGCGCACTCCAACGAGTCGGAGTGGCAGAGCTTCAAGAACAACAAGAACAACGAAGCCTTCATCGACCGCATCTACGTCATCAAGGTGCCGTACTGCCTGCGCGTGACGGAAGAGCAGAAGATCTACGAGAAACTGGTCTCCCGCTCCGAGCTCGCGGCCGCGCCCTGCGCGCCGGCGACGCTGGAGATGCTGGCGCGGTTCTCGGTGCTGAGCCGGCTGCGGCGGCACGAGAACTCCACCATCTTCGCCAAGATGCGGGTCTATGATGGCGAGAGCCTGAAGGAGACCGATCCGCGCGCCCGCAGCCTGCAGGAGTACAAGGACACGGCCGGGGTCGAGGAAGGCATGGATGGCGCCTCCACCCGCTTCGCCTTCAAGGTGCTGGCGGCGACGTTCAACCACGACACGACCGAGATCGCAGCGGATCCGGTGCATCTGATGTATGTGCTCGAGCAGGCGATCCGGCGCGAGCAGATGCCGCAGGATACCGAGAAGCGCTACCTGGAGTTCATCAAGGGCGAGCTCGCGCCGCGTTACGCCGAATTCATCGGCAATGAGATCCAGAAGGCCTACCTCGAGTCCTACCACGACTATGGCCAGAACCTGTTTGACCGCTATGTGTCATACGCCGACGCCTGGATCGAGGACATCGACTTCAAGGATGCCGATACGGGCCAGTTGCTGAACCGGGAACTGCTCAATCAGGAGTTGACCAAGATTGAGAAGCCGGCGGGCATTGCCAACCCGAAAGACTTCCGTAACGAGGTGGTGAAGTTCTGCCTGCGTGCCCGGGCGAACAACAACGGAAAGAATCCGTCGTGGACGAGTTATGAGAAGATCCGCGACGTGATCGAACGGCGTATGTTCAGCCAGGTTGAGGAGTTGCTGCCCGTCATCAGCTTCGGCTCGAAGAAGGACAGTGAGACTGAAAAGAAACACACCGAGTTCGTCGAGCGCATGACCGCCCGCGGTTACACGGAACGGCAGGTCAGACGTCTCGTAGAGTGGTATATGCGTGTGAAGCAGGCGGGCTGATTAAGTCCGCCCAGGCTGAAAGGTGTCACAGGCACATTATGCACATTGTCGACCGCCGCCTGAACCCGAGTGGGAAAAATCTGTCAAACCGGCAACGCTTCATGCGGCGTGCCAAATCGCAGATCCGCAAGGCCGTGCATGAAAGCGCGGGGAGCCGCAGCATCAAGGACGCCGACGAAGGCGGCGAGGTGGTGCTGCCCGCGCAGGGTGTCCATGAGCCGTCGTTCCGGCGCGGCAGCGGCGGCGGCATCCGCGACTACCTGCTGCCCGGCAACAAGGAATACATCGCTGGCGATACGATCCAGCGGCCGCCGAGCGGCGGCGGCGGCGGCGGATCGGAAGGCAGCCCGGATGGCGAGGGCGAGGACGATTTCCGCTTCGCCCTGTCGCGGGATGAATTCGTCGACCTGTTCCTGGAGGACCTCGAGCTTCCCGACCTTGCCAAGCGGAAGGTCGTGAATGCCGAGGCGATGGTCTGGCACCGGGCCGGCTACTCGGTGACCGGCTCGCCCGCCAACCTCGCGCTCAACCGCACGGTGCGGAACAGCCTTTCCCGCCGCATCGCGCTGCGCCGTCCCAAGCCCGACGAACTGCAGGCGCTGCGCGACGAAATCGAGGAACTGAACGACGGCAGCGATGAGGAACGCCGCATCCGGCTGGAGGCGGAGCTTGCGCGCAAGGTACGCCGCATCGGGTTGATCCCCTACATCGATCCGCTGGACGTGCGCTACAAGCGGTTCGACCCGCAGCCCAGGCCAGTGGCGCAGGCGGTTATGTTCTGCCTGATGGACGTCTCCGGCTCGATGACCGAGCACATGAAGGACCTCGCCAAGCGGTTCTACGTGCTGCTGTACATCTTCCTCAAGCGCCGGTACAAGAACGTGGACGTGGTGTTCATCCGCCACACCCACCAGGCGTCGGAAGTTGACGAGGATACCTTCTTCAACAGCCCGGAAACCGGCGGCACTGTCGTGTCCACGGCGCTGGAGGAGATGCAGCGCGTCATCAAGGACCGCTACAACCCGGACAGCTGGAACATCTACGCGGCGCAGGCGTCCGACGGCGACAACACCGCG
Organism: Rhodopila globiformis; assembly: GCF_002937115.1. Taxonomy (GTDB): domain Bacteria; phylum Pseudomonadota; class Alphaproteobacteria; order Acetobacterales; family Acetobacteraceae; genus Rhodopila; species Rhodopila globiformis. The sequence goes on along the minus strand of NZ_NHRY01000245.1, from coordinate 36,892 downwards.
AGCGACAACGACAAGACCGCCGCGCTGCTGACCAAGGTGCTGCTGCCCTGCTGCCAGTACTATGCCTACCTGGAGGTCGGCCGCGATTCCGAGCACTTCCCGCCGGGCTTTATCCGCCGGGACAGCGACCTGTGGCAGACCTACTCGACCATCATCCGCAATGGCGCACCGATGGCAATGCGCAAGGTCGGGCATCGCCGGGACATCTATCCGGTGTTCCGCGAGCTGTTCGCCAAGAAGCAAGGAGCGGAGGCCCACGCCGAATGAGCACCACGCTGATCAAGGCCGAGCGCCCGTTGTTCGAAGGCGCCGATTGGGAGTTCAGTACCATCCAGCGCTGCCATGACGCGATCGAAAAGGTCGCGCTGGGCGAGATGGGGCTGGATGTGTACACCAACCAGATCGAGGTCATCGGCACCGAGCAGATGCTGGATGCCTATTCCTCCATCGGCATGCCGCTGTTCTACAAGCACTGGTCATTCGGCAAGCACTTTGCCCGCAATGAGGCCATGTATCGCGCCGGCATGCAGGGCTTGGCGTACGAGATCGTCATCAACTCGAACCCGTGCATCAGTTACATCATGGAGGAAAACACCGCCACGATGCAGACGCTGGTGATTGCGCACGCGGCGTTCGGGCACAATCATTTCTTCAAGAACAACTATCTGTTCCAGCAGTGGACCGATGCCAATGGCATCCTGGACTACCTGGAATTCGCCCGCGACTACATCATGTCGTGCGAGCAGCGCTACGGCGAGGCCGCGGTCGAGCGGCTGCTGGACGCCGCGCACGCGCTGATGAGCCAGGCGGTGCACAAGTATCCGCGCAAGCGGACAAACGACCTGCGCTCGGAAGAAAAGCGCGAACGCGAGCGCCGCGAGCACGACGAAAAGGTGTTCAACGACCTGTGGCGCACGGTGCCGGGGAAGGACAACACCCGCAGCAACCCGACGGCCGAGGAACAGCGCAAGGCGCTGCTGCAACTGCCGCAGGAAAACCTCCTGTACTTCATGGAGAAGACCGCGCCCCGGCTGCAGCCCTGGCAGCGGGAGGTGCTGCGCATTGTTCGTATCATTGCACAGTATTTCTACCCGCAGTCGCAGACCAAGGTGATGAACGAGGGCTGCGCCACCTACACGCACTACCAGATCATGAACCGGCTGCACGCCAAGGGGCAGCTCACCGACGGCGCGATGGTGGAGTTCCTGCAGTCCCACACCAATGTGGTGTTCCAGCCGGATTTCGACGACCGCCGGTATTCCGGGCTGAATCCGTATGCGCTCGGCTTCTCGATGATGCAGGACATCGAGCGCATCTGCACCGAGCCAACCGAGGAAGACGAGCAGTGGTTCCCCCACATCGCCGGTTGCAACGACCCGATGAACGTACTGCGCGACGTCTGGGCGAACTACCGGGACGAGAGCTTCATCCTGCAGTACCTCAGCCCGCGGCTGGTGCGGAAGTTCGGTTTGTTCCACGTGCTGGATGATTCGAACGAGCCGAACCTGCGGGTCGAGGCGATCCATGACGAGCGTGGCTACCGCAAGATCAAGCAGGCGCTGGCTCGGCAGTATGACGTGGCGTGGAATTCGACCGACATCCAGGTGGTGGACGTCAACCTCGCCGGCGATCGGCGGCTGATCCTGCACCATCGCGCGCTGAACCGCATCCTGCTCGACGAGAAAGACGCGCGGATGGTGATGCAGCACTTGGCCGATCTGTGGGGCTATGACGTGCTGCTGAAGGAGATCGATCCGGCGACCGATGCGGTGCTGAAGGAACACGCCGCCTCGCCGCGGCCGGGGATCGTGAAGATCGAGACGAGCTAGGGCTGGGCGAGGGTCGTTTCCCCACGCGTATCAGGATAGGGCGACGGTTGGGGAAGGATTTGGTGCCTGGTCCGTTGCCTCACCGTCATGGCCGGGCGTGTCCCGGCCATCTGCGCACAGGCGGTTGGGGGTGGATGGCCGGGACTACGCCCGGCCATGACGTAGGGGCAATGGACCCGCCGAACCTCCGACCGGATCCCGTTTGGCCTACAACTCCGCCTGGGTGACGAACTTGGAATTCAGGTAGGCCTCGATCGCCTCCGACCCGCCTTCCGAGCCATAGCCCGAATCCCTCACGCCACCGAACGGCGTCTCCGGCAGCGCCAGGCCGTGGTGGTTGATCGACATCATGCCCGCCTCGACGGCCGCGGCGATCGCATTGGCGGTCTTGGCCGAGCGGGTATAGGCGTAGGATGCCAGGCCATACGGCAGGCGGTTCGCTTCCGCCACGGCATCCTCGAAGCCGCGGAACGGCGAGATCAGCGCCAGCGGGCCGAACGGCTCCTCGTTCATCACCCGCGCTTCCGTCGGCACGTCGGTCAGCACCGTCGGCTCGAAGAAGTTGCCCTTGTTGCCGATGCGGTTGCCGCCGGTGCGGATCGTCGCGCCCTTCTGCTGCGCGTCGCCGATGAAGGTCTCCATCGCGGCCACGCGGCGGGTGTTGGCCAGCGGCCCCATGGTGACGCCGCTTTCCAGGCCGCTGCCGATCTTCAACGCCTTGCTGTGGGCGACGAAGCCATCGACGAATTGCTCATAGACGCTCTCCTGCACCAGCATCCGCGTCGGCGAGGCGCAGACCTGCCCGGCGTTGCGGTACTTCGCCGCGGCCACCAGCTTCGCGGCCTTGGCGATGTCGGCGTCATCGAAGACGATGACCGGCGCATGGCCACCCAGCTCCATGGTCACCCGCTTCATGTGGGCGCCTGCCAGTGCCGCCAACTGCTTGCCGACGGCGGTCGAGCCGGTGAACGAGATCTTCCGGATCGTCGGATGCGGGATCAGGTATTCGGAGATCTCCGCCGGCACGCCATAGACCAGGTTCATCACCCCCGCCGGCACCCCGGCATCGGCGAAGGCGCGGATCAGCTCGGCCGGCGAGGCGGGGGTTTCCTCCGGCGCCTTGACGATGATCGAGCACCCGGCGGCGAGCGCGCCAGACAGCTTGCGCACCACCTGGTTGATCGGGAAATTCCACGGCGTGAACGCGGCGACCGGCCCCACCGGCTCCTTGACGACAAACTGGTAGACGCCTTCGGCGCGCGACGGGATCACGCGGCCGTAGGTGCGGCGGGCTTCCTCGGCGAACCAGTCGATCACGTCGGCAGCCGCCAGCACTTCCCCTTTTGCTTCCGGCAGGGGCTTGCCCTGCTCCATGGTCAGCAGTTCGGCGACGGCGTCGGCGCGGCCGCGCAGAATGTCGGCGGCCTTGCGCATCACCTTGGAGCGATCGAATGCGGACACCTTGCGCCAGGTGCGGAACCCCTTCTCGGCCGCTTCCAGGGCATGGTCCAGATCGGCTCGCTCGGCATGGGCAACGCTGCCGATCCGGTCGCCGGTGGCGGGATTGACGACGTCGATGGTGCGGCCCGACGCGGCCTTGGTCCAGGCGCCGTCGATGAAAAGCGAAACGTCCGTATACATGTTTCCTGTCCTTCGAAAGGTCTTGCGGAGATGGCGCCCGATGCCGGGGCATTCAACCGGGGGTCCTGCCGCCGTATCCATTGGCGCACGACGCAGCCATGCCTTTCCTCGCACCTGGTACGCCGCTTGCCAAGTCCCGCCGGCCGGAGGGAGCCGATCTTGCAATGCCGGCGATACGGTGCTTGAAGCGCGACGGCCATCCAACCCTTTCCTGGTCAGGCAGGTTTTGATGCTGAATCTTTGTTCACGCCCCATGGCGTTGCTTGCTGCCGCTCTGATCCTCGCGTCGATGCTGCCCGCCGGCGCAGCCACGCCCGCGGCCGAGGCCGGGGGCATACAGGTCGAGCATCCCTGGGCTCGCGCCTCGGCGGGTCCCGCCACGAACGGCGCGGTGTACCTGACGCTGAAAGGCGGCGCACGGCCTGATTCCCTGACCGGCGCGAGCACGCCTGTCGCCGCGTCCGCCGATTTGCATGTGAGCATGAGCGAGCAGGGGATCATGACGATGCGGCCCGTGCGTGCGGTGCCAGTGCCGCCGCACGCCGCCATGACCCTCGCGCCGGGCGGCTACCACATCATGCTGATGGGATTGAAGCAGCCGCTGGTGGCGAACCAGACCTTTCCGCTGACCCTGACCTTCGCCCATGCCGCGCCGATGACCGTGGACGTGCAGGTGCTGCCTCTCAACCATGCGATGCCGATGTCCGGGCACCACGGGATGTGATGCGGGTGGTCTTAAAGGGAGAGACGAGTCCATTGCCTCTCGGCCATGGCCGGGCGTGTCCCGGCCATGACGATAGGGAGATGACCTCCCCCGTTTCCGACGCTGTCAGCGCTTCTGCGGACGAACCCGGCCATGACGGTGGGGAAACGCTCCCGGCCGCTGGGCAAGCGGCTCATCACGCGGCTGCTTGATATCAAGCGGCGCCGTCCTGCTCCCGGTCCAGGATGTCAACGGTCCGGCGATACAGCGCCAGGGCGCGGTCGGGCGAGGAACCGACGCAGACAACGCCCAGCTTGCCGAACTCGGACAAGGCGCCAATCAGGTGGAACACCACCCCTTCCTGCGTGGTGCCGTCGTAATGCAGCCCGTTCAGCACGGCGATATCCACCAGATCCGCCGGCGTCAGGCCCCGGTAGCGTGGCGACTCCAGGTTGTCCGAGGCGTAGTAGAAGCGCGGCTGTCCCGGCGGCGTGCGGAACAGGCCGCTGGCGGGATCGTAGCGGCCGCCGGTCAGGAACTGCAGCATCAGGAACGGATGCGTCGTGCCGCCCTTGCGCAGGTTGATTTCGATGCCGTAGTTGCGCCACACATTGCCCTCACGCACCGAGACGAAATCGACGCCGAAGCGCCCCAGCACGCCGCGCCCGGCCAGCAGGCGGGCGACCTTGGCGCCCTCGGTCTGGATCGCCAGCCGGTACGCTTCGTCCGCCGGGAAGGCACAGCCCAGGTAAACCTGCCCGCCAGGACCGCCCAACACCTGATCGTGGGTCGACACGTACTCGATCTCGCCGAACGGGTCGATGCGGAACTGGACCGAGGGTGAGCGCTTCTCCTCGCCCGCCACGAACGCCTCGACGATCGCGCCCATCTCCCGCGCCTTTCCCAGGTAGGTGTCCCAGGTCATGCCGCGCGCCTCGAACGCAAGCTGTGGCAGGCGTGCGGCGATCCAGGCGTCCAGGGCTGATCCAGTGGGCGCGCCGTCGAAGCGGAACAGCGCGTTGCCCTCGCCCGAGAACCCGTCGTTCAGCTTGACCACCGCACGCCGCAGACCGGGATCGCGGGATTTCAACGCAGCCAGGCCGGCGGCGATGCCGGTTTCGTCCGTCAGGTCCTCGATCCCATCCGGCATCGGCACGCCGGCCTCGCGCATGATCTGCCGCCCGCCGCTCTTCGAGCCGAACTTCTGCAGCGCCGGATCGCAGCCGTAGATCGGGATGCCAAGCCGCACCGCGAGGCTGCGCTCCAGCCCGGACACCACATAGGCGGCGATGTGGGCGGCGGCCGGATCGCCGATGGCGTCGCGCAGACGGGCCATCAGGCGCGGGCGCTCCAGCAGTTTCGCCGTCAGCGGCCGGGGGCTGCCGTCGAAGCAGGACAGCAGGGTCAGGCGATTGCGGGCGTGCTGCGCCGGGACGCCCTGCAGCAGGTGCAGGTAGTAGTCGATGATCGCTTCCGGTATCGGCTGGCTGGTCAGGTAGATCAGCCTTGTGCGCGGCAGCCGCAGCAGCATCAGCATGCCGAGCATCCGCTCCTCGTAATGATGCGCTCCGGCGATCTTGGCGATGACGTCCTGGTCGATGCTCAGGCTGGGCACCACCACCACCGTCCGCGGCGCGGTGCGATCCGGGAAGACAGTGCGGAACTGGACCGGCAGTTTGGCCTGGAGATGCTTGAAGATCAGGCACTCCTCGGCCGAGCCCGGGACGACGTTGCTGGTCAGGCCGATCATGCGGGGTTCTCCCCAGGCGCGGTTTCAGTCGCTTCGGCGGCGCCAACCGCGAACCCGCGCCGACTGGTGACTGTCGGGCGACAGCGCAACGATGGAATTGATCCAGGTCAAGGCCGGTTGCCGGCGGACCATCGCCTCCGTGGTTTTTTGCGCTGTCCCGTTGGCTGCTGCGGGCACGGTCCTGCGTGGTTCGGACAATGCCGGCGGGATTGGGCCGTCGCCAGCCTGCCCTTGGCCGCCTGGACGCCACAACCGCAAGCGCGTGCAACCGCAAATTCTTCACAACGCGAGCGGTTCGATCCGTCCGAGGACCTGCTAACCTGCACGGCATGGCCGTCTCGCACGATACAACCGTCTATCAGGAAGCCCTCGTCGTCCTTGGCGCCGCGGGCGTCGTCATCCCGCTGTTCCACCGCCTGCGCCTGAGCCCGGTGCTCGGTTTCATGCTCGTCGGCGCCGTGGTCGGCCCGTTTGGCCTGGCCTCGCTGGCGCCCGGCCTGCCGTGGCTGGCGGCAATCACCATCAGCAACCCCGATTCGATGCAGCCGATCGCCGAACTCGGCGTCGCCCTGCTGCTGTTCATGATCGGGTTGGAACTGTCGTTCGAGCGGCTGTGGCTGATGCGCCGGCTGGTGTTCGGACTCGGCTTTCTCCAGGTCGCGCTGTGCGCCTCGCTTCTGACGGCGATCGAGATCGAGCTGGGGCAGGACTGGACCGCAGCCCTGGTCATCGGCCTGGCGCTGGCGATGTCGTCCACCGCCGTGGTGGTCCAGGTGCTGTCCGAGGAAAAGCGGCTGAACTCGCCCACCGGCCGCACCAGCTTCGCCATCCTGCTGTTCCAGGACCTGGCGGTGGTGCCGGTGCTGTTCGCCGTCGGCGCGCTGGACCCGGCGAACCGGGGCAGCGGCAGCGCCGAGCTTGGCATCGCGCTTGGCCGGGCGGCGGTGGCGGTGGCGGTGATCGTCGCCCTCGGGCGGCTGGTGCTGCGCCCACTGTTCCGCAGCGTCGCCCGCACCCGCAGCGCCGAGCTGTTCGTTGCCGCCTGCCTGTTGGTGGTGCTCGCCACCGGCCTGGTCACCTCGGCCGTGGGCCTGTCGATGCCGCTGGGCGCGCTGATTGGCGGGCTGTTACTCGCGGTAACAGAATACCGCCGGCAGGTCGAGGTGACGATCGAGCCGTTCAAGGGCCTGTTCCTGGGCGTGTTCCTGATCTCGGTCGGCATGAGCCTGGATGTCCGCACGGTGGCGGCGCATCCGGCGCTGGTGTTCGACGGCATCGTCGGCGTGGTGGCGCTGAAGCTGCTGGTCATCGCCCCGCTGTCGCGCGCCTTCGGGCTGACCTGGGGCACCAGCCTGCAGACCGGCCTGCTGCTGGGCCCCGGCGGCGAGTTCGGCTTCGTCATCATCGCCGTGGCGCTGAACGCTCACCTGCTGACGCCGGACATCGCCAGCCCGGTGCTGTTCATCACCGCCCTGACGATGGCGACGATCCCCGGCCTGTCGATGCTGGGCAACCGGCTCGCCCCACGGCTGGCGCCGAAGGCCGAGGTGGATTCGGCGCTGCTGCTGCCCGACACGCCGTCGCTGCCGCGGGTGATCATAGCCGGCTTCGGCCGGGTCGGGCAGACGGTCGCCGCGATGCTGGAGATGCACAAGGTGCCGTATGTCGCGATCGACTCCAACGTGGATCGCGTTTCGGCTCAGCGGCGCCAGGGCAAGCCGGTCTATTTCGGCGACATGACGCAGATCGAGTTGTTGCGCCGCGTCCACCTGGATACCGCCCGCGCCCTGGTCGTCACCCTGGACGCCTCCGAACCGGCCGATCGGCTGGTGGCGGCGGCGCGGGCGGAGCGCGGGGACCTGCTGATCGTGGCGCGGGCGAGGGATGCCGCGCATGCGGCGCATCTGTATCGCACCGGCGCCTCGGACGCCGTGCCGGAGACGATCGAGGCCAGCCTGCAGCTGTCCGAGGCGGTGCTGGTGGATGTCGGCGTTCCGATGGGGCCGGTGATCGCCACGATTCACGAGAAACGGGCGGAATTGCAGGCGGCGATCAAGGCGATGGCCCCAGGGGCCGAGGTGCGGCCGCTTGGCCGCAAGCGGCTGCGCGATCGGCTGTAGGGAAGCGCGGATCACCGTCCGCCACGGAGGGGGTCCCTCTGGTGGGAAGGTGCCGTCTTCCTGTGGAATCCGGCTACCGCCGTGACTTTGCGGGCCGCCCCCAACCTGGCATGCGGACCGGTCGTCCTTTCGGGGCCGCCGGGACCACGCGCACGATGCTCGTATTATGTTCCAGCCCGGCGCTAGTACCGCTTGCCGGAAGAGTCGATCCTATTGGACGTGGCGGAGGGTGCTCCGCCGCTTGCCTTGGCCATGGGCCGCAACGACCGGGGGGCTGGGTCTTTGGCGGATGGTGCCAGGGTCATCCGGAACCGTCCGTGCTTGTTCATCCTTCCGTAATTTTCAACACGGAGAAAGCGGAGGACCACAAAGGGCCACGAAGACCGGACCTTGCTGGCGGATCGGGACCTGGCCAGCCGCATGATCGGGCTGGCGCATCGCAGCACCCGCGCTACAGCAGGCCGCAGGTCGCTTGAGACAGGGCGACGGCGCTCCCTCATCGTCATGGCCCGGCTCGTCCGGGCCACCTATCGCGGCACATGTGCTGGAACAGGTGGCCCGGACAAGCCGGGCCATGACGATGAGGACAGGGGGCCTCAGCGTCCCAACCGACCTGCCATCTGCTTGTAGCCTGCTCGGATGCCCACATGCCGCGCGCCTGAAGGCGGGGCCGCACTGCTTCATGGCCTGACTCGTTCACACCCTTCGTGGCCCTTGGTCGTCCTCCGTGTTGAAAATCGGTTGGCGATCCAGGCTTCGCCGCCGCCTTCGACCCACCGGGGACAGTCGCACCGCTTGCCGCAAACGCCCGTTGCCGTTCGGCCCGTCATGGTCCGCAAGGGCTGGAGGAACAGGCGCTGAATTTCCGACGGGCGGTACTAAACCGCGTCCACTTTGAGAACGATGGTTGGGTCGGCCCGCAATCAGGAAACGTTCGCCTTCGCGGCGCCTCAGGTCCGAACCGCCGGACTGTGGTTTTCGAAGTGGACGCGGTTTAGTTATGCGGGTACGCCGATAGTTATATCAAGTAAAGGTTGCAAATCCAAAAATTGTTTGGCACGGTGTCGGGGTCTCCGTTTCACGAGCCTCAATGTCTGGCTTACCCACCACCTTGATCGATCTATATCGCATCGGTGACCTTGCCGGAGCAGCCCTCGTGGCGGTTCGGATCGATATCGATGTGACGGATTTTACCGAGCCGGACGGCAGCATCTGGGTGAAAGGCACACCGAACGGTGGAGCGTCGATGACCTCGGCCCCCTACCGTCTCAGGCGGCCGCAGCCCAGCCGGTGGTGGAGACTGCCAGCGGGCAGCCCCTATCCCGGCATTTTGACCCTACGGCACGATCACGGAAGCCATTGAATGTCTCAGTGTCTGTCCGAGAACTTTCCCTTATCTTCCAATTTGTTACGGGCGGCGCGGTGTCGTTGATCGGCGGAAACCGCCACTACTTTCGGAACTGTTCCGCCACCAACAGCGGGTTAGCCCCCTGATTTCATTGGCTTCCTTCTCGGACAGACACTCAGGTCTCCCCTCATTTTTGGTTACGGGCCAAATTGGACACGGCCAACTGCGCTTGGTCAGCCCAGCCTCGTTGCCTATCAGCTCAAGCAACAACTCGCGTTTACATCGCGCCGTGCCCTGCAACGCGTCAGCACGTCTGTCTTTTCGTTTCAGCCGGTCCGAGCTAACCCACTGAATTCGCCGACTTACTATGAGGGGAGACCTGAGATTGGATGTTCGAACCATGCAAAGATATGCCGCTCGTCGACTATCTTGCCGCCTTGCGATCTGTAAACAATCTGTTTGTTTGAAAAGCCTCTTGTTTGTGAGAGTATGAGATATGGATACGCTATCGCCTACAGCCCGGCGATTTATCGCGTTGGCGCTGACCCAGCAGGGTGACGAGCGTCAAATCGAACAGTGGCACGCCTGGACACTGTCCGGAACGTCCGCCGTGCCGGCTCATCTTGCGCAGATCGCGCGCCGTGCCCTGTCTGGCATGTCAAGAGCCATCGAACAACAGCTGGAGGCTGCTTCCACAAGCAGTACAGCAGCCGCGCAGATGGAAAACGACCTGGGATATATAGCAGACGTCGAAGCTTATCTGGCCGAAACACTGCAGAGGCCAGTGGCAGCCTGCGGCCAGGGCAATGTCGCCCTGACCACGTCGCCTCAGGCAAAAGCCTCAGTATAGCGCATAGTCGCCGGCTGAGATAAATCCACCGGCCGGCCGCCGTCCGCTCAAAGCCATGGGCGGCAGGCATCGCCGCCCAGCGGCATGAGGCCGCCCCCGGCAAAAGCCGGGGGCGCAGCGTCTCGCCGCCTTACGCGGCCTTCGCCATCGTAATCGCGCGCCAGACACGCTCGGGCGTGGCCGGCATGTCGATATGCGTCACGCCGTCGGTGCTCAAGGCGTCGATGATGGCATTGATCACGGCCGGCGGGCTGCCGACGGCACCGGCCTCGCCCGCGCCCTTCACGCCCAGCGGATTGGTGGCGCAGGGAACTTCCAGCAGTTCCACCTCGATATCCGGGAACTCGTTGGCGCGCGGCAGAGCGTAGTCCATCAGGCTGCCGGACAGCAGCTGGCCGGAGTCCGGATCATACACCGTGCGCTCCAGCACCGCCTGGCCGAAGCCCTGGGCGACGCCGCCGGCCACCTGGCCACGCACGATCAGCGGATTGATCGCCTTGCCGACGTCGTCGCAGACGCTGTAGCGGATCAGTTCCACCATCCCGGTTTCCGGATCGACTTCGACCTCGGCCATGTGGCAGCCGTTGGGGAAGGTGTGGGCCGGGATGTCGGCGACCTCGGCCGAATCCAGGATCGTCGCCGGCTTGCCGGCCGCGGCCTTCTTCCGCTGGCTCTCCGCCAGCGACAGGATGTCGATGTCGCGGTCGGTGCCGACGATCGAGAAGCGGCCGTCGGCGAAGGTGATGTCGGCGACGGAGGCTTCCAGTTCCTCGGCCGCCGCCTGCTTGCCCTTGTTGATCACCGACTCCGACGTCTTCAGGATCGCCTGGCCTTCGGAATACAGGCTGCGCGCGCCGCCGGTGCCGCCGCCGACGGGAATGGTGTCGGTGTCGCCCTGAACAATGCGGATCTTGTCGCCGTCGATGCCCAGGTTGTTTGCGGTGAGCTGGACATAAGCCGTCTCGTGCCCCTGTCCGGTGGACTGGGTGCCGACATAGACATCGACACAGCCGTCGTCGGCGAAGCGGATCTCGGCGCGCTCGGTCGGGTCGCCGCCGGTAGCTTCCAGATAGTACGACAGGCCGAGGCCGCGCCGCTTGCCGCGCTTGGCCGCTTCGGCCCGCCGCGCCGGGAAGCCGTCGTAGTCCATGTGCTTCACCGCGGCATCCAGGATGACGCGGAAGTCGCCGCTGTCGTAATCCTTGCCGACGGGCGTGCTGTGCGGCATGGCGCTCGGCGGCACCATGTTGCGGCGGCGCAGTTCAACGCGGTCGATTTTCAGCTCGCGCGCGGCGGCGTCGACCAGGCGCTCGATCAGGTAGTTGCTTTCGGGTCGGCCGGCGCCGCGATAGGCATCGACCGGGACGGTGTTGGTGAACACGCCCAGCACGTTGGCGTAGATCGCCTTGAAGCCGTAGACGCTGGCCAGCACGCTGGTGCCGGCGTAGGTCGGGATGTAGGGCGCGAAGCTGGACAGGTAGGCGCCCATGTTGGCGATGTTGCGGGTGCGCAGCGCCAGGAACTTGCCGTCCTTGTCGATTGCCAGTTCCGCCGAAGTAACGTTGTCCCGGCCCTGGGTGTCGCACAGGAACGCCTCGCCGCGGTCCGCCGCCCACTTCACCGGGCGGCCGAGCTTGCGGGCGGCGAAGCAGGTCAGCACGTGCTCGGCGTACAGGAACAGCTTCATGCCGAAGCCGCCGCCGACGTCGGGGGTGATGACGCGGAACTTGTCCGGCTCGGTGCCGAACACCGGGCCGAGCAGGGCCTTCACGAACCACCCGCCCTGGGTGTTGGCGTACAGCGTCCAGCGGCCGGTGCCGCTGTCGAAATCCGCCACCGCGGCGCGCGCCTCCATCGAATTCACGACAATGCGGTTGTTGACGACGGTCAGCTTCGTCACATGCGCCGCCTTGGCGAATTCCGCGTCGGTCGCCGCCTTGTCGCCGATCTCCCAATCGAAGGCGAGGTTCTGCGCGACGTCGGGCCAGACCTTCGGCGTGGCGTCATCCATGGCGGTGGCGGGATCGACGGCGGCGGGGATGATGTCGTAGTCGACCTCGATCAGTTCCGCCGCGTCGCGCGCCTGCTTCGAGGTTTCGGCGACGACGAACGCCACCGGGTCGCCGACATGGCGCACCATGCCGTCGGCCAGCACCGGATGCGGCGGCGCGGCCTGTGCCGAGCCGTCGCGGTTGGCGACCAGGGCGACGCAGGGCTGCGGGTTGATGCCGTCGGCCTTCATCTCGGCCGCGGTATAGACGCCGGCCACGCCCTGCTGCTTCGCCGCCTGTGTGGTGTCGATCCGGGTGATCTTCGCGGCAGCGTGCGGGCTGCGCAGGACGACTCCGAACAGCATGCCGGGCAGGACGATGTCGTCGGTGTAGCGTCCGGCGCCTTTCAGCAGCCTTGGATCCTCCACCCGGCGGACGGGCTGGGCGAGACCGAATTTCGTGGTGGCCATGGTTCTGGATCTCCCGGCTAGGACGTTTCACTGTTGGACGACAGCATGTACGCAGTCGGCGGTAAAGGCCAGGAGGGATGCCGCATGGCGAAAGCCGGGCCGCGGGTGGTTGTGCTCAGCGCGGGCTTGTCCAGCCTGAAGTTCGCCGGCTGTCCGCCGGCGCGGTGCAGAGCGCAGAAACCAGCGCCCTGCACCTGGACGCGCTGCGCGACCTGAAGCAGGTGAACGCGCATCTGGTTGCCGCGGCGGCCTATCCGGTGCTGGAGACCAAAGGCGAACTGCTGCCCAGCCGGCTGCGCTACAGCAGACCGCAGGTTAGTTGGGACGCAGACGGCCTGTCTTCATCGTCATGGCCCGGCTTGTCCGGGCCACCTATTCCAGCACGTGTGCCGCGACAGGTGGCCCGGACAAGCCGGGCCATGACGAGTGAGGTGCGCCGTCGCCGTGTCTCAACCAACCTGCGGTCTGCTGTAGCGCCGCGCGGCCGGCATGCACGACACCGCCGCGAGGGCCTATCCGGTGATCCGGCCAGGCGTCCGGCCGCGGCGCATGGCGTTGGTTTCCAGCGTAACGGTCCATCCGGACGGCGCCGGCACAGGCGTTGCTATAATGTCATGGTGGGAAGGCCCGCCATGGCGGGAAGAGGCAGCCCGCCTCGCTCCACATGACTTTACGCCAGACGGGCATTCGGGCCATTCGTAATGAGAGAGCAGCAGCCTGCCGCCGTTATCCGGCCGGCTTGCGCGGCCCGCCCATCATCGTCTTGACGTTCATCCGCATGCCGTTGGCCATCACGATGTCTCCCGGCTGCATGTCCGCCGGGCAAGGGCCGGTCCATTTCGCATCCTGGGACACCATAGCGGTGCTGTGACCCATCATCGGCGGGTTGAAGGTCGTGTTGATGTCGCTATGATAGGCCGTGTCGCCGCTGAAGTGAATGACCGCCCGTGTCGTGGTCTGCACGTTGCCCATCCTGCAGACGGAATCCACGGTCACGACGGCGCCGTCGCGCCTGATCGCGTTCTTGCCGCACGCGCCGTTCATGGCGTTGCTGCCCAGGCCCGACATCATGGCGTCGGTCGCCGCGTCGATGCACATGCGCACCTCGTGCGACGGCAGGTCGCCGCCGGGCGAACTGATCGCCACCACCCACAGGCCGGCCCTGTGCTCCGGCAAGGCGCCTGCCAGGGCCGCCGGCGCGGTGGTGAGGCCGGCCAAGGTGGCGGCCAGCGTGGCCAGGACAGCGGGGAACCTCATGCACGATCTCCTGAAATGGCGTCGCGACCAGCGGTGATGCACGGTTGAGCCGGCTAGCACATTCCGGCGCCCGGCGGAACAGTTTCAGGGTCCGATCTTCTGCCGGCGCAGCAGCACTAGCATCAGGGCCATGCCCGGCAGCGCGCCGGCCATGCACACGGTGTAGAACATGGTCCAGCCCAGCGACGCCGCCATGATGCCGGAAACCGCGCCGATGGTGTGGATGGCAAGCTGCGGCACCGACGACAGCAACGCGTACTGCGTCGCGGCGAACTCCCGCGCGCACAGCGCCGACAGGAACGTCAGGAACGCCGCGTCGGCCAGGCCCTGCGCGAACGCCTCGGCGGTGACCGTGGCGTACAGCACGGCGACGTGCCCCGGCGTCAGCGACAATAGTACGTACATCGCCATGGCCACGGTCTGCGCCGTGCCGGTCAGCAGCAGCGCCCGCCCGACGCCGATGCGCGCCACCAGCCAGCCGCCCACGGTGATGCCGACCAGCGTTCCGGTCAGCGAGAACGGGCCGGTGCCGGCGATCGCCCCCAGGTCAAACGTCAGGTGCCGGTAGAACGGCGCGGTCATGATCCCGGCCATCGCCTCGCCCAGCTTGAACAGCGCGACGAAGGCCAGCACCAGCCAGGCGGACGGCCGTGCCAGGAAGGTCCGCACCGGATCGATCACCGCATGCCGCAACCCGCGGCCCGACGCGGGAGCGGATGCATCCTCGCGCCGCGCGGCCAGCGTCACCAGGACTCCGCAGGCGATCAGCGCCGCCACGCCCAGCAGCGCCCGGTGCCACCCGACCGAAGCGGCGGCGGCGATCACGCCGGTGGTGGAAACCAGCATCGCGACGCGGTAGCCCCAGACATAGACCGCCAGCGCCAGGCCCTGGCGCCGTTCGGGGAAGACCTCGATCCGCCAGGCGTCGATGGCGATGTCCTGGGTGGCCGACAGCAGAGCGACGCAGGCCGCGGCCGCGAACGCGGCGGCCGGCGCGGCCGCGGGATCGGACAGCGCCAGCAGCACCCCGGCCAGCCCGAGCAGCGGCTGGACCACCAGCAGCCACCCCCGCCGCCGCCCCAGGCGGCGCAGCGCCCTGATCGGCGGCATCTGGTCGAGCAGTGGCGCCCAGAGGAATTTCAGCGAATAGGCCAGGCCGATCCAGGCGGTCAGCCCGATGATGGCCAGGTCGGTGCCGCTCTTGGCCAGCCAGAGACGGAAGGTGAAGCCGGACAGCGGCAGCGGCAGGCCCGAGACGAAGCCATAGGCCGCCATCGCCAGCAATTGCCTATCGGGGCGCATGGGCGGGATTCTCAGGAAGACCGTGGTCAGGCCGGGACGTTCAGGTCGCCCTTGCCCAGCGATCGCTGCATGGTGACGACGTCGAGCCAGTGGCCGAACTTGATGCCGACGGCCTTCATCGTGCCGACATGGTGGAAGCCCATGCTGGCGTGCACCCCGATGGAGCCGACGTTGTCGGCGTCGCCGATGACCGCGATCATCTGGCGCATGCCCTGCGCCGTCGCCAGCTCGATCAGGTGGGTGACCAGCGCCTTGCCCACGCCCTGGCCGCGCACGTCCTCGCGCACATAGATGCTGTCCTCGACGGTGAAGCGGTAGGCCGAGCGGTCGCGAAACGGCGCGTAGTAGCCGTAGCCCAGGACGCCGGTCGCGTCGGTGGCCACCAGCCACACGTAGCCATGGTCCACGACCTGGCGGAACCGTTCCGCCATCTCCTCGACCGAAGGCGGGGCCTCCTCGAACGTCCCGGTGCCGTGCAGCACATGATAGGCATAGATCGCCTGGATGTCGGGCACATCGACGTCCGTGGCGTTGCGGATATCCATTCAGCGGCTCTCCCTCGTCAGCGCGACAGGATACTCACAAAAACGTCGGGTTGAAGATGCTTTCCGCGACGGCTTTGCCGGGCGCGCGGTGGCAATGACCGAAATGGGGAAAATCCTGGCCGCCAGGGGTCACCGCCTGCGCGCTGCCGTCTGCGCGGCTTGGCTTGCACGGCGAGCCGTGCCACAAGGCGCCTGGACAAAGGGCTTGAGGCGAAATAACCAACCCATTTCCGGCGGCGCACCGGCCACTCGGCGTCGTCGCGGGCGAAGGCCCACCATCCACGTCTTGCGGTGCCGATCGTGGCCAAAGGCGCGGATGACGCCCCGGAGTTTGTGCCCGGGCTCTTGTCCCGGGTAGCCGTCATGACGGTTGCGGCGTCCGTGCGGCAACTGGAGCGCTTATTCTGTATCAGGCCCAAACGACGGCCACAATATGTCATATAGGCCAGGAACACCAGCGAGGCAAGTTCGAAGCCGTAATAAAAAATTTTCTTGGTTCGGGCTTTTTGTTCCGACATACTCGAAATCGTGATCGACAAATCACAAGGAGCGCGGCCGCCTGAGGATGTGGTTTGCCGCCTCACCTAGCCGCTAAATGGCATGCGTCGGATGTGTGGCGTCACGCATCCATGTTATCAAATTGGCCAGGCGCTGCGAAACCCGGACATACCGGCAACGCTGTTGTCTGATACGCCACTGGAAGGGTTCGCTCGTGGATATCTCTGACGGACATACGCCCGGCCCTTTGGGGAATAACCGCGTTCCGGCAACGCTTGCCCAGGCCGTGGCGGGTGGTGGTGGCGCATCCACGGCCGGCATGTCGTCGGCCGGCAGCGATCGGGGCCCGATCCACCCCAGGCTGCTGGCGATGATGATGGCCGCCCGGTACTATGGCCTGGAGCTGGACGCCAACGACTTCCGCCTCGGCCAGGGCGAGCCCCAGCCCAGCGCGGCCGCCCTGTCAGCCTGGGCGCAGTCGGCGGGCATGTGGTCCCGCGCGTTGCGCCTGAAATGGCGGCACCTGTTCTCGGTCACTGGCGCCGGCCCGGTCGTGCTGCTGTTCAATGACGGCTCCGCCGGCCTGCTGACCGGCGCCAACACTGAAAACAAGATTGTCTTCGTCCGCGACCCCCGCGCCCCGGAAGCCGAGCCGCCCGTGCCGGTGGACGAGATGCGCCTGGCCGAGGTCTGGAGCGGCGAGGTCGTCCTGTTGCGCGCCGAGCGCACGCAGGAGGCAGCCGATCCGCCCTTCACGCTGCGCTGGCTCGCCAGCGTCGTGATGCAGGAGCGCAAGCATCTCCGCGATCTCGTCATCGCCTCGCTGTCGATCAGCTTCCTGACCATCCTGCCGCCGTTGCTGGTGATGCAGACCGTGGACCGGGTGATGGTGCATCACAGCTATTCCACGCTGTTCCTGATCGCCTCGATCCTGGGCACCATGGTCGTCTACGAGACCCTGCTTGGGTTCGCGCGCCGGCTGATCATCCTGGTCGTGGGCACGCGCACGGACGCCAAACTCAACCTGCACGTGTTCAGCCGGCTGATCCGCCTGCCGCTCGACTACTTCGAGCGGCACCCGGCCGGCGAGACGATGTACCGGGTCAGCCAGGTCAACCAGGTCCGGCAGTTCATCACCGGCAAGCTGATGACCACGATCCTTGACATGATCACGCTGGGCGTGTTGCTGCCGTTCCTGTTCTGGCTGAACGCGACCCTGGCCTGGATCGTCCTGGCCTGCGCCACCGCCATCATGCTGATCATCCTGGCCTTCCTGCGGCCGGTCCGGGCCATCTTCGGCAAGGTCATCAACGCCGAGACCCTGAAGAACGCCGCCCTGGGCGAGACCATCTTCGGCATCAAGACCGTCAAGTCGCTGGCCGTCGAGCCGCAGCGCAAGGCGCTGTGGGACGAGAAGGTCGCCGAGGTCGGCAAGTGGCGCTGGGAACTGGGGAAGCTGTCGAACTGGCCGCAGACCCTGGTCACGCCGATCGAGCGCTTCATGTACATGGGCACGATCCTGATTGGCGCGTATCTCGCCCTGTCCCAGGACAACGGCTTCCAGATCGGCGCCATCTTCGCCTTCATGATGCTGTCGCAGCGCGTCAGCCAGCCGCTGGTCGGCCTGGCGCGGCTGATCGAGGAATGGGAAGAGGTCGGCGGAGCGATGGCCATGGCGGCCGAGGTGCTCAACCGGCCGCTGGAGGTCGACGCCGCATCCGGCGGGCTACGGCCGAAATTCGTCGGCGCGGTGTCCTATGAGGACGTCACCTTCACCTATGCCGGCACCAAGCTTCCGGCGCTCGACCGCGTCAGCTTCTCGGTCCCCGCCGGCACCACGCTGGGCCTGGTCGGCCGCTCGGGCTCCGGCAAGTCCACCATCACCCGGCTGCTGCAGGGCATCAACCGCGAGTATTCCGGCTTCCTGAAGATCGATGGCGCGGATTTGCGGGAGATCAACCTGCGCCACCTGCGCTCCAGCTTCGGCGTCGTCCTGCAGGAGAACTTCCTGTTCCGCGGCACCATCCGCGAGAACATCCTGTCCGGCCGCCCGGGCCTGACGCTGGAGGACGCGATCCGCGCCGCCCGCCTCGCCGGCGCCGAGGAATTCATCGAACGCATGCCCAACGGGTATGAAACCTGGATCGAGGAAGGCTCGCCCAACCTGTCCGGCGGACAGCGGCAGCGGCTGGCCATCGCCCGCGCCCTGATCACCGATCCGCGCATCCTGATCCTGGACGAGGCGACCAGCGCGCTGGATCCGGAATCCGAGGCCCTGGTCAACGCCAACCTCAAGCGGATCGCCCGCGGTCGCACGATGTTCATCGTCTCCCACCGCTTGTCGTCCCTGGTCGATTGCGACCAGATCCTGGTGCTGGAGAAGGGCAAGGCGATCGACATCGGCAGTCACGCTACCCTGCTGGAGCGTTGCGCCATCTACCGTACGCTCTGGAACCAGCAGAACCGTCATATGTTCAGTGAAGGATCAGGTCATGCAGCTCCTGCCCCGGCCCTCGTCCAAGGCGATTAGTACCGTGCGGGAAGATCGGCTCGATCCGACGCTGCCGGCGATCCTGGAGTACCAGTCGCCGTCCGCGGCAATCATCAACCTGCCGATGCCGCGCATCGCCCGCGGCCTGACTCTGACGGTCAGCAGCATGGTCGCGGTGATGTTCGTCCTGACGGGCGTGATCAAGGTCGATCGCGTGGTGACGGCGCTGGGCGTGGTGGTGCCACGATCGCCCACCATCGTGGTGCAACCGCTGGAAACCGCCATCGTCCGCTCGATCAACGTGCACGAGGGTGAAGTCGTCCACGCCGGCCAGGTCCTGGCCCGCCTCGATCCGACTTTTGCCGCCTCCGACGCCGGCGCATCCGCCGCCCAGGTCAGCACCTTCCAGGCACAGGTCGCCCGCCTGGAGGCCGAGATGCAGAACCGTCCGTTCACCTACAGCGGCACGAACCCCGACATGCTGCTCCAGGCGTCGATCTACGCGAACCGGCAGGCGGAGTACCGTTTCAAGCTGGAGAACTACCAGCAGAAGTTCGACAGCCTGCAGGCGACGATCGCCCGCTCCCGATCCGACGAAGCCGGTTACGCCGATCGGCTGCAGTACGCCAAGTCACTGGAGAAGATGCGGACCGACCTTGAGAGGCTGAACGTCGGCTCCAAGCTCAACACGCTGGCGGCCGAAGATTCCCGGGCGGAGATGCAACGCAACCTGAACAATGCGCGGGATACGGCGAATGGCGCGATGCGGGACCTCGCGGCCCTGGTCGCCGAGCGCAATGAATATATCCAGAGCTGGCACAACGACGTCTCGGACAAGCTGACCGACGCGCTCGGCAAGCTGTCCGACGCGCGCGAGCAGCTCAACAAGAACCAGCTCCGCCGGCAACTGGTCGAACTGCGGGCGGAGACCGACGGCACGGTGATGTCGATCAGCAAGGTCTCGGTCGGCTCGGTGCTGACCGCCGGGCAGCAGTTCATCACCCTGGTGCCGACCGACGCGCCGCTGGAAGTCGAGGCCAACATTCCCGGGGACGAGGATGGCCACGTCACCCTCGGCGACCCGGTGGACATCAAGTTTCAGACCTTCATCTACTCCCGCTACGGCATGGCGCACGGCGTGGTGCGGGTGATCAGCCCCGACAGCTTCACCGCGCAGGATGAACAGCGCAACCCGACCGGCGACGTGCCGGTGCCGCAATCGGCTGCTGGCGCCCAGTGGTACTACCGGTCGCGGATCACCCTGGACCAGATCAACCTGCACGGCGTCCCGGCGAACTTCCACCTGATCCCGGGCATGCCGATCCAGGCGGATATCAGGGTCGGCAAGCAGACGGTGCTGAGCTACATGTTGGGCAGGTTCATTCCACTGGCCACCGAGGGTATGCGTGAGCCGTAAGGCGCACGCGGTGGAACCGGACGGAGGTTGGCATGGCGCTGCTTGACAAGCTTTTCAGCGGGTTCTCGCCCGCAGCCGCCCTGAAGCGCGGCCTGCAGCTCCAGGAAGGCGGCGACGCCAAGGCCGCCTTCGCCCTGCTCTCCAAGGCGGCCAAGGCCGGCCTCCCCGAAGCGGAGTTCCGGGTTGGCCGCTGCTATCTGGAAGGCGCCGGCGTGCCGCCCAGCCGGATCGACGGCGTCCGCTGGATCGAGCGCGCCGCCACCAACGGCTATATCGAGGCGCAGGCGCTGCTGGCGACGCTGTGCCTGCACGGGATGGGACCCGGCCAGTCGCAGGCCGGCCCGGGCTACGGCTCCGGGCTGTTCGGCGGCCAGACCCTCTCCGAGCCGGATTTCGTCAATGCCGCGAAATGGGCGCGGCGCGCGGCCGAGGGCGGCTCGGCCGACGGCCAGGCGGTGCTCGGCTACATCCTGACGTCGGGGCCCGAGGAGCTGCGCAACCAGGAAGAAGGCGACCAGTGGTACAAGAAGGCGGCGGCCGGCGGCAGTCCACAGGGCCAGCTTGGCCATGCCTTGGTGCTGGCCCGCGATACCAGCGCGCCGGAAATCCAGGCGGAACTGCTGGATAACCTGCGCCAAGCCGCCGAGAAAGGGCTCGGCACAGCATTGTACCTATATGGTATGATCAACGAGCGCGGCACCGGCGTGCCGCAGGACCGGCAGAAGGCGGCGCTTTACTACAAGCAGGCGGCCGAGAAAGGCCACCGTGCGGCGCAGGCCCGCTGGGGCCTGGCGCTGATGGAGGGACTCGGCGTCGAGGCCAACCCGGTGGAAGGCGAATCCTGGCTGCGCCGTGCCGCGCTGGCCGGCGATCCCGAAGCCGCGGCGCTCGTCGGCGACATCTATGCCAAGGGCGGCAGCCTGCCGCCGAACTATGCCGAAGCGGCGATGTGGTTCCGCCGCGCCGCGGACGCCAAACATCGCGGGGCGGCCCGCGCGCTGGCCATGCTGCACCTGACCGGCGCCGGCGTGCCGCGCGACCAGGACGAGGCGGCGAAGCTGTTCCGCATCGCGGCCGAAGGCGGCGACGCCCACTCGCATGTCGACCTCGGCAACCTACTGCTGAAAGGCCATGGCGACGAGCAGGACTCGGTGCGCACCCGCGAGTGGTTTGAGCGGGCCGCGGCCTCGGGCGACCTGATCGCGGCATTCAATTTCGGCGTCTGCCTGGCGGAAGGCGTCGGCATCGAGCGTGACGACCGCAAGGCGGCGGAATGGCTGCGGCGGGCGGCGGACGGCGTGGTGAACGCCCAGTACTGGTATGGCCGCATGCTGGTCGAAGGCCGTGGCGTGATGGCCGATGCCGAGGAAGGGCGGAAGTGGATCGCCAAGGCCGCCGGCGTCGGCATGGTCGAAGCCGAGGTCATGCTGGCGGAAATGACCCTCTCCGGCCGCGGTGGCGCCAAGGACCATCCGGCGGCGCTGGCGCTGTTCCAGAAGGCGGCGGATCGCGGCCATGTCGGCGCGATGTTCGCCGTCGGCGCCATGTATGGCGGCGGCCATGAGGTGCCGATGGACCGGGCCGTCGCCCAGCGCTGGTTCCGCGCCGCGGCCGAGCGCGGGCATCCCTATGCGCAAATGATGCTGGGCCGCTACCTGTCGCGCAACCTGGCGGGCGAGCTGGATATTCCGCAGGCGCGGAAATGGCTGGAGAAAGCAGTCGCCCAGGGCCTGCAGGACGCCAAAGCCGACCTCGCGGCGCTGCCGGCTGAAGCGGGGGCAACGCCGCCCGCGACCGGATCCCAGGAGATCGCGGCCGGCATCGCAGGGCGCTGACCCATGCCGGCCGGCGATGCCGGGTCCGGGGCATCGCTGACCGCGCTTGCCCGCACCGCCATCAACGAAGGGCTGGCCGCTCTGGCGGCCAACCGGCGTGAACACGCCCTGCGCTGGCTGGAGCGCGCGCACCGGCTGCTGCCGAATGATCCCAACGCGACGCTGTCCCTGGCCAGCGCCTGCCTGGCGCAGGATCCGGGCCGGGCCGAGGCTCTGTTCGCCGGCATCGCCGCCCAATATGACGTACGGCAGGCATGGCTCGGCCTCGCCGCGGCGCGGCTGCGCGTGGCCGGCGCGGATGCGGCCGCCGAGCCCCTCGGCGTGGCGCTGTCCCGGCACGTGCTGGGGGTGGAGACGGCGTCGCTGGCGCAGCAGATCGTTTCCTGCCGCGCGCTCGCCGGCTGGTGCGGCCTGCGCTCGGACGGGCGGCTGGAGGTCCATGCCGCCGCGCCCGGACGGGTGCGCGTGAGCCTCGACGGCACCGCCCTGCGCGGCCTTCGTCTTCCCGGCGGCTGGCAGCACGGCAGCCGGATCGAGGTGCGGGTGGGGGACCTGCCGCTGCTCGGCAGCCCGATCCGGATCGACGTGATCCGGCGGGTATCCGGCTGTGTCGAGGTGTTCCAGGGCGGCGTGCGCGGCTGGGCGTGGCATCCCGGCGATCCCGGGCGTCCGGCGGAACTGACGCTGTCCTACGCGTCCGGCGGCCTGACCCAGAGCGTCATCGCCGGCGACGACACGATGCCGGTGCCCGACACCGGGCCGCTGGCGCATGCGCGATGGTTCACGCTGGCCCGGGCCGACCTGCTGGATGCGCCGGGGCCGATCCATGTGCGGGGGCCCGATGGGACGGATCTGCTCGGCAGCCCGCTGGACCCGTTCGCGGACCAGGCGCTGCATGTCGCCGCCGCGCTGCAGCTTGGACAAAGCTATCCGGCCGGCCCGCCGCGGAAACGGATGATCGCGGCCGCCGATACCGCGCATATCCTTGGCGCCTCCAACACCGTCCTGCCCGCCGACTGCCCCGCCGCCGCCAAGCCCGTGGGCGCCGATCCCGTGGGCGCCGATCGGCGGCGGCGGGCGACGGTTGTCGTCATTCCGGTGCACAATGGTGAAACAGTCGCGCTGGACTGCCTGCGCAGCGTTCTCGCCTCGATGCCGGATGATGCGCGGGTGCTGGTGGTCGATGACGGCTCGTCCGAGCCCGGGCTGGTCGCCGCGCTGGACGGCCTGGCGCGGCAAGGGCGGATCAGGCTGCTGCGCCACGCCACCGCGCAGGGATTTCCGGCCAGCGCCAACGCCGGCATCCGCGCGGCCAGGGACCAGGACGTCGTGCTGCTGAACAGCGACACGCTGGTGCCGCCCGGCTGGCTGCAACGGCTGCGCGACGCCGCCTATGCCGCGCATGACATCGGCACCGTCACGCCGCTGTCGAACGACGCCACCATCCTCAGCTATCCGGGCGTGGCGGGAAGCAACCCGGTTCCGGACCAGGGCGCGACGAACCGGCTCGACCGCATGGCGGAACGGGCGAACGGCGGCACCTTGGCGGACATTCCCGTCGGCGTCGGATTTTGCCTGTTCCTGCGGCGCGACTGCCTGACGGCGGTGGGTTCGTTCCGCACCGACCTGTTCGCCCAGGGCTACGGCGAGGAGAACGACCTGTGCCTGCGCGCCCGCATGCTGGGATGGCGGAACGTGGCGCTGACCGGGCTGTTCGTCGGCCACATGGGCGGCTCCAGCTTCGGCGCCGACGCGGCGCATCTGCGGGCGCGTAACGGCCGGATCCTGGAGCAGCTTCACCCCGGCCACCAGGCGCTGATCGACGATTTCGTCACCCGCGACCCGCTGGCGGAGCCGCGCCGGCGCATCGACCTGGCGCGATGGCGCGAGGCGGGACGGGCGTGGCGGGAGTCGGTGATCCTGGTCACCCATGACGAGGGCGGCGGGGTCGAGGCGCGGGTGAGGCAGGCCGTGGCGGCCCATGCCGCGTCCGGACGCCGCCCGGTCGTCCTCCGCCCGGCGCGGACGGCGCAGGACGAGCCGGCGATCGCGGTGCGCGACGGCGTGGCGGACGACTTCCACAACCTGGTGTTCGCCATGCCGCGGGAGCAGGCGGCCCTGCTGCGCCTGCTGCGCCCGGCCAGGGCGGTGGAGGTGCATCATTTCCTCCAGCATCCGCCGGCCATGTATGACGTCGTCGCGAAACTCGGCCTGCCGTATGAGGTGCATATCCACGACTATGCCTGGTTCTGCCCACGCGTCCTGCTGGTCGGCGGGCACAACCGCTATTGCGGCGAGCCCGACCTGCATGAGTGCGAGGCCTGCGTCGCCGATCATGGCAGCTTCCTGCACGAGGAGATCAGCGTCGCCGCGCTGCGGCAGCGATCGGCGGCGTTCCTGTCAGGCGCGCATCGCGTCGTCGTGCCATCTGCCGACACGGCCTGTCGCGTCCAGCGGCATTTTCCCGAGCTGTCGCCGGTTCTCGTACCGCACGAAGACGACCAGGACATCCCGAGGCTCGCGTCCATACGCGCTGACTCAGTGGGCGGGCGGCACGGTGGTTGCCGCAACGTCATGGCGGGAGGGGCAAGTCGCCGTGCCCGGCCGACTAAGTCAGCGCCTATGAGGCTCGCCCCGGTCCGGCCCGTCGGCGCGGGGCGGCCGCGGGTCTGCGTCGTCGGCGCCATCGGCGTGCACAAGGGGTATGACGTGCTGCTGGCGTGCGCGCGCGACGCGGCCAGGCGCGGCCTCGACATTGAATTCGTTGTCGTCGGCCATACCATCGACGATGCGCGCATGATGGCGACCGGGCGCGTGTTCGTAACCGGCCGCTTCGCGCCCGGCGAGGCGGTGGACATGATCGTCGCGCAACAGGCCCGGCTTGGTTTTGTCACGTCGATCGCGCCAGAAACCTGGTGCCTCAGCCTGGGCGACATCTGGCGGGCCGGCCTGCCGGTGGCCGCGTTCGACATCGGCGCGCCGGCCGAGCGCTTGAAAAAAACCGGTTTTGGATTTCTGCTTCCATTGGGACTATCGCCTGGTGCTATTAATAATGCACTAATCGCGGCTATAGGAACGGCGGGGGATGGCTGATTGGCGTCGGGCACGCGCAGCGCGCTTGGAAACAGCCCATGCGGCGGATTCGTTCTTATGGGGCAATTGCCGGCTCTTCCGCTCGTCTCGTATAATCTGAGAAATGAATCGAACACCTGACAGAGCGAGTTAGTCGAATGTCCGAAGCCGCAAACGCGGAACGAGCCAAAGTGAGACAGGCAATGGCCAGCGAGCCCGGCAAGGAACCGGCCGGCACAACGAACCGCGTCGCCGAACTGCAGGTTTCGGCGCATCTGATGACGCTCGAAACGGGCCTGTTCTGTGTCTTCCAGGCGCCGGGCAGCCCGCAGCCCGACCCGGTGACGGCGCTGCCCGGCGTGCGCATCACGCCGGCGCCGGGCATTGCCGGGCGACCGGAGGCGGTGACCGTCAGCACCTTCCGCGAAGATGGATGGCTGAACGGCACGGCCGCCCTGGTGCGCGTGACGGATGGCTCCGCGCAGATCCTGGTCACCATTTATCAGGTGAAGGGCGCGGACGCCGCGCCGCGGCTGCAGGTTCTGCGCCTGAGCGGCGAGGCCGCCGTGCCGGACGCCGCCGCCGCGGTGGCTGCCGAAAGCGTCGTGCCCCAGCCGGAGGCGACGCGGCAGATCATGGCGCATGTCCAGCGCACCGGCGACGTCGGCGGCAACTCCGGCGACTGGATCGGCTCCAAAGGCAGCGGACTCTGGATCGAAGGGTTCGGCTTCGCGCCGCCCGACGGCACCTCGATCCCCGAGTTGGAGTACCAGGCGGTGCTGGGGCGGAACTGGCTGTCTCCCTGGGTGGAGGCCGGCAAGTACTGCGGCAGCCGCGGCATGGCGCTGCCGCTGCTGGGCCTGAAGATCCGCCTGAAGGGCACGTCGGCGAAGAACTTCGACTGCACCTATTCCGCCACGTTCGTGGACGGCAGCGCGGTCGGCCCGGTCAGCGCCGGCGAAACCTGCGAGGCGGAAAGCCTCGCCGCGCTGGAGGCGTTCCAGGTCGTCATCCAGGCGCGGGGTGCCCAGCCGCGGGATGCCCAGCCGCGGGATGCCCAGCCGCGGGACGCCAGATCCGGTGCGGCCAGGCCGGTGGTTGCCAGGAAGATCGTTCCGCCGCCGGCCGCCGCGAAGCCCGAACCCGGCAAGGGGCGGTCGCCGCTGGCGAAGTCACCGATCAGGCCGCGCGGCTAGAGACGGCGTGGCATGGCCGCCGGGCGTGATGCTCAGCCGGTCCCGGCCGCACGAAGCCGATAGGCGCCCGGGTCCGGCGGGCCTGATCCACAGGCCGCTGCCGGCGGCGCGCGGCGGCGGCTCGATCTGAACAGGCCGGGGTCTTCGGATGCCGGATAGCGTATGGGGTATCCAGGTTGAAGTTCCTGTTCGTCCATCAGAATTTCCCCGGGCAGTTCCTGCATATTGTCCGGCAGCTCGCGGCGGATCAGCGGCATGAGGTGCTGTTCATCACCGAGCCGAACGCCAACCAGATCACCGGCGTGCGGAAAATCCCCTACGCTCGGCCCCAGCTCGACACCCCGGAGACCCACCTGTCGGCGCGCGAACTGGACAACGGCGTGCGGCGCGCCGAAGCGGTGTTCCGCGCGGCCTATGGCCTGGGGCACCTGGGCTTCAAGCCGGACATCATCATCGGCCACCACGGCTGGGGCGAGATGCTGAACCTGCGCGACGTCTGGCCGGACGTGCCGATGCTGGGATACATGGAGTTCTACTATCAGTACGACAAAGCCGACGTCGGCTTCGATCCGGAATTCCCCTCCCACCCGTTCGACTATCCGCGCATCCGGGCGAAGAACGCGATCAACCACATCGCCCTGAATCTCGGCGGCACCGGGCAGACGCCGACAAAGTGGCAGTTGTCGACCTATCCCGACTGGGCACGGCCTGGCATCGAGCTGGTCTGGGAAGGCGTCGACCTGGCGAAATGCGCGCCGGATCAGCAGGTCCGCAAGAAGAACCTGCAGGTTGGCGACCTGATCGTCCGGCCCGGCGACAAGCTGGTGACCTATGTGTCGCGCGACCTGGAGCCGTACCGCGGCTTCCACATCATGATGCGGGCCTTGCCGACGCTGCTGCGGGCACGCCAGGACATCAAGGTCGTCCTGGTCGGCGGCGACGGCGTCAGCTACGGCAGTGGCCCGCGGCAAGGCGCCAACTGGCGGGAGGTGATGCTCGCCGAGGTGGGCAAGGACATCGACCGGGACCGTATCGTCTTCCCCGGCCGCATTCCCTACGCCACCTACCTGTCCATGCTGCAGCGCTCGGACGCGCACGTCTACCTGACCTATCCGTTCGTTGCATCCTGGTCGCTGCGTGAGTCGCTGGCGATTGGCTGCCCGGTCATCGGCAGCGACACCCAGCCGGTGCAGGAGTTCCTCACCCACGGCGAGAACGGGCTGCTGGTGCCGTTCCTCGAGCCGCAGACGCTGGCGCAGACGGTGCTCGACCTGCTCGAGGACAAGGCGCTGAACCGCAGGTTGCGCGCCAATGCCCGCGAGTACGCGGAAAAGCACCTGGGGATGAAGGACTACCTGGCTGCCTACAACCGGTTGATCGAGCGCCTGACTGGCGAAAATCCCGCCGCGCCGGCGGTGCTGGCGCGGTCGCGCAAGCCCGCGGCGGCAGCCGGCACGGCGAAGGCCGCGATGCCCCGGCGGAAGCGGCTGGTGACGGCCGCCTGACGCGGCGGCGCGGCGCCGCGTGATCGTTCGATTCATACAACGGCGCCGACAAAAACGCTTCCTGCCTCTTGCTCTTTCCCGCTGCCTTGTGCCACGACGGCGGGACGGTGCGTCTCGCTGCGCATCGCCAGGAATAGGATAGACAATGGCTGACAGTGCTGCGGCACTCCTCCCCCTGCAAGGCAACCTGATGCGTGGCAAGCGGGGCATGATCATGGGTGTCGCCAATGATCGCTCGCTGGCCTGGGGCATCGCCTCGGCCTGTGCCGCCCAGGGCGCCGAGCTGGCATTCACCTTCCAGGGCGAGGCGCTGGAGCGGCGGGTGCGCCCGCTGGCCCAGCAGGTTGGCTCCGATCTCGTGTTTCCCTGCGACGTCACCGACGAAGCCAGCATCGACTCCGCCTTTGCCGGTCTGTCGGAACGCTGGGGGGGACTGGATTTCCTGGTTCACGCCATCGGTTTCGCGGACAAGCAGTTCCTGCGCGGGCGTTATCTCGACACCCCGCGGGGGGCGTTCCTGCAGGCGATGGATATCTCCTGCTATTCGTTCACCTCGGTCTGTCAGCGGGCGGTGCCGATGATGCAGCCGGGCGGCAGCCTGCTGACCCTGTCCTACCTGGGCGCCGAACGCTGGGTGCCGCACTACAACGTCATGGGCGTGGCAAAGGCGGCGCTGGAGGCGTCGGTGCGCTATCTGGCGGCCGATCTCGGCAGCGCGGGAATCCGCTGCAACGCCATCAGTGCCGGGCCGATCAAGACGCTGGCGGCATCGGGGATTGGCGATTTCCGCTACATCCTGCGCTGGAACCAGCTCAACGCGCCGATGCAGCGCAACGTCACGATCGACGAAGTCGGCGGCGCCGGGCTTTACCTGCTGTCGGACCTGGCGGCCGGCGTAACGGGCGAAGTGCACCATGTCGATTGCGGCTACCACATCGTCGGCATGAAGCATCCGGACGCGCCCGACATCGCCATCGCGGAGTCCTGATAACCCCTGCCATGTCCCATAACAGCTTCGGTCATCTGTTCCGGGTCACCACATGGGGCGAAAGTCACGGTCCGGCCATCGGCGTCGTCGTCGATGGCTGCCCGCCGCGCATTCCGCTGACCGAGGCGGATATCCAGCCCTGGCTGGACAAGCGCCGTCCGGGGCAGTCGAAATTCACCACTCAGCGGCAGGAGCCTGACCAGGTCCGCATCCTGTCCGGCGTGTTCGAGGGCTTGACCACCGGCACGCCGATCAGCCTGGTGATCGAGAACCAGGACCAACGGTCCCGCGATTACGCCGACATCGCGGTGCAGTACCGGCCCGGCCACGCCGACGTGACCTATGACCTGAAATACGGCATCCGTGATTATCGCGGCGGCGGCCGGTCCTCGGCGCGCGAGACCGCGATGCGCGTGGCAGCCGGCGCGGTGGCGCGGCGCGTGCTGGGCGGCCGGGTGACGATCCGCGGCGCGCTGGTGCAGGTCGGCCCGCACAGGATCGACCGCGGGCGCTGGGACTGGGACCAGATCGGGCAGAACCCGCTTTTCTGCCCCGATCCGGTGGCCGCTGCGGCGTGGGAGACGTACCTGTCGGAGGTGCGCAAGTCCGGCTCCTCGGCCGGCGCGGTGATCGAGATCGTCGCGGAAGGCGCTCCGCCCGGCCTGGGCGCGCCGATCTACGGCAAGCTGGATGCCGACATCGCCGCCGCCCTGATGTCGATCAACGCCGTGAAGGGCGTGGAAATCGGCGAAGGGTTCGCCGCCGCCGCCCTGACCGGCGAGGCGAACGCCGACGAGATGCGGATGCGGGACGGCGTGGTGGAATTCGCCTCGAACCATGCCGGCGGCATCCTGGGCGGCATCGCGACGGGCCAGCCGATCGTGGCGCGCTTCGCGGTGAAGCCGACTAGTTCGATCCTGTCGCCGCGGCAGTCCGTCGATCGCCGCGGCCATGACATCGAGATCGTCACCAAGGGCCGTCACGATCCCTGCGTTGGCATCCGCGCCGTGCCGGTTGGCGAGGCGATGGTGGCGTGCGTGCTGGCGGATCACCTGCTGCGCCACCGCGCGCAGAATCCGGACGCGCCGGCGATCCTGCGGCTGCCGCGGAACTGACGCGCGTCGGCGGTCCGTTGCCGCTCCGGCATGGGCCGTGCCCGGTCCGTTGCCTCACCGTCATGGCCGGGCGTGTCCCCATGCGTATCAGGATAAGCTGAGCGGCGGAGCAAGGTCGTCGCCCTATCGTCATGGCCGGGCGTGTCCCGGCCATCCACCCCCCGCCGTCGAAGCGCAGATGGCCGGGACACGTCCCATGCGTATCAGGATAGAGCGACGGTTGGAGAACGGCGTTTCCCTGATCGTCATGGCCCGGCTTGTCCGGGCCACCTGTTCAAGCACTTGTGCCGCGACAGGTGGCCCGGACCAGCCGGGCCATGACGAGGGGGAACGGCACGCGCCGCCAAATCTTTCTCCGACCGCCGTCTTATCCTGATACGCATGGGGACACGCCCGGCCATGACGATAGGGCGACGATAGGGCGGCGACCTCGCTCCGGCAGCGCTTCCGCCGCGTTCATCGCAAAAGCGTCAGCGAGGGTCGGCAATAACCAAGCTTGACGCTCGGCAATTTTCGGGCCTCAATGGTAAGTCTCGATCTCGTGATGCACCCTGAACACCATGCTCGCAAACGCCCCTGCCCCTTCGCCGTTGGACTCCTTCGTAGCGCTGGCTGGCGAGAAACGCTGGCGTCAGCGCCTTGCCGAGGTCCGCGCCCTGGCCGCAGCAGGGCCGCGCGCTGGCCAGGCGATCCGGCAACGCCATGTGCTGGAACTTAGCCTGGAGAAGTTGCGCCGCCAGCCTGATGCGCCGATGTCCGCCACCGAGGCGCTGCTGGAAGCGATCGCGCGGGAAATTCCGCTGATCGCCGCGAGCCTGACTCCAGGGGGACGCAACCGGCTGATCGAGCAGCTCGAGCTTGGCCTGGCTGGACAGAACACGCTGGTCCCGGTTTTCCACCTGATCCGTTCCGCCATGCTGCAGCGCTCGCGCGGCTTCACCGTCAGCTTTCCGGGCCTAGAGGAGGGCACGCCGCACGACCTGCTGCTGACCCGCGACCAGATCGAGGCCGAAGTCGCCTGCGACGTCGTCAGCGCCGAGAACGGCCGCGGCGTGCATCGCGGCGCCTGGTTCCGGCTGGCCGATCGCATCGACCCCGATCTGCAGACCTGGCTGGCGGCGCATCCCGGGCGCTACCTGCTGAAGATGACACTGCCGGGCGGCCTGCGCGGGGGCCTGCATGACTCCGAGCCAGACAGCGAAGCCCTGGCCAATCTGCACCAGCGCATCCGCGCGATGCTGGAGACGAAGTCGCGCCAGGACCATGACGAGGCCATCATCCTGCGGCTGGATCCGCTGCTGCTGGCCGGCGCGCAGGCCGAAGACCTGGGCCTGATGTCGTCGCTGCGGCGGGAGTTCGGGCCCGAGGCGCACCTGTCCGTCACCACCACGGGGGGCGGCGTGTTCGTCATGGCGGCGCGCGCCGGGCAGGAGAACGAGGTCGCCATCATGATCCGCCGGCGCCTCGCCGCCATTGCGCCGGTGCGGCTGACCGGGAAGCGGCCCGGCATCCTGTCGATGTTCGTCGAGGACACCGATCGGCTGGAATGGCGCGGCCTGCGTGAGCGGCTGGAACTGGAAGGCGAGGCCCGGCAGTTCATGACCAATCCCGAGGCGCGTCCGGTCGTCGCGGTGACCTTCACCTCGCGGCTGGAACTGTTCGGGCTCGGCGAGCCGCACGCCGCGCCGGGCGGCGAGCTGCGGTTCCGCAATCCCGGTCATCCCGCCGCGCGGGTAGCGGCGCTGGCGCCGGCGGTGATGTCGTCGGTTTGATCGGCCGGGACGGTCGTCCGGGAAAGGAACACCTCATATTCATCGCACTGCCGTGCCCCTGCCACGATTGTCGGGCGGGATAGCGGCATTGCGCGTGTTTGGAGGCCGACCATGACCCATGCCGAGTACGATCGAAAACTGGAGGAACTCGATCGGCTTCTGAACGATCCTGACGTTCCGATGCAACCGGACAAGATCTGGTCCCTGCTGGCCGACGTTTCCCGGCCGGATCTGGCGGCCACCGCCCGGTTTCCGTCAGCCCTGCGGCCAGACCCGGCCGCGCGCTAAACTTTCTGGCTGCATCTTGGTTTTTCCGGGCAAGGCGGTTCTGTCGCGGCCGCCGGCGCGGCCCTGCGTCATGGTGGCAATCGTTAAATCGAAGTGTTGACAATGACTTGCTGACGCCGGCGGGATTACTTGCCGCACGCCGGCCGCCTGCGCCATGGCGATATTCTGCTGCCGCCAGCGGCGTTTCCACTGTCCGGGCGATTCGCCCGTGGCGACGCCAAGAACGCTACAGATAGTCAAATATTCTTGAGAAATTGCGGAGTCGATCATTTCATCGTGCGCAAATTTGTTGACGAATCGTGCAGTTTTGGCGCACAAGGTGATCCTGGGCGAGATCAACACACCTTTTGATCTCGATATGACAAGGAATTCCTGATGTCCAAGGCGTTTATCGCCCGCGTCATTCAGCAATCAACTGAAGTGACAGGGGCTGCGGCCAACCGCGCGACCAATGACCTGATTGATGCCATCGTGAAGGAGATGAAGCGGACCGGGAAGTTCACGCTTCCAAGCTTCGGCACCTTCACCGTCCGCAAGACCAAGGCACGCAAAGCGCTGAACCCGCGGACCGGCGAGTCGATCAAAGTAAAGGCCGGCAAGACGGTGCGGTTCAAGGCGTCTCCGGTCCTGAAAAAGTCGGTTTAGCCACGGTTCACCCCCCCCCCGTCCGAACCCGGCCAGCCAGCATGAAACACTGTCTGGCCGATCGTTTGCGCCAACTGCCCGAATTCCTGACAGGCCGGCACGGACAGCCGCCACCTGTCACGGCCGCCCGTGCGGCCGCGATCTTCCGCACCAGCGCCGCAGCGCGCGGATGGTCGGCCTTGACGATGAAAAGTCGAGCCAGCGTGCAGGATTTTCGGGCACTTGGGGCTCGTCAGGGAATAACCGCGTCATAGGGCACCGGTCCCTCCGCGTCATGACGGCATCGTGCAGCCGGGGCCTCTCCATGAAT
This sequence comes from Rhodopila globiformis, assembly GCF_002937115.1. Classification (GTDB taxonomy): domain Bacteria; phylum Pseudomonadota; class Alphaproteobacteria; order Acetobacterales; family Acetobacteraceae; genus Rhodopila; species Rhodopila globiformis. Next base: position 3,954 of record NZ_NHRY01000245.1, on the reverse strand, counting down.
GCGCCACATGCAGCGGTTATGCGCGGACGAACCCTTGGCATCAGCCGGAGTCTGTCTGGCGCCGAACTGCTCCGAGCAGGAATTCCCGGTTGCCTTCCGGGCCGGTGATCGGGCTTGGCTCGATTCCCAGAACAATCCAACCCGCCAACCCGGCCCACCACGCGCCGATGCGGTCGCAGACCGCGCGATGCATCGCGGGATCGCGAACCACGCCCTTGCTGCCCACCGAAGCGGCGCCGGCCTCGAACTGCGGCTTGATCAGCGCGATCGCCCAGGCCCCGGGACCGCACAGCGCCAGCGGCGCCGGCAGTACCGTCGCCAGCCCGATGAAGCTGGCATCGCACACCAAAGCGCCCATCGGCTCAGGGATCTGCGCACGATCCAGATAACGCGCGTTGGTCTTTTCGTGCACCACGACGCGGTCGTCGCAGCGCAGCTTCCAGGCCAGTTGCCCGTGCCCGACATCCACCGCATGCACCCGGGCCGCGCCGTGCGACAGTAGAACGTCAGTAAAGCCGCCGGTGGAGGCGCCGATGTCCAGGCAGACCCGCCCGGCCGGCGAAAAGCCGAAATGCGCCAGCCCGTGCGCCAGCTTCAGCCCGCCGCGCGACACCCACGGGTGGTCCTGCCCGCGCACCTCCAGCGGCGCGGCATCGGCCAGCAGGTCGCCGGCTTTGGCGACGCGCCTGTCACCGGAGAACACCTTGCCGGCCAGGATCAGCGCCTGCGCCCGGGCGCGGCTTTCCACCAGACCCCGCTGGACCAGCATCTGGTCCGCCCGCTGCTTCATGGTTGGCGCACTACGGCTCCAGCGGACGGGTGCCGAGCGTGCCGTCGGAGCGCTGTACCAGCGCCTCCACCCGCGCCTCGACCTCGGCCAGCTTGGCCTCGCAGTGGCGGCGCAGCTTCACGCCACGCTCGAACGCCTGCACCGCGGCATCGAGCTTCAGGGTGCCGCCCTCCAGGCCGCGCACGATCTGGTCGAGTTCCGCCAGCGCGTCCTCGAACGACAGCGTGGCGACGTCGTCCGGCTGGGTATCCGGCATCAGGCTGTTCCTCTATCCCCGCATCAGACTGCGGACATGCGCCGCCACCGAGGCGGCCAGCGCGTTCAGGTCGTAGCCGCCTTCCAGCACCGAAACCAGGCGCCCGCCGCAGTGCCTGTCGGCGACTTCCAGAAGCCGGTCGGTGACCCAGGCGAAATCGGCGGTTTCCAGCCGCAGCTGGGCCAGTGGGTCGGCCACGTGCGCATCGAAGCCGGCCGAAACGATCAGCAGGCCGGGGGCGAACGTGTCCAGCGCCGGGATGATCGTTTCCGACCACACGGCGCGGAACTGGGTGCTGCCGTCGCGCGGGCGCAGCGGCACGTTCAGGATGTTGTCCGCCACCCCACGCTCCCACACCTCGCCGGTGCCGGGGTAGCACGGATTCTGGTGCGAGGAGGCATAGAACAGGCCCGGATCCGCCGCGAACATCGCCTGGGTGCCGTTGCCGTGGTGGACATCGAAATCGACCACGGCGATGCGCGCGACGCCGTGTTTCTCGCGCGCATGCAGCGCGGCGACGGCGGCGTTGTTGAACAGGCAGAAGCCCATCGGCTTGTTCGGCTCGGCGTGATGTCCGGGCGGGCGGACGGCGGCGAAGGCGGTGCGCGCCCAGCCTTCCATCACCGCATCCACTCCCAGGCAGGCGCCGCCGGCGGCCCGTGCCGCCGCCTCGGCGCTGCCGGCGCTCATGACCGTGTCGCTGTCCAGGTTGATCGGCTCTCCCAGGTCGGGATGGATCGCCAGGATCGCCTCGACGTAGTCCCGCGGATGGACCCGGGTCAGCTGCTCGACGCTGGCCTCGGGCGCGGACTCGCGCAGCAGCATGGCGAATTCCTCGGTCTCCAGCGCCGCCAGGACGGTGCGCAGTCGTTCGGACGTTTCCGGATGGTAAGGGCCGGTGTCATGCTCCAGGCACGCTGGATGCGTAATCAACGCGGTCGCCACGTCAGCCCCCCTTTGGTACCGGATCCTCCGCCCGACGACGGATCAGGAAGCTGAATATGCCAGCTTCCTCACTCCATGCCAGCAGGGCGTGACCGGTTTCCTGACAAAAAGCCTGGAAATCGCTCACCGCCGCCCGATCCGTTGCCAATACGCGCAGACGCTGCCCGGGCGCCATGCCGCGCAGCACGCGGTTGGCCCGCAGCACGGGCAACGGACAGGTCATGCCTTTGACGTCAAGAAGAGTCTCGCTCATGCCGGCAACATGCGCATGCCGCGAAGTTTGGGCAAGATGCACTTGAGCCGCCGCGGTCTTATCGGCATGCTAATGGCATGAACCAGTATCGCATCGGGATCGACCTCGGCGGCACCAAGATCGAGATCATCGTCCTGGCGCCGGACGGCGCGGTGGCGTTGCGTCACCGCATCGCAACGCCCAGCGGCTACGAAGCCACGGTGGAGGCCATCGCCGGCCTGGTGCGGGACGCCGAAGCGCGGCTCGGCGCCAGCGCGACCGTCGGCGTCGGCATACCCGGCGTGATCAGCCCGGCGACCGGCCTGGTCAAGGGCGCCAACTCGATCGCGCTGAACGGCCATCGCTTCGAATACGACATCAGCCAGGCGCTGGCGCGGGAGGTACGGGTCGAGAACGACGCCAACTGCTTCGCCCTGAGCGAGGCGAGCGATGGCGCCGCCGCCGGATACGGCGTGGTGTTTGGCGTGATCCTGGGCACCGGCTGCGGCGGCGGGATCATCATGCACGGCAAGGTGCACCAGGGCCTGCACCGCATCGCCGGCGAGTGGGGCCACACGCCGCTGCTCTGGCCGCGCGGCGAGGACGAGGTGCCGGGCCACCTGTGCTGGTGCGGCCGGTATGGCTGCCTGGAAACCTATGTCGCCGGCCCGGCCCTGGCGCGGGACGCCGACGGGCCGGGCGCGCGTGACGCTGGCGGCCTACCGGCGCGGGCCGCCGCCGGCGAGCAGATCGCCATCGACGCCCTCGCCCGCCACGCCGATCGGCTGGCGCGGGGACTGGGGGGGGTTATCAACCTGCTCGACCCGGACGCGATCGTGCTGGGCGGCGGGCTGTCGAACATGGACCATCTCTATACCGAGCTGCCGCGGCTGATCCCGCCGCATGTGTTCAGCGACGTGGTCACCACGCCGATCCTGAAGAACAGGCACGGCGATTCGTCGGGGGTGCGCGGCGCGGCGTGGCTCTGGCCGGCCACGTAACGTGCCGCGACGGCCGTCTTGTTGTGACGCAGCCAATGATCGGCGGCGTGGTGATCGCGCCCTGCAGCGTCGCCGGGATGCGTGGCGGGACGAGCGCGATGCGCTGCGCCCATTGAGCGAGGACGGACCGTTACTGGCTCGGCGGGTCCTCGGGCTGGATCCACGGCGGGTCGATCTGCCGCGTGAAGCCGGATCAATGAGTAACACCAATCCACGTGGAATGCGACCGCTGGGCGTCTGCGCCTCGGGGTTGTGGCCCGCCTTGTCGGGGTCGGCTACCGTGGCTCCATGCCGCGCGGGCAGTGATGCGTGCCGGCCGGGGCGGGAGGAAGTGGCGAATATCGATGATGTAACAACATCGGTGACTTGGCGCGATCCGGCGGCGCCGCGGCTGCTCCGCTTTCCGATGACGCTTCCTGGAAGACTGAACCGACAGGCGTCATGCTGAACCCGTTGGGCTGGCGGCGCCGCCGATTCTCGTTTGGGGGAAACAAGCTCCGTGTCCCGAAAGGCGGCTTTGGCCAGTGATTCAACTCATAAATTTGCGCTCATTTCTAACGTAACCGGGAGTTCCCCCGGCTCTGCCGGGGAGGCAGCAGCAGTTTGACATTTGCGGGGGTAGGCCCCGGTTCGCCCATCAATGAAACTCTGGAGCGTGAGCCGCCAAAGCACACGCTGATGGAGTTCCATCAATGGACGAATTCGAGAGCCTAAATCACACCAAATGGGA
>NZ_NHRY01000244.1 GCF_002937115.1 Rhodopila globiformis | reverse complement strand
CAGAGGGGGTTGGCCCGAGGGGGTTGGCCCGACGGGGCGGCCCCCGCCGGCGAATCGGACGCCGGTCAGGCCGGAGTCAGGCTGACCTCGGCGACGCCGCGCTGCGTGATGCCCAGCTTGCGGGCCGCGGCGGCCGAGAGGTCGATGATGCGCCGGGCCGAATAGATCCGGTCGGTGACGGTGACGACGACCGACTGTCCGGTGCTGGGTGCGGTGACGCAGACTTTGGTGCCAAACGGCAGCCAGGCATGCGCGGCGGTCAGCAACCGCTGGTCGAAGCGGCTGCCGTTGGCGGCGCGGCGCCCCTGGTAGAAGTTGGAGTAGTAGGACGCCTTGCCGGTTTCGCCGACCCAACCGGCGGTATGGCGCGGGGTAACGGGCTCCGGATGGCGATAATGGTGGCGGGATGCTGATCGCGCCAGGGCGCCATGCTGCGCCGAGGCGAGGAGCGCCGAGGTCGCAATTAGCGCGATTGCGTAATATTTTTGCATCGTACCTCACTGAATTGGCGGCAAACGGTCAGCAGAGACTGCAAGGCCGTTGCATATATGGTTGAGGGCGCAATAATCGCCCGGCAATGTGGCCGAAACGACCGACACTGTGGTCTATTAACCCCGCCAGAATGGCGAAATTAGGGCACACTTCGGTGCCACGAGAGGGCGTTTCCCAACGCATCCCACGGTCGATACTGCACAATGACAGAAATGACAACCCTGTGAATGTGAGGATTTGTCTCTACAGATGCGATGCAAGTGATACTGGCGAGTAAGGACTGGCAACGGCACGCAACAAAACGAACGCCTGCATGCGCGTATTATAACATTGTGCCGCAAAGACGGTCCTTTCATGGCGGTGGCTGACGCGACCGTCCCCGATCGGCCTCTGCCGGGCGACCGCCAGGCGCCGGTCCGTGCGCCGCCCTGCACGGGCGCCAGGCCGCTGAAGCGCGGTCACCGCACTATCGTATGCGGCATCGGGCCGGGGTGATGGCGGACCCCGGCGTTGCGTGCCAACATACGGGCGCATGATGGTCAGCCTTGTGCTCGCGATGGCTGGCGTGTTCGCCGCCGCCATCCTGCGCGGATTCACCGGCTTCGGGTTCGGCCTGGCGGCGGTGCCGATCCTCAGCCTCGCCCTGCCGCCCGCGCAGGCGGTGCCCCTGGTGGTGACGCTGCAGGCGATCATCAGCCTGTCCGGCCTGTGCGGCGCCTGGGCGGCCTGCGATCGGCAGGCCGTCGCCGTGCTGGCGCCCGGCCTGGTGCTGGGCGTGCCGCTGGGCCTGCTGATCCTGACCGAACTGCCCCCGGACCCGGTGCGCCTGGCCATCGGCGTGGTCATCGCCTTCTCGGTCTGGCTGATCCGCCGAGGCATCCGGCTGCCGCCGAACCCGTCGCGGCTGCTCGCCGGCGGGGTCGGGCTGGCGTCGGGGATCATCAACGGGCTGGCCTCGATGGGCGGGCCGCCGGTCATCGTCTACCTGTTGGCGCTCGGGCACAGCCCGGCGCGGATGCGGGCGACGTCGATGGTGTTCTTCATGCTGGCCGCCTGCGTCTCGCTGCTACCGATGGCCGCCCGCGGCATGATCACTGCCGAGATCCTGACCTGGACCGCCGCCTGCGTGCCGGTCCTGCTGCTGGGCGCGGCGCTGGGAAGCTGGTGCTTCCGGCGCGCCAGGCCGGAATACCACCGGATGGTGGCCTTGACGACGCTGTCGGCCCTGGCTGTGCTGCTGATCGCCCGGGCGGGGCTGGGGCACCTGGGCGGCTGACGCCCGGATCGCTGCGCCTGGCAGCACCGGCCCGAAGCGCCGAGCCCCGCGGGCAACCGCAGCTTCTGGTGCTGCGCCGTTGCGCGCGCCCACCGCCGGCACGCAGACGGCAAGGACACCCCCACGGGATGCGCGGATCCCGGGAAACGGTCCCCGCGGTCGTGGCCCCCATCCTGATGGACCGGCTTGTCCGGGCCATCTGTCGCGGCCCACGTGCGCCATTATGGCGCAAATGCCCCCTGGGATGCGCTCCCGATCAAGGTGCCCCGGCTCACCCTTCCGCAAACCGACCAGAGCCGGTTCGGACAGACGACAACAGCGAAGGTCACTGGTAGAACAGCACCTGGCCTTCCGGCACGATTTGCTTCATGCGGTCGAAGTCGTTCAGGTTTCCGGTCAGGACCGTCAGCCCGTGTTCCAGCGCATGGAGGTAGATTGTCGCATCGTTGAGCGCGGCGACTTCCTGGCCAGCCTGGAAGCCACCAAGGCGAAACACGAGCCCCGCGAGGATGCCCGCCTCCAGGCAAACGCCGGGGCTCGGAACGCCGACGAGGCGCTCGTCAATGCGTTCGATGGCCTGCCCAAGTCTCGCCAGGGCAGCATCGTTCCGTGGTGACGGCGCCAGGCGGCCAAACCTGTGGCTTAGCTCCCCGAGCACAACGGACACATGCCGAACTGGCCGCGTCGCGAGAAGCCTTCGGGCGGCTGGCGGCAGCCGCCCTTGCAGGGTGTCGAGATACACGCAGATGTCGAGGAGGAGTGGCGGACCGAAGGCGTCGGCGGCATCAACGAAACTGCGTGCCGTGGCAGGCCGCGGACGGAGGCTGCCCGTCCACTTCTCCGGCTTGATGCGGCGAAGCGACCGGGCGAGGTCAATAGTCACCGAAGGTTCCAGGCGGCACGGTACCTTCGAGTTCCAGTAGCTTGCGGCCGTAGTTGTCCTCGAAAGTCACCTTCACCAGCGCATACGTCAGCAAGTCGGTTGCCTCGGTGATGCCTGTAGCCGCCTGCGCCGCCTCCACCAGCGCGGACGGGAAGCGACCGCCCATCTGCCGGTCCTTGGCTCCAAGCAGGCCCCGTTTCTGCGCTTCCTCAAGGAGCGCCGTTATCTCCGGGGCGGCCAAGGCTGTCATGCCGCCCGGCTCGCCTGGTCGCCCGCCTTCTCAGCGGCTGTCATTCCGGCCTCCTCTGTATTGTCATACAAATTTGCTGTGTTGTCTAACACGTCGAGCCCGCTGGCTCAACCGTGCTGACGTGCCCGGCATGGTAACGCTGTCACGCCTGAACCCGCGCCCGCCGAAGAGGCCGGAGCACCCTGACGCACAGGGCGATTTGGCGCCGCGGCCGTTCTCTCACCGTCATGGCCGGGCGTGTCCCTACGGGATGCACACATCTCGGAAACGGTCCGCCGCTGCGTTTCCCTTTCGTCATGGCCGGGACACGCCCGGCCATGACGCCGGGGCGCCCCCCCTGCCGCCCCTACTACGCTACCGCCGCCGTATCCCCGGCAACCGCCTCGGTCGCCCGTGGCAGCAGGATGGTGATCCGGGATCCCTGCCCCAGCGCGCTCCGCACCAGCACGTCCCCGCCCGACTGCCGGACGAAGCCATAGACCTGCGCCAGGCCGAGGCCGGTTCCCTTGCCGATCTCCTTGGTGGTGAAGAACGGCTCGAACAGCCGCGTCTTCACTTCGTCCGTCATGCCGGTCCCGGTGTCCTCCACCGCCAGCATCGCGTACTCGCCCGGCGCCAGCTCCGTGCCGGGCGCCGCCGCCTCGATCAGCGTATTGCCGGTGCTGATCCGCAGGCAGCCGCCGTTCGGCATTGCATCGCGGGCATTGATCGCCAGGTTCAGGATCGCCGTCTGCACCTGGCTGGCATCGGCCATCACCGTCCAGGCATCCGGGGCCAGGTCGAACGTCAGCGTCACCGAGGTCCCGACGCTGCGCGCCAGCAGCTCCAGCATCTCCTCCACCAGCGTGTTGATCTGCCGGCACTCGACCTCCAGGTTCTGCCGGCGGGCGAAGGCCATCAGCTGCGCGACCAGCTTGGCGCCGCGCTGCGCCGCGCTGATCGAGCTGTCGATCATCTTCAGCGTGCGCGGCTCCTCGACGCGCATGCGCGTCACCTCCAGGCCGCCGAGGATGGCGGTCAGCAGGTTGTTGAAATCATGCGCGATGCCGCCGGTCAGCTGGCCCAGCGCCTCCATCTTCTGCAGTTGCCGGATCTGCTCCGCCGTCCGCTCGCGTTCGGCGAATTCCTCGCGCAGGCGCTGGTTCGCCGCCTCCAACGCCCGGGTCCGGTCCGCCACGCGGATTTCCAGCTCGGCGTTCAGCGCCTCCAGCGCGTCGCGCGCCTCCTTCTCGGCCGAGCGGTCGTAGAGGATCTTCAGGTAGCCTTCGGCCTCGCCACGCCGGTTGCGCAGCGGCACCATGCGGCCGCTGGACCAGAAGCGGCTGCCGTCGCGGCGCCGGTGCCAGCGCTCGGCGTTCACGCTCGCGCCGGTCAGCGCCGCCTGCATCTCGGCCTCGGGGACGCCAGCCGCGGCGTCCTCGGGCATGAAGATCCGCGCGCCGGGCGCGCCGATGATCTCTTCCGGCCGGTAGCCCAGCACGGCCTCCGCGCCGCTGTTCCAACTGGTGATCCGGCCGTCCAGGCCGCAGGTGAAGATGGCGTAGTCGATCGCGCTCTCGACGATCATGCGATAGCGTTCATGCGCTTCCTGCGCCTGCGCTTCCGCGGCGCGCAGCCGCAGCATGGCGCGCGTCACCGCGATCAGCTCCAGCGGCTCCACCGGGCTGGTCAGGTAGCAATCGGCCCCGCTTTCCAGGCCGCTGATCTTGTCGGCTGACGTGATCGCGGTGGCCGAGATCTGCACGACGATGATTTCCGGCCAGGACTCCTTGATGCGGCGGCAGACCTCCAGCCCGTTCATATCCGGCAGATTGACGTCCAGCAGCACCAGCGAGGGCTGCCAATCGGCGATCAGGGCCAGGGCGGTGGTGCCGTCCGCGGCCTCGGTCACCGTCATCCCGCCCATCTGCAGCGACCGCGTCTTGACGTAGCGGTTCGCCGCATCGTCATCGACGTTCACGACCAAAGGGGGCGTGGCGGGGGGCGTGGCGCTCATTCGGCCAGCCCGCCGACGGGTATCCCCACGTGATCCTGCCAGACCGCGGCCAGGGCGCGCTGCGCGCCCTCACGCGTCAGGCTGGCCTTGGACAGGATCGACCGGGCGTGGCCGAGCCGCCGCCGCTCGACGTCGCCGAGGACCGAGGATGTGCACACGATCACCGGGATTTCCGCCAGGGCCGGATCCGCCTGCAGGCGGTCCAGCACCACCGCGCCGTCGATGTCCGGCAGCCGCAGGTCGAGCAGGATGGCATCGAAGTGGCCGGCCCGCGCCAGGCGCAGCCCCTCAGCGCCGGTCTCGGCTTCCCGCATGCGCAGGTGTTGCCAGCCGCTCAGCATTTGCCGCACCACATAGCGCGATGTCTCCTCGTCATCGATAAGCAGAACGTCGCGCACCCGTCCCGGTTGAGCCGCACCGGCCGGAGAAACGCCGGACGCGGCGGCGGGCGCGGCCGGCAGGCTCAGGGTGAACGTCGAGCCCGCGCCCGGCGCGCTGCGCAGCGTCAGGGTCCCGCCCAGCAGTTCCGCCAACCGGCGCGACAGCGGCAACCCAAGCCCGGTGCCCTTGGCCTGGCCCTGCAGCCGGTTGGCAACCTGGGAGAATTCCTGGAACACGACCTCGTGGAACTCCCCGGCGATGCCGATGCCGGTGTCCGCGACGACGAAGTGGATCACCTGGCCTGGCCGCTCCAGCCGCGCACTGACCCGCACCTCGCCGCGCTCGGTGAACTTCAGCGCGTTGGAGATCAGGTTGCGCAGGATCTGCGCCACCTTGGCCTCGTCGGTCATCAGCGGCGGCAGGCCGTACGGCTCCTCGAAGACCAGCTCCACCGCCTGGTTCTGCTGCAGCGGCTTCATCATGCCGCGCAGCGCGCCGAACAGCTCGGAGACGGTGAACAGGCCGGGCTGCACCTCCAGCTTGCCGGCCTCGACCTTCGCCAGGTCCAGCAGATCGTTCACCAGTTCCGTCAAACTCTCAGCCGAGCGGCGGATGTAGCTGACCTGGCGTTCCTGCTCGGGCGCCAGCGGGCCGTCGACGCGGTCGAGCAGCAGCCGCGACAGCGCCAGGATCGAGTTCAGCGGCGTGCGGAACTCGTGGGTCATGTTCGAGAGGAAGCGGGATTTCAGCTCGCTGGCCTGGCGCAGCTGCTCGGCCCGCCCGTCCAGTTCGGCGTACAGCGCGACGACGCCGCGGTTGGTGTCCTCGAGCTCAGTGTTCAGCCGCTCCAGATCCTCCTGCCGCGCGCGCAGTTCCGCCAGGCTGGCGACCAGTTCGGCATTCTGGGTCTGCAGTTCCAGCGCCGGGTTCGGCCGCTGGCCGTTCTGCAGGCAATCGGCGAGGCGGGCCACGGTGGCGGCGTTCAGCCGGGCGCCGTCCGGCAGGTGGCGGGCCAGCGTCACGCTGGTGCCGCTTGCATCGCTGCTGATGGCGAACTCATCCACCAGCCGCCGCGCGCTGGCAATGCCGCGCCCCGGGACCAGGCCGTCCAGCACCGCGTCCAGGTCACGGATGCCCGGGCCGCTGTCGGAGACCCGGGCCAGCAGGGCGGGCAGGCCGTCGCGGCGGACGGAAAACGCGACCCGGCCGCCGCCGGCATAGGCGATGGCGTTGCGGGCGATCTCGGACACCGAGGCGGCAAAGCGGGTCTGCGCGGCGGTATCGAGGCCAAGCTGGGCCGCCACCTGCCGGGCGCGGTGGCGCGCCAGCACCAGGTCCTCGGGCTCCGCCAGGGCAACGGTCAGCAGCGGCCATTCCATCGGTCTAGCCTTTCCACACAACCACCGACGCATCGTCCCGCCCGCGCGCGTGGTCACGATACAGTACGGCGGCGATCAGCGTGGGGTCCAGCTCAAACAGACCTGCGTGACCGTCCGGCGACCACGAGGTGGCGAGCCCGTCGGAGAACATCACCAGCACCGGGCGATGGTGCATCGGATAGCGGAAGGCCTGCATCCGGCCCGCGGTGTGCCCGGCCGTCCCGCTGTGCGAGACCATGCGGCGGGTGCCGCCGCTGTCGGTGATGAAGCCGGCGATGTTGCCGACGCCGCCATAGGTGACCTGCCGGGCCGCCGGATCGATCACCGCCACGGCGATGGCTGCCCCGCGGGTGGCGCGCAGGCCGGCATGCAGGATGCCCAGCAGGTCGACCAGGGCGGCGGCGGGATGCTTGCGGAACAGCCGCACCGCCTCGGCCGAGGCGGCGGCGGCCTGCGGGCCGTGGCCCAGCCCGTCGGCGACCAGCACGCCGATGGTGCCGTCCGGGCGGGGCATGACGCAGGCGGAATCGCCGCACACCGTCTCGCCGGGCTTCGGTACGCACAGCGTTGCTGCGGTGCGGGCCACCGGCGCCGCCTTGCCGCCCAGCCGCGCCAGGACAGCGGTGCCACCGCCTGGTCCTCCCCCTGGTCCGCCCCCTGGGCCTCCCCATGGTCCTCCCCATGGTCCTCCCCTTGGTCCTCCCCCTGGGCGCGAATGGATCACCAGCTCGCGGCTCATCCGCTGCACGGCGCCCAGCCCGTTGCCCGGGGTGCCGCCGGTTGAGAACCCGTCGCGCAGGCATGCGGCGACGTCGGCCATGCCGGGTCCCTTGTCCAGGGCGAGAACTTCCAGCGCCGCCTCGCCGGTGGCGTCGGCGCCCGCCAGGATTTCGCCGCCGCCGCCGTGGCGCAGCAGGTTCTGCGCCAGCTCGGTGACGACGATGGCGACACGGCCGGCCTCGGTCTCGTTGTAGCCCAGCTGTGACGCCAGCCCGGCGACGCGGCGGCGGGCGGTGGCGACGTCGGTGGGGTCGCGGACGGTGATCCGGTCCATTGGGCTATTTCCACCGCGCGATGGTCACCCGGGTGCCCTGGGCCGGCGCCGACTCGATGGCAAATTCGTTGCACAGGCGCCGGGCGCCGCCCAGGCCGAGGCCCATGCCCCGGCCAGTGGTATAGCCGTCCTTCAGCGCCAGCTCGATATCGGGGATACCGGGCCCCTGGTCCTGGAACCGGATTCTGACGCCGCGCCGCATGCCAGCCTGCACAACCTCCATGATAGCCTCGCCGCCCTTGCCGTAATCCAGCGTGTTGCGCGCCAGCTCGCTGGCCGCGGTGACGATCTTGGTCTGGTCGACCAGGCCCAGCCCGGCCTCGACCGCGATGCGCCGGACCTCCTGCCGGACCCGGACGACATCCTCGCCAGTCCGGATCGGCACTGTCCTGGCTGCCACACTAGTACACCTCGCCGGAAGTGGCGACTCCGTTGATGGGTGGCCCGGCGCGGGTGAGTCTGGTTTGCCACAGTCTGGCGGCAATCGCCGTGACCAGCCGCCGTCAGGAGCCGTTCTGGCGAGTCAGGAGCGGCCTGAATATGGCAGGCCACAGGCTCACGCCTCGCCCTGATTCACCGGAGCCTTCATGCCCCGTCTGACTGCCGCCCCGAT
>NZ_NHRY01000243.1 GCF_002937115.1 Rhodopila globiformis | reverse complement strand
CTGAACCGGCCACTTTAGTGGCCAACTGAACCCGGGACCGCGTTAGCGGTCCCGCTTGCCGCTTTGAGCGGCTCACACTCAACGGGCCGCGTCAGCGACCCGCCCGGCCGCTTTGAGCGGCCAACACTATAAAGCCCCCGGCTCTGCCGGGGGATATTTACTCGGTACGGCCAAAGCGGCAGAGAATTGGTTATGTTGCAACGTAGAAATTGATGCGACGTCCGGCAAACGTGACGGCGCTGCCCCCAATTTAATACGTGTCATTCCAGTCAAAAGCGTGGGGAGCGGCTTCCCCAGCCTTTACCTGGGAAATTCGTCACAAGTCATAACGATAAGGCAATATAAGGCCGTCAGTGCGCATGGCCCAGAGCGCCGAATCGTTTACAGGCCGCGATGACATGGCGACCTACCACGCACAGGTCGATCTGCCCTATCCTCCGCAGCAGATCTTCGCCCTCGTCGCCGACATCGAAAGCTATCCGCAATTCCTGCATCATCTCGCCTCCGCCCGCATCCGGCGGCGGAAGGACAACACACTGTGGGTTGAGCAGGTCGTCCGCCTCGGATTTCTGCGGCTGAAATTCAGCACCCGCGCGCTGCTGGAGCCGCCAACGCGCCTGCGCGTCGTCTGCCACGACTCGCTGTTCGGCATGTTCGACCAGGCGTGGCATTTCACGCCCATCGCATCCGGCGGCACGCGCCTCGGGTGCCATGCCACCTATGAGGTCCGTTCAGGCCTGCTGCGCCTGGGATTGGGCGCGGCCCTGCCGGAGATGCTGGCGACGACGGTGAAGGGCTTCGAGACGCGGGCCGGGCAGCTTTACGGTCCGGCACGCTGAAACGACGCCGGGTTTGTCAGCATCCGTCCCGGGGTCTAGCCTCTCCCGCAAAACCACGGGAGGATCGCTTGGACCAGACAAGCCTGCATCCGTCCAGCACCACGCGGAACGGCCTGACCCGGGTGCCCTTCCATGTGTATCAGGACCCGGCGCTTCTGGACCATGAACAGCGGGACGTCTTCGAGGGTCCCGTCTGGAACTACCTGTGCCTCGAGGCCGACATCCCGAACCCCGGCGACTGGCGCACCACCTTCGTTGGCCGCATGCCGGTGGTGGTGGCTCGAACGGAAAGCGGAACGATCGCGGCGTTCGAGAACCGCTGCCTGCACCGCGGTTCGCTGATCTGCTTCGACAATGCCGGCCACGCACGCGATTTCACCTGCGTCTATCACGCCTGGCGCTACGGCCTGGACGGCACGCTGAAATCCGTCGCCTTCCGCAAGGGCGTCAACGGCAAGGGCGGCATGCCGGACAGCTTCCGGCCAGAGGAACACGTCACCCGCAAGCTGCGCATCGCCACCGTCAGTGGCCTGGTGTTCGGCACGGCCTGTGATCGCACACCGGACATCGAAACCTATCTGGGGCCGGAGGTCCTGGCAGCGCTGCGGATCAACGCTTCGCGACCCCTGACCGTCATTGGCCGGTTCACCGAAGTCCTGCCGAACAACTGGAAGCTGTACGCCGAGAACGTGCGCGATACCTACCACGCCAGCCTGCTGCACGTGTTCTTCGCCACCTTCCGCATCAACCGCCTCAGCCAGGGCGGCGGCGTCAGCGTCAGTGCAAACGGCGGCTGCCACGTCTCCACCACGCTGGCGCCGGAACAAGAGACCGACACCGCCTATGACGGGATGCGCTCGGTGGATGACGGGCTGCGCCTGGCCGATCCCAGCCTGCTGGACGCGGTGGACGAGCACGGCGACCGGGTGCGGCAGCAGATCGTGTCGGTGTTCCCGAGTTTCGCCATGCAGCGCACCTATAATGTCCTGGCGATCCGCCAGTTCGTGCCGCGCGGCGTGGACCGCACCGACCTGAACTGGATCTACCTGGGCTATGCCGACGATCCGCCGGACCTGCGGCGGCGCCGGTTGAAGCAGTTGAACCTCGCCGGGCCGGCCGGGTTCGTTTCCATGGAGGATGGTTGTATCGGCAACTTCGTCGAGCGCGGCGCCGCGGTGGCGGCGAATGCGTCATCCCTGATGGAAATGGGCGGCGCCGGGACGGAAAGCCAGGACACGCGGGCGACCGAGACCGCCATCCGCGGCTTCTGGAAGCTGTGGCGATCGATGATGGGGATGTAATGGCATGCTGTCCCGTATCGCCGCCCTGAACGCCGAATACGCCGCCGCCATCGACGACGATCGCCTGGAGGAATGGCCGGGCTTCTTCCGCGAGGCGTGCCTCTACAAGATCACCTCGGCCGACAATCTGCGGGACGGCAACGAAGCCGGCATTGTCTATGCCGACAGCCGGGCGATGCTGGCCGATCGGGTGGTGGCCTTGCGGCGGGCGAATGTCTATGAGCGGCAGACCTACCGCCACATCGTCGGCACGCCGCGGCTGACCGGCTCCGCCTCCGCCGAGACGCCGTTCCTCGTGGTGCGGACGATGCGCGACGGACGGATGGACCTGTTCGCCGCCGGCCGCTACCGCGATCGGCTGCATGACGAGAACGGTCTGCTGCGCTTCGCCAAACGGATCGTCATCTGCGATTCCTCGCATTTCGATACGCTGGTCGCGATTCCGCTGTAACCGCGCGGCTTTGGGAGGACCCCGCTTTGCCGGTCGAGACGGACAAGGACCTGCCGATTGTCGATGCCCACCACCACCTGTGGAACCTGGAGGGCGCGTTACGCTACCCCTGGCTGGCGAGTGGCGAGCACCTCTGGCTGGGCGACTATTCCCGCCTGCGGCGCAGCTACCTGCCAGCCGAGTACCGCCGCGACACGGCCCTGCACACCGTCATCGCTACCGTCCACATCGAGGCCGAGGCCGACCGCAGCCAGCAACTCGCGGAAACCGAATGGCTGACCCGCATCGCGGCGGAGACCGGGATGCCGAACGCCATCGTCGCCCACGCCTGGGTCGATACGCCGGACGCCGAGGAGATCATCGCGGCACAGGCGGCCAATCCGCTGGTCCGCGGCATCCGCACCAAGCCGGTGATCGCGTCAGGACCCGGGGAGTCCGTGCGCGGCGAAAAGCGCAGCCTGCAAGACCCGGCCTGGCGCAAGGGCCTGGGCCTGCTGGCGAAATACGGCCTGTCCTGGGACCTGCGCGTGCCGTGGTACCATCTGGAGGAAGCCGCCGAAGTCTGCCGCGAGCATCCCGGGCTGCGTATCGTGCTGAACCACACCGGCTATCCGCTGGACCGCTCGAAGGAGCAGCTTGCGGTGTGGCGGCGGGGAATGGAGGCGCTGGCGTCCTGCCCGCATGTCTGGTGCAAGATCTCCGGCCTGACGGTTAAGGGACAGCCCTGGACGTTGCAAGTCAACGGCGCGGTGATCCGTGAGACCATCGGCATGTTCGGCGTGGATCGGTGCATGTTCGCCTCGAACTATCCGGTGGACGGGGTCAAGGCGAGTTGGAACTGGATCTACACGCAGTTCAAGGACGTCACCGCCGGCCTGCCGCCGGAGGATCAGTGCAAGCTGTTTGCCGACAATGCCTTGGCATTCTACCGGATCACATTGCCGCCGAAGGCTTGACATACATCTTACCACGCCTTACCTCGATGAGCATGGAAACCACCCGGCTCTCCTCGAAAGGCCAGATCATCCTGCCCAAGGCGGTGCGGGATACGCATCGCTGGGGGCCCGGCACCGATTTTTCGGTCGAGAATACCGGCGACGGCGTACTGCTGCGGCCGATCCGGAAAGGCCAGCCCAGCCGGCTGGAGGATGTGGTCGGCTGCCTGCCGGTGAAAGGTTCGGCGCGCAGCATCGCAGAGATGGATGACGCCATCGCCGCTGAGTTGCGCGACCGCCGTGATCGCGGCCGATACTAACATCATCGTCCGCCTGCTGACGGCGGACGAGCCGCGGCAGACGGAACAGGCCCGCCGGCTGTTTGAAACCGAGACGGTCTTCCTGCCGAAAACGGTGCTGCTGGAAGCCGAATGGGTGCTGCGGCGGCTGTACCGGCTGGAGCGCCTGCCGATCATCCGCGCCTTCGAGTCGTTGCTGTCGCTGCCCAATGTGCGGTGCGAGGATGAACCGGCGGTGCGGCAGGCGCTGGAATGGAACCGCGCGAACCTGGATTTCGCCGACGCGCTGCACCTTGCGTCCGGGCGGACAGCAGAACGGTTCGTGACGTTCGACCTCGGGCTGATCAAGGGCGCCACCACAGCGGGGATAGCCGTTTCCGAGCCCTGATTTGCCGCAACCGGCCGGGCGCTTTATCCCTTGGCGGATAACGGCGAGGAAACGGCAATGGATCTGCAGCTTCGCGGCCGGACGGCGCTGATCACCGGCGCCTCCAAGGGCATCGGCTTTGCCAGCGCGGAATGCCTGGCGGCTGAGGGCGTCAATGTCATCCTGGTCTCCCGCACCGAGGCCGATCTGGAGGCGGCGCGGCAACGGATCGCCGGGCGGCACAACGTCGGGGTGCGGATTCATGCCTATGACCTGTCCGACAGCCGGAACGTCCATCGGCTGGTGGCGGAACATCCGGACATCGACATCCTGGTGAACAACGCCGGCGCGATCCCCGGCGGCGACCTGTGGGCGATTGACGAGGCGCGCTGGCGCACCGCCTGGGACCTGAAGGTGTTCGGCTACATCAACATGTGCCGCGGTTTCTATACCGCAATGAAAGCGCGCGGCCGCGGGGTGATCATCAACATCCTGGGTATGGCCGGGGAGAAGATGGACCCCGGCTACATCGCCGGCTCCACCGGCAATGCCGGGCTGATGGCGTTCACCCGGGCGCTGGGCGGGTCCGCCGGCGACGACGGGCTGCGCGTCGTCGGCATCAACCCCGGCGCGATCGCCACCGACCGGCTGCTCGGGCTGATGAGAACGTGGGCGCAGGCGCGGCTTGGCGACGAAAACCGCTGGGAAGAGCTGATGAAACCATTGCCGATGGGCCGTGCGGGAAAGCCGGAGGAAATCGGCGCGATGGTCGCGTTCCTGGCCTCGGACGTTTCGGCCTACACAACCGGAACGATCATCACCATCGACGGCGGCGCGGCCAACCGGGGAGCAGTGTTCTGATGGACGAAGGGCCGGATTTGGCCTGAACGAAATCCGCTGGCATGCTGGTGGCAACAACCGCAAGGAGAGGATGATGGGTGATTGGGTACGCGTTGCCGCGAAAAGCGACATCGCCGAAAATGCCGTCCTGGGCGTGCGCGTCGGCGACAAGGACGTGGCGCTGTATCACCTGCCCGGCGGCGAGTTTCATGCCACCTCCAACGTCTGCTCGCACGAATACGCCCTGCTGTCGGACGGCTGGCTGGAGAACGGCTGCATCGAGTGCCCGCTGCACGCCGCGCAGTTCGACGTGCGCACCGGCAAGGCGCTGAGCGCGCCGGCAGACGAGGACATCCCCGTCTATCCGGTGAAGGTCGAGGGCGACGACGTGCTGGTGCAGTTGCCGGGATGAGCGACCGCCCAGCCCCGATCGATTGCGACGTCCATCCGGTCGTCCCGGACATCAAGGCGTTGCTGCCGTACCTGGACGATCACTGGCAGGAAGCGGTGGTCCGGCGCGGCATCGAGGGCCTGACGACGATCAGCTACCCGACGCGCAATCCGTTGAGCTTCCGACAGGACTGGCGCGACGAGTCCGGCCGCACCGCGATGGATGCGGCAACGCTGGGGCGGCAGGCGCTGGACCCGTTCGGCACGCGGCTGGCGATCTGCAACTGCCTGTACGGCGTGCAGGCGCAGTACAGCGAGGACCTGGGCGTGGCGATGAGCCGGGCGCTGAACGACTGGATCGCGCGGGAGTGGCTGGACCGCGATCCCCGGCTGCGCGCTTCGATCGTCGTGCCGATGCAGAATGCCGAGCTGGCGGTTGACGAAATCAATCGTTGTGCAGCCGATAAGCGGTTCGTTCAGGTGCTGCTGCTGGTGGGCTCGGAGGTGACGCTGGGGAGGCGGCAGAACTGGCCGATCTATGCGGCGGCGGAACGGCATGGGCTGCCGGTGGGGATTCATGCGGGCTCGATGTACCGCCATCCGATGACGCCGGTGGGCTGGCCGACGACGTTCACCGAGGAATACGTCAACCAGGCAACGGCGTTTCAATCGCAACTGACCAGCCTGATCGCCGAAGGCGTGTTCGCCAAGTTTCCGTCGCTGACCGTTGTGCTGATGGAATCAGGCGTGTCCTGGCTGCCGGCCTGGATGTGGCGGCTGACGAAATTCTGGAAGGGACTGCGCAGCGAGATCCCATGGGTGGCGGATCCGCCCAGTTCCATCGTGCGGGAACGGGTGCGGTTGACGTTGCAACCATTTGATGCGCCACCGGATGCAGCGTCGGTGATGCGGCTGATGGAGCATGTCGGCTCGGACGAGATGCTGCTGTTCTCGACGGATTATCCGCACTGGCAGTTCGATGGCACGGATGCGCTGCCCGCGGGGCTGGATGCAAGCATTGCGCGAAAAATAATGGCGGAGAACCCGCTGCGGACCTATGTTCGACTCAACGACAGGGAGACAACGCCATGAATGTGGACGTCCTGAACCGCTCGGCCGCCCCGATCGTGTCGTCAACCAAAATGGCGATCGCCGATTGCGACATCCATCCGCGCCCGGCCGGCGTGGGCATCGGCGGGGTCAGCAAGTCGCTGTATCCATATTTGTCGCAGCGCTGGATTGAGCATGTCGAGGCATTCGGCATCACCTACCGCCAGCCGTGGGAAAAAGGCGCTGCCTATCCGAAGAACCAGCCGCAGGCGTGCCGGCGGGACGCGTTCCTGCCCGACGGCGGCTCGCCCGGCAGCGATTTGCGCTTCATGGCGCAGCAGCACCTCGACCCGAACAATGTGGCGCTGGGCATCCTGAATCCGCTGACCAGCGGCCAGGGGGCGACGAATCCGGGGCTGTCCGCGGCAATTGCGCATGCAACGAATGAATGGCAGAAGGCGGAGTGGACGTCGCAGGAGCCGCGGCTGCGCGGGTCAGTGGTGATCCCGTACGAGGACGCCGCAGCATCTGTGAAGGAGATCGAGGCCCGGGCGGACGACCGGGAATTCTCGCAGGTTCTGCTGCTGAGCCGCACGGCGGAGCCTTTGGGCCAGCGGCGCTACTGGCCGATCTATGAGGCGGCGGCTGCGGCCGATCTGGCGGTGGGGATACATGCGTTCGGCAACGGCGGCTGGCCGAACACCGCCGGCGGCTGGGGCAGCTACTACATTGAGGAGATGGTCGGCCACTCGGCCTCGCAACAGGCGCTGCTGACCAGCATGATCCTGGAAGGCGTGTTCGAGGCGATCCCGAAGCTGCGGGTGGTGCTGGTCGAAGGCGGCCTGGCCTGGGCCGCGGCGCTGGGCTGGCGGCTGGATCGACAGTGGCGGAAGCTGAAGCAGGAGGTGCCGGGGCTGAAGCGGGCGCCGTCGGAGTATATCCGCACGAACGTGTGGTTCACCACGCAGCCGATCGAGGAGCCGGAGCCGCGGATGCATCTGGCCGAGGCGATCGATTGGATCGGCTGGGACCGCGTGCTGTTCGCGACGGATTATCCGCACTGGGATTTCGATGATCCCGCGCATGCGCTGCCGTTCAGGATGACGGAAGCGCAGCGGCGGGGGGTGTTCATGGAGAATGCGCGGCGCGTCTACAGGGGATCGATCGAGATCGCCGGCTGATCTGTGAGCAATGCCGCATTCGCTGAATTCTCCGCCATCGATCCAGGGTAGGCGCGGCAGAGTTGGCGTGCGACAAACGAATTTCCGCAAGAGCGATGGCTTTCGTGTTGACATCGAACTATGCGTCGCATTTAAGACCATACTTTGGCGTAATTCCGTCACCAACATGAGGGACGATGCATGAGCTACGTTGGCCTCGAATTCGCTAAGTCTGCCTCAGCCCCGCATCTGGGCGGCAGCATTACGGCGGGGGATCCGTTCACGTATGCGCCTCTGGTATGGGACTATGTCCTCAGCCGCTTCTGCATCGGCTCGGCACTTGATATTGGCAGCGGTTGTGGCAATGCGAGTGATTACATGTTCAAGAAGGGCGTCCGGGTCCTGGCGGTCGAAGGGCTGAAAGATAGCGTAACATCGTCGCTGTATCCTGCCATTCAACATGACCTGACCAAGGGTCCCATCTTGACCAGCGTTGATCTTGTTCACTGCCAGGAAGTTGTCGAGCATATCGAAGAAGAGTACCTCGAAAACCTGCTGGGCACCCTGATGACCGGCAAGTTCATTCTTATGACGCATGCTGTTCCTGGTCAGGACGGACATCACCACGTCAACCTGCAGCCATCGGAGTACTGGATCGACCATCTGACGCAGCGCGGGTGTCGTCTTATGTCTGAGGATACCCGACGCATCCGTGCCCTGGCCCAGCGTGAGGGCGCGATATATCTGGCCAAAACGGGCATGATTTTTGCCAATGGGTGTCGTTTCGGAAATGTCGTGAACCGGGCCTGACGGGTCCTGAACAAGGGGATGGTTCTGCGGAACATTCGATCAACCGGATCGAGTTGGTTGCCTTACAAGGAAATCCCTGCCTTTCTCCTAGGTTGGCTCGAGAATTCCAAAGAACGTTCCCCGTCAGGGCAGGCTTCGGAACTTTTCCCTCCGCCTGGACATGTGCTGGAATGCTGAGCAAGCCATCGAACAGAGGCGGGAATGAACTGGCCAAGCTCTGTCACCGAGATCCTCCAGCGATACCGGACGATGCGCGAGCTACGTTCGATGGAAAGGTCCGAGCGCGTCGAAGGTCACTGGGCGTTCAGGAACCGCATGATTGAAGCACTGGAAGTGCTGGACCGGGATCAGCCGAAGCGGGCCGCAGAGATATGGGACCATGCCCGTGCGGTGTTTCCGGATGAAGCCGTGAAATCCGATCTGGCGCTGAAGCTCCTGTTCCGCCTGCAACGCTACGACGATATTGAAGCGCTGATGAAGGCGGGTCATGACCGGTATCCCAACGATGCCCGCTTCGCGGAAGGGGCGGCACAGGTCGCGTACGAACGCGGCAACCTGGACGAAGCATTTCAGCGCGCGACAGTATTATACAGAAAATATCCACGAAGTACTGTCGGTTACCGGACAGCCGCCGCAAGCCTAAGCTTGATGAATCGCTTCACGGAAGCCGAGACGGTCATCGCAAAGGGGCTCAATGCGCTGCCACACGACGTTGGCATGAGGATTGAGTACGCGAAGCTTGCCGAGAGGAGAAAGGATTGGCTCGCGGCGTTGGAGCGGTGGACCTATGTGGACGAGGTTCATGGCCACGTAGCCGGAGCCGCGGGTGCGGCCAGCGCACTGACAATGCTTGGTCGATACGAAGAGGCCGAAAGCCTGCTTTCAAGCAGATTGCACAAGTTCAGCGCTGAAATGCTGATCTGGTTGCAGTTTGCTCGTATATCGGAAGGCAAAGGCGACTGGGAAGAGGCAGCCTCTCGATGGGCGGTGGTTCGCAAACGATTTCCGCAGCGGGCGGTTGGCTATGTTTCCAGCCTTCCGGTTCTGGCAAGAGTTGCAGATCGCGAACAAATCGAGGCTGTCCTGCTTGAAGGCATAGATAGAATCCCGGACGATCCTGTCTGCCTCAAGGAGTACGCATTGCTGGCGCATCGTGCGGGCGACTTCGCGTTGGCCGACCAACGCTGGTCCACGCTACGAGCCTGTTTTCCGGCGTGTCGCGAGGGCTATGAGCTTGGGGCGGCGGCGCTGGCGGCGCTGGGACGAACTTCAGAGTCCACGCGATTACTGGCACAGTTGCATGGCCAATGCCGAGCCTGAGCCTTGCTCGCGGCCGCGTCGCAAGGTATACTCGGGCATTATTTCATTGATGCTGGCAGAGGTGGCGACCGCTCCAATTCAGAAAGGCATGAATCGCCATGACTGCTCGAAGAGTCTTCGCGTTTGGTCATAGTCACCTGGGTCCGCTCATTGCGGCATACGAGCAGCAGAAACGCACCTCGGATCTGTCCTATGAACTGACCACATATCAGTTCCTACGGAACGATCGTCCACACATCGTGAAGATTGACAAGACCTGGCAGTATAACCCTGAGATCGAGCGCGAACTGACCGACATTATTGTCGAGCTCAGGCCCGACCTGGTTGTCATGATGCTGCAAGGAGAGCAGATCATACTCACAGGGCTTACCGTACCGGAGAAATACTACGACTGCTTCTTCCCTGGCGACCAAGACACGGCCGCGAACCACGCCTATGAGATCATCCCGTTTGACCTGATGCTCAAGGCAACCCTGCTACGGTACGAGCTTATCGGGAATTTTATCCCCAGGATAAGGCACTGCCTGCCGGACGCGTCGCTTGCGTGCTGTCCGCCACCGCCGGCGGAAGACGTGCGGCAGATCCTGCAAACAGACACCAAGCATGCAGAGATCGCGGAGACTATCGAAAGATTTGGTCTGCCACCTGCCCCTTGGCGTCAACGGATATGGAAGCTGCACACGCTGGCGCTTCGGACGCTCTATCAAAGCAACCGCATTCGGTTTCTTGAGCCACCATATGCGTCTTTCGATCCAGGCGGGTTTCTGCGGCCGGAATTCCGAAGCGATTTGTTTCACGGCAACATAAACTACGGCAAGGCGCTGCTGCAGCAGATCAGCGGCGTCCTCTGTGAAGGTTTGGTTGAAGGAGCCTCGTCGTGAGCGATCATCCCTATCGGAACCTTCCCGCAGCGAGTTTCTGGAAGCGCTCGGTCGCTGAAGTCCCCGCCGACAAGGTCGATCCGGTTGTACGGGGCAAGTTCCACATCAACCAGATGGATCGCGTGGCGACCGCCGGAAGCTGCTTTGCGCAGCATATCGCAAGACACCTGGCCATGTCAGGCTTCAACTATTTCGTCTCTGAAAGAGAAAATCCGGTTATTCCCGGAAATCTGGCTGCCGAATACGGATACGGTCTGTTCACGGCGAGATATGGCAACATCTATACGTCGCGCCAGCTTCTTCAGCTTCTGAAGCGGGCCTATGGCCTGTTTCAGCCGGTGGAAGATGTCTGGCACAAAAAGAACGGCTCTCTCGTCGATCCATATCGCCCTCAGATACAGCCCGACGGCTTTGCATCTCTCGCCGAATACCTTGCTGATCGACAGCAGCATTTTGCGGCGGTTCGGCGGGCTATCGAGGAACTGGATGTTTTTGTCTTCACGCTCGGGCTGACGGAAACCTGGGCCTCGGAGGAGGACGGTTCCGTATATCCCGTCTGTCCGGGCGTAGCGGGCGGGACCTTCGATGAGCGACGCCACCGGTTTGTGAACCTGACCGTGGCCGAGGTCTGTGCGGATCTGCGCGAAGCAATCGAATTCATCCGGGTCCGTAATCCGGCAAGCCGCTTTATCCTGACCGTCTCACCTGTTCCTCTGGTTGCCACGGCCGCGGACAGAAGCGTGATCGTCTCGACAACCTACTCGAAGTCCGTCCTGCGCGTCGCCGCGCAGGAGATTGCGGACAAGGATGAGAATATCGCCTATTTTCCGTCCTATGAAATCATCACGGGCCAGCATGCCCGTGGCAAATACTTCGCGGCTGATCTTCGGTCGGTGACCGAGGAAGGCGTCAGCCGGGTCATGGAACTGTTCATGCAACATTATGCGCAGGCCGTGCCGGAGGCACCTCCTGTCCGGAAGGATTCCCAGGCCATGTCGTCCGAACAAGAGATTGCCATCGGCGAAGCCATCGCCGTCATGTGCGACGAGGAAGCTCTGGACCGCTAACGAAACGGCAGGAAAGAGCTTCGGGCGGACCTGATTCGGTTCATCGGGCCACGGCTCTTCCAGTTGTGATCGTCACGACATCGGGCGGCGGCATTGCATAAGTTTCATAAGGCAATGGACAAACCCAGCTTGCGCCTGTCGCTTGACCCGCTTGTTTCGCTTGGCGATATCAAGGCGGGCGTTATCAATTCGACTTCGTCAACCTGAAGGCCGTCATGCTCGATTTCGGCAAAGAATTCTCCGCCCGCCGCCTGCAGCGGCATCGAGATGTCGTTGCAGCGCAGCCTGCACTCGCACTGCCATTCGCTTCGGCAGGATATAACCGTAACGATAACAAACCTGAGCACGCCAGGAGGCAGGCTGGCGTTGACTTCCCAGGTTACACGCTCGCTTGCCGTCCAGCGAAAGCGACGCCCCCAGAAGGACTCGATCCCGTGCCATGCCGGCCCGGGGTCTCTTTCAGGCGCGCACAGGCGGATGACGACGTGATGCCGTCCGAGATCGTCGATTGTCTGCTGCAGTGGCGGCGGCGAACCTACCGGCCCTCCGAGAATTGTCAGTCCCGAGCTCAGCCGGAATGCCACAGCTTGCAGGAACGTGGGGTCCCGGGATGAAAACTTCCTGATGAAAGCATGTGATTTCTGAAGATCCCGAGGAAGATCCCCGATGCGGCTGATCACCCGGGGGCCGCCACCGGAAAAGTCCACATAGACCGGCCCGCTATCCAGTCTCCTGTTATACAAATAATTGCCCAGGATCGATTGGAACATCGTCTCGTCCGGCAAGGCGGAGTACTCGAAGGATTTCCTGAGATGAAGGTCGCTCGATAACGTATCCAGCAGGACGTCGACGCTCCGCGACGTCAGCCCCCAGAATTGCGAGCCATAATACACCGGAATCTCTTTCTTGCCGATTCTTCTCAGTACCGCGATCTCGGCAATCTTGTGTTCAAGATCCTCGTCGATTAGCCGCAGACCCGAATTTCGATCGCCTGATCGGCCGCGAATGCTCGTGGCGTCATGGTCGTAGCAGAAGAAATCTCTGTACCGGGCATGAAACGGCGACGCCTGATCCTGCCGATGAATTGCAACCTGATCCTCCTCGTTCGCAAAATGAGCCTGCAACGCCAGAGGCGGAACGGCCGGAAGCGAATCGTCCGACAGCAGTATATACTTGTCGTAAGGCCCGGCGGCGCGGGCGGTTTCGATAAGGCCGATCTCGGCCTGGATCATTGAATATCCGCCCCAGTAAACGCGAACAGGGTGTTCCACGAATTGGCACTGGGCTGCGCTTTCACCCAGCCCGGTTGCATAATCCAAGCGGCTGAGCTTGGCGTCGACATGGACGAATACGTCAAACCCGGCTGTCCGCATGAGCGGAATTGCCACCTTCAGGACAGGAGCCGCGGCATATGCAAGGACCAGGCAGGCAATCCGCACGAGTGCAATCCTTGGCTGTTGCCCCGCTCTTGAAGCGCGTCATGTCCTGCGACAGGCCTGGGACACAAAGCAGGCCAATCAACAAGACAGGCCAATGTCCTTGAACGAAAATCCGCGCGCCACTGCGGGGCTTCGGTTCGGCACATCGGTACGTGCCTGCCATTATGACCTGGAGCCGAGGCGAACTCAACCCATGCAAGGGACGTCCGGCTGTAACGCCGGTGGGTTTCGGTTGCTGTTCCTCCTAATCGTGCCTTATGATTTGGCCTGCCCGATCGTAACCACGGATGGAGTCCTGCATGGCGCACAACTCCTGGCATCGGTTCTGCTTCAGCGGATTGGCCATGGCCTGGCTGATACTGTGTCCCGCACTTGCCGCTGAACAATCGCGAAGTGAACTTCCGCGACTCGTGTTGGGCCCGCCTGGTGACGGCATACGCGAAATGTTTCAGCACCCAGATGAATGGACCAAAGTCCGCGCCCATACGGGCGCCATCATACAGGCCGATCACTTGCTGAAACGTTACAGTGATGCCGACTGGCGGCAGTGGTTTGCGACCATGCGGTCCTGGCACATCCAACTCGAGCTGGCGGTTGGCGCAATCAAGGAGTGGGGACCAACGGCCGAACAGACGTTTCGCGTGGAGGCACCCATATGGGATAAAGCCATGAGGCTGGGCGCCGATTTGCATTCCATCGTCATGGATGAGCCCCTTTTCGCGACCCGTGACAAGCTGCACCGGCCAGATGACTATGCAGTCGAGCAGACAGCCCGGTTCGTGGCCCTGGTCCGCCAGAAGTATCCGGCACTGCTGATCGGCGATATCGAACCATATCCTTCGCTGTCGGTCGCAGATCAGGTCAACTGGATTCGGCGCCTGCAGGATCGCCTGCGCGCTGAACAGGTGGCGCCCCTGGACTTCTACAGATCCGACGTCAACGGCATGGCTCTTATCCGCCTCCATCGCGGCAGTTGGGCTGACATCAAGTCGCTCTCCGACGCTGTCCATCAACAGGGATTGCCCTTCAGCCTCATTTACTGGGCGTCGGGCTGGCCCTTCCTGCACTCCTACATGCGCTCCCATGGGCTCCCCAACGAGGGCCTCGTCAGTGAGGAGATTTGGTGCAATCAGCTTTCGGTACAAGAAACGACGGTTCGCAACTTGCAAATTCATCCTGACCAGATCGTGGTCCAAAGCTGGATCGCGGCACCGTCGCGAACTCTGCCCGAAAACTCCCGCACGTGCACCTTCACGAAGTCGGCTCTCAGCGTGATCAGGCACTCCATGACCGGCTACCGGTAACCGCCCACAAGGTGCCAACAGCCGGCGGCAGGTGCAGGACCGCGTCCACGGGAATCACCGGCAAGTCCCGGTGATCTTGCCGAACCAGAATTCCTGTGGTTCTTTCGACAACCCTCACGCATTGCTCCGCTCCCACCTCCGTGGCACCCTCCGGCGTCCCAGGCCCCGCAACCACGGACCCGCAACGTGACCCTGATCCTCGCCAGCCGCCCGAACGTCTATTCGTCCAGCCCGCTCGACCGACTCGCCCACCGGCGCGAGGACCCGGACTGGATCAATGATCGCCTGCGCGATCCGGACTCGCTGTTCGTTCCGGTCTGGCGATCACGCAGCCTGGTGCGCGGCGCCGCCGACGGCAATCCGGAAGCCGTTTATATCTCTGGTGAAATGGCCGCCGCGTTGCGGATGCAGGAGGGGCCCTGGGCCTTCCTCGGCACGCTGGAGGATCGCGCGGTGTTCGCCGTCGACATCTCGGCGGCGGAGGACCCGGTGCCGCTGTTGCCGGACTCGCTCGGCAGCTTCGTCGACCTGCGCTCCGTCGGCTGGGGCGTGCCGCGGCCCGAGGCGTCCGTGCTGGCGCATGCCCGCGGGCTGCTGCACTGGCGGCAGCGGCACAGGTTCTGCGGCGTGTGCGGCGGCGCCTGCGAATCGCACAGCGCCGGCCACGTGATGCAATGCACCGTGTGCAACGCCCAGCATTTCCCCCGCACCGACCCGGCCGTCATCATGCTGGTGCATCGCGGTGACCGCGCGCTGCTCGGGCACTCCGCCCGCTTCCCGAAGGCGACGATGTATTCCACCCTCGCCGGCTTCGTCGAACCCGGGGAATCGCTGGAAGAAGCCGTCCGCCGCGAAGTGCAGGAGGAGTCCGGCATCAGCGTCGGCGCCGTGCACTACCACTCCAGCCAGCCCTGGCCGTTCCCCGGCAACATCATGCTCGGCTTCTACGCCGAGGCGCTGACCGAACAGATTACCATCGACACGAACGAACTGAAGGACGCCCGCTGGTTCAGCCGCGACGACATCCGCAACCGCCACGAACGCGGCTTCGACCTGCCGCGCGTGGACAGCATCGCGCGGCGGCTGATCGAGGACTGGCTCGTCGCCTGATGCCCGCCCTGCTGACCATCGGCTATGAAGGCTGCACCATCGACAGGGTGGTTGCAGCCCTGAAGCAGGCCGGCGCCGGGCTGCTGATCGACGTCCGTGCCGTGCCGCAGTCGCGCAAGCCGGGTTTCTCCAAGCGCCAGCTTGCCGCGGCGCTGGACGAGGCCGGGATCGCCTATGTGCACCTGCAGGCGCTCGGCACGCCGAAGCCGGGCCGCGACGCCGTCCGCTCTGGCCATCCCGACCGGATGGAGGCCATCTACCGCGACCACATGCAAGCCGATCGGCCGCAGGCGGAACTGGCGCAGGCGACGATGCTGGCGCGGGAACGGGCGGCCTGCCTGCTGTGCTTCGAGCACGACCCCACCACCTGTCACCGCCGGCTGGTTGCCGAGATGATTGCCGCGGAAACCGGGCAGCCGGTGGTGCATCTGCGGGTGCCGCTCCAGGCTTGATGGCGGTCACCCATGGCGACGATGGCGGGATGCCCGCCGGCAATCTGGCGCGAAGAATCTTGTCGCTGGTGGTCATAACAGCCTGTATCTGACCAACATGTTGGTCAGGACGGCGCGATGCAGCCGGTGAACCTCGCCGAAGCGAAAGCGCATTTCAGTGAGCTGGTAGCACGGGCGGAAGCCGGTGAGACGATACAGATCAACCGCCGGGGCAAGGCTGTGGCGCAGCTCAGCAGCCTGACGCGGACACGCAAGCCGATAAGGCTGGCCATGCTGAAGGCCGTCACCGACACCATGCCAGAGTGTACGGCGGAGAGTGTCGTGCCTGCCATGCGGAGCGAGGCACGCTACTGACATACGACCTCGACACCTCCCTGCTGGTCGCCGCCCTGACCCGGGAAGCGGCAACCGCCAGGGTCCAGGTCTGGCTGGACCAGCAGGCGTCGGCAGCGTTGCCGATCAGCGACTGGATCGTGACCGAATTCGCCTCGGCCCTGTCGATGAAGATCCGGATGCACCAGTTGCGCACCGAAGATCGTGCCAATGCGATGAGCGTGTTCACCCGCCTGAAGGCGGAGTCGCTGATCGTCGTTCCGGTGGCCCGGGCACATTTCCTGGCTGCTGCCCGGTTCGCCGAACAGCACGCCCTCGGGCTGCGGGCCGGCGATGCGTTGCATGTCGCAATCGCGGCGGAGCAAGGCGCCACGATCTGCACGCTGGACAAGCGCCTGGCTGAGGCCGCCGTTGCACCGGGGATCGGTTCCGAGCTGGCGTGATGCCCGGGAGAGGGCCGGCCGTCCTCCCAACCCAAGAAAAAAAGCCCCGGACCTGCGCCCGGGGCTTCTTCCTTAATCAACCCGACCCGTCTTAGTGGATCAGGCCCGCCAGGATCGCCAGCAGCAGCAGCGCCACGATGTTGGTGATCTTGATCATCGGGTTCACCGCCGGGCCGGCGGTGTCCTTGTACGGGTCGCCCACGGTGTCACCGGTCACCGCCGCCTTGTGCGCCTCGGAGCCCTTGCCGCCGTAGTTGCCCTCTTCGATGTACTTCTTCGCGTTGTCCCACGCGCCGCCGCCCGATGTCATCGAGATGGCGACGAACAGGCCGGTCACGATCGTGCCCAGCAGCATCGCGCCCAGCGCCGCGAAGGCCGAGGCCTTGCCGGCGATGATCGCGATGATGATCCACAGCGCAATCGGCGCGAGGACCGGCAGCAGCGACGGCAGGATCATCTCCTTGATCGCGGCCTTGGTCAGCAGGTCCACGGCGCGGCCGTATTCCGGCTTGCCGGTGCCTTCCATGATGCCCTTGATCTCGCGGAACTGGCGGCGGACTTCCACCACCACGGCGCCGGCCGCCCGGCCCACCGCGGTCATGCCCATCGCGCCGAACAGGTACGGCATCATGCCGCCGATGAACAGCCCGACGACCACGTACGGGTTCTGCAGCGTGAAATTGACCTTCAGCGCCGGGAAGTAGTGCGCCAGGTCCTGGGTATAGGCCGCGAACAGCACCAGTGACGCCAGGCCGGCCGAGCCGATGGCATAGCCCTTGGTCACCGCCTTCGTGGTGTTGCCCACCGCGTCCAGCGCGTCGGTCGTCACCCGTACCTCGGCCGGCAGGTCCGCCATCTCGGCGATGCCGCCGGCGTTGTCGGTCACCGGGCCATAGGCGTCCAGCGCGACGATCATGCCGGCCAGCGACAGCATCGTCGTCGCCGCCACGGCAATGCCGTACAGGCCGGCGATCATCGAGGTCAGGATGATGCCGACGCTGATCACCACCACCGGCAGCGCCGTCGCCTCCATCGACACCGCCAGGCCCTGGATCACGTTGGTGCCGTGGCCGGTGGTGGAGCTCAGCGCGATCGAGCGCACCGGGCGATACGCGGTGGAGGTGTAGTACTCGGTGATCACCACGATCAGCCCGGTCACGATCAGGCCGATCAGGGCGCAGATGTACAGCTCGAAGCCGTTGACCGTACCGCCCGAGGCCATCTTCAGCGGCGTGAACAGGCCGGCCGCCAGGATCGTCACCACCAGGATGCTCACGGCCGATGCCCCGCCGGTGACGATCAGGCCGCGGTACAGCGCCTTCATGATGCCGTTGTCCGGCCCGAGCTTGACGTAGTAGGTGCCGGCGATGGAGGTCACAATGCACACCGCGCAGATGCCCAGCGGCAGCATCAGCAGGTTGTCGCGCACCACGCCGGAGAACTCGATCGCCGCCAGCAGCATAGTGGCGACGATGGTCACGGCATAGGTTTCGAACAGGTCCGCGGCCATGCCGGCGCAGTCGCCGACGTTGTCGCCCACGTTGTCGGCGATCACGGCGGGGTTGCGGGGGTCATCCTCGGGAATACCCGCTTCGACCTTGCCCACGAGGTCCGCGCCCACGTCGGCGCCCTTGGTGAAGATGCCGCCGCCAAGCCGGGCGAAGATCGAGATCAGCGACCCGCCGAAGCCCAGCGCGACCATTGCCTCCAGCACCGGGCGCACGTCGGCGTCCGGCCCGACGCCCGAGCGCAGGATGAAGTAGTAGCCGGCCACGCCAATCAGGCCGAGGCCAACGACCAACAGGCCGGTGATGGCGCCCGCCTTGAAGGCGATGTCGAGCCCGGCGGCCAGGCCGCGGCGCGACGCCTGCGCGGTGCGCACGTTGGCACGGACCGAGACGTTCATGCCGATATAGCCGGCCGAGGCCGACAGCACCGCGCCGATGAAGAAGCCGATGGCGGTCTTGATACCCAGGAACAGGCCCAGAACGATCAGGATGACGATCCCGACCAGGCCGATGGTCGTGTACTGCCGGTTCAGGTAGGCGCGGGCGCCTTCCTGCACGGCCGAGGCAATTTCCTGCATGCGCGCCGTTCCGGCGTCCGCGGCAAGAACCTGCCGAGTGGTTATAAGACCATAGACCAGGGCCGCGAGGCCGCAGGCTATGATCAGAAATTGCGCCGCACTCATCCGGGATTTCCCCTTCCACGTTATTCGCCGGCGCCGAATTTCCCGTAGCATTCGATCTGGCGCCGCGGCTCGGGCGTATGCCAGATGCGTGACGATCCGGCAATCGGCGCAAGATTCTTATAAACAGGATATTGCCCGGGCTGCAGCGCCCAGGGCAATTCGATATTGTTCCGCATCTTTTGACCGATGGTCGCGACCCTGGATTGTGCTCGCCGCCTGGAAACGGCATGGTTGATGGGCCAAAAAGGCGCGGCGCATCTGGATGAAGCCATGACCGAACATCGCATCGTACCCGTTATCCTGTCCGGCGGCTCCGGCACGCGGCTGTGGCCGGTCTCGCGGGAAAGCTTTCCCAAGCAGCTCTGGCCGCTGGTGTCGGAGCGGACGCTGATGCAGGAAACCGCCCTGCGTGCCGACGGCCCGGGCTTCGCCCCGCCGATTGTGGTCTGCAACAACGAGCACCGGTTCCTGATCGCCGAGCAGCTGCGCGACGCCGGCATCCGCACGCCGCGCATCCTGCTGGAGCCGATTGGCCGCAACAGCGCGCCGGCGATCACCGCCGCGGCGTTGCTGGTGGCGGAGGATGACCCGGACGCGGTGCTGTGGATGATGGCGGCCGATTCGTCGATCACCGATACTGCGGCGCTGCGGCGCGCCCTGGACGCGGCGGCGGCGGCGGCGCGTGAGGGCTATGTGGTGACCTTCGGCATGCAGCCGACGGCGCCGGAAACCGGCTACGGCTATATCGAGCTCGGCGATCCGCTGCCGGCCGATGGCGTCTATGGCGTCGCCCGCTTCCTGGAGAAGCCGGACGCCGCCACGGCCGAGCGTTTCGTCGCCAGCGGACGGCATCTGTGGAACTCCGGCATGTTCGTCTTCACCGCCCGCACCCTGCTGCGCGAGCTGGAGACGCACGCCCCCGACGTCCTGCCGCGGGTCCGCCAGGCCATGGCCAACCGGCAGGACGACCTGGATTTCATCCGGCTGGAGACCGAGGCGTTCAAGGCCTGCCCGTCGATCAGCATCGACTACGCCGTGGCGGAACGCACCAGCCGCGCCGCGGTGGTGCCGGCCGCCCTGGGCTGGTCGGATGTCGGCAGCTGGGGCGCGTTGTGGGAACTGGGCGAGAAGGACGCCCGCGGCAACGTCGCGCTGGGCGACGTGGTGCTGGAAGGCGCCGAGAACTGCTATGTCCGCAGCGACGGCATGCTGGCCGCGGTCGTCGGCCTGAGGGATGCGGTCGTGGTGGTGACCGAGGACGCCGTGCTGGCGATGCATCGCGGCCAGGCGCAGGACGTGAAAAAGATCGTCGAGCGCCTGAAGGCCGCCCGCCGAACGGAAGCGGTGGCGCACAACCGCTGCTATCGGCCCTGGGGCTACTACGAATGCCTGATCCAGGGCGAGCGGTTCCAGGTGAAGCGCATCGTCGTGTCGCCCGGCCGGCAGTTGTCGCTGCAGAGCCATTTCCACCGTGCCGAGCACTGGGTGGTGGTGAACGGCACCGCCCGGGTCACCCGCGATGCGGAAACCCTGATCGTGCGGGAAAACGAGAGCGTCTACCTGCCGCTGGGCTGCGTCCACCGGCTGGAGAACCCAGGCAAGATTCCGTTGACGCTGATCGAGGTGCAGTCCGGGGCCTATCTGGGCGAGGATGACATCGTCCGGCTGGAGGATACCTACGGCCGCGCCTAGGCCTGGCGGCTGCAGCCGGAGCAGGATGCGGCCGTTGCCTTTTCGCCATGCCGGCTACCGGGGACAGGCCCGGGCATAGGTCCGGCCGGGCATTCACGCCTCGTAGCCGCAGCGCCGCTCCCGATCAGCGGAGCGGACGCCGGGGGCGGTCCGCGTCAGGTGTAAGGCCGGCGCGCCGATGGCGGGCGACAACCAGGAATGGCTACCGTTGTGGCCTGCATTGCCAGTTTTGCAGGAAGCTCAGGACAGAGTCGGCAGCGTCTCGTCGCAGAAAACGATGGCCCACAAAGGGGCGACCAGTTCCACGCGCCCGACACCACGATTGCGGTGGCCGGACCGATATCGCCTGACCCGTTTTGCCGCTGTTCGATCCGCCACGCCCGCCTCCTGTCGCCATCAGGATAACGTAACCGGATTACGGTTGCAAAGCGCACAACCACCTGCTCCACCAGGGATGGGGGCCACAGGAATGTCCGGATGGCCGATGATCAATGTTTGTGACTCAGGGCGCGCATGACCGTCCCGGGCATTGTCGCCGCGCCGGGCGGCCCACACATCATCCGCGTCCGGCGCCGCTGCACCGTGGTCGCAATCATCAATTGGCATGCGGATGGATCTCCGCCCTCCCTCGCGGGCAACTTTATCGAGCCTGCACAGTAGCGCGGCGGGCCCGGCATCGTCGTTCCTGCGCGCCAGGTCGGAGCAGGCGAGAGCACAGCCAAACGGGAAGCGGCCATCCGAAGAAGAACACCAAGCCATCTGGAAACGTCATGACCGAACCCATCGTCCTTGTCGCCACCGATCCCCGCGGCGTCGCCACCGTGACCCTCAACCGCCCGGAGGTCGGCAATGCCTACAACGCCGCCATGCTCGACGCCCTGATCCAGGGACTGACCCGCCTGGCCGCAGACCCCGCCGTCCGCTGCGTGGTCATCCGGGGCGCCGGCAAGCATTTCCAGGCGGGCGCCGACATCCGCTGGCTCGGCGAGGTCGCCGGCTATCCGCCCGCCGAGAACTACGCCGCCTCGATCGCCACCACGCGCGCCATGCAGCTGCTGAACGAATTCCCGAAGCCGACCATCGCCCTGGTGCACGGCGCCTGCTTCGGCGGCGGGATCGGCCTCGTCTGCTGCGTCGACGTCGCCTTCGCCACGCCGGATTCGCAATTCGGCATTACGGAAATTCGTGTCGGTGTAGCACCGACGCCGATCTCCACCCATATGGTCAACGCCATCGGCCTGCGGCACACCCGCCGCTACGCCCTGACCGGCGAACGGTTCGATGCGCGTGAGGCCGAGCGCATCGGCCTGGTCCACGAAGTCGTTACGGCGGACATGATGGAGGCGAAGCTGCAGGCGGTGCTGGATGCGATCTTCCTGGGCAGCCCCACCGCTATCGAAACGACCAAGCGCAGTTTCCTCGGCGCCAACGATCTGCTGCTGGACGAACGCGCCGTTGCGATGCTGGCGCACGAGGGCTGGACGCAGCGCCACTCGCCGGACGGGCATGAGGGCACCGCCGCCTTCCGCGAAAAACGGCGGCCGGCGTGGTACAAACCTCCCGCGGTCGCGGCAACGTGAGTCCAACTTGACGCGCGGCGCGGCATTGTCCCGACATGTCCGACATGATCCATACCCCAGGCCAAATTATGCAAGCCCCGCCTCGCCGCGCGGCCAAGCCACCCGGTCCGTGCGCCATGGTCATTTTCGGCGCCGGCGGCGACCTGACGAAACGGCTGCTCGTTCCGGCCCTGTACAATCTGGCCCACACCGGCCTGCTGCCCGAGCATTTCGAACTCATTGGCGTCGACATGGCCGACCTGGATGCCGATCGCTGGCGCGACAGCCTGCACGCCATGCTGGAGAGTTTCGTCGGTAACGCCGCGAGCGAAAGCCGGATCGACAAGATCGATGCGGCAACGTGGCAGCACCTGACCGGCGCCATCACCTACATCCGGGGCGACCTGAACGACGACGGCCTGTATGAAAGACTGGCCCAGCACATCGAGCGGCCGTCGCCCACCGGCGGCAACTGCCTGTTCTACCTCGCCGTCGCGGACCGCTTCTTCGGCCCGGTGACGGCGCACCTGGGCAAGGCCGGCCTGCTGGAGGAACACTGGGACCCGGACGGCACGAAGCCGGAACGTTGGCGCCATCTCGTCATCGAGAAGCCGTTCGGCCACGACCGCGCCTCGGCACGCGAGCTGAACGCCACCATCCTGCGCAACGCCGAGGAGCACCAGATTTACCGCATCGACCATTTCCTGGGAAAGGAAACGGTGCAGAACATCATGGCGCTGCGCTTCGCCAACGGCATGTTCGAGCCGATATGGAACCGCGACCGCATCGACCACGTGCAGATCACCGTGGCCGAGACCGTCGGCGTGGAAAGCCGCGGCCGCTTCTACGAAAAGACCGGCGCGCTGCGCGACATGGTGCCGAACCACGTGTTCCAGCTTCTGGCGATGGTGGCGATGGAGCCGCCCGCCGGCTTCAACGCGCGCGCGGTGCGCAGCCGCAAGTCCGACGTGTTCGCGGCGATGCGGACCGTGGCGCCGGAATGCGCGGTGCGCGGCCAATACGGGCCCGCTCCGAACGGCGCGCCCGGTTATCGCCAGGAAAAGGATGTCGCGCCGGATTCAGGTACCGAAACCTATGTCGCCATGCAGGTGGCGATCGACAACTGGCGCTGGGCAGGCGTGCCGTTCTACCTGCGCACCGGCAAGCGCATGTCCCGCCGCGTCACCGAAATCGCCATCCGCTTCAAGCCGGCGCCGCAGGCGCCGTTCGAGGCGACCAACGTCGCCGCCCTGCCGCCCAACTGGCTGTTGCTGCAGATCCAGCCGGACGAAGGCATCGCCCTGCAGTTCGAGGTCAAGCGTCCCGGTCCGGTGGTGGACCTCGCCGCGGTGCGGATGGCATTCAAGTACGCCGACTGGTTCCCCAAGGAGCCGAACGTCGGCTACGAGACGCTGATCTACGATGTCATGATGGGCGACCAGACCCTGTTCAACCGCGCCGACATGGTCGAGGAAACCTGGCGCGTCGTCAGCGCGGTGCTGGAGGACTGGGAGGCCCGAAAGCCCGAAGACTTCCCGAGCTATGCCGCCGGCAGTGATGGGCCGGCCGAGGCGGATATGTTACTTGAGCGAAGCGGCCGTGCCTGGCGTCCGGTGGCGGATACAAACTCAGCCTTGCGATAGCGGATTGCCACGTCTGGGGGCGTGGTTGTCGTGGTCTGGAAGATCCAGACCACGCCATGCGCCGAGTATCGAGTCGAAGGCCCCTGAGCCTCTCTTCAACGCTATCAGCCCGAATATTGACGGGCCCGGGCAATCGCCTCGTCAAAGGCAGAAAGAACCTGCCGATGGCTGGAGTTGTCGTTCATGCTTTCGATGTCATTGAAGCCGCGGCTCATGGCCACCGAGAGCAGAATGGTATTGGCGCCGGTTTGCGGCCCATGCAGGTTCAGCAGGCGAGCTGCCCCCCGCAGGGCGCCGACAGCGCAACGCCGGCCATCGCGGGTTTCGTAACGACGCTGCACCCAGTCCTTGCGGTCCTCGATCAGCGCGCGGCCGATTGTCAGGACCTGAAGCGTCACTGCATCCGGCTGACCGGCAGGCAGCGGCTGAAAGGCGTGCAGCGGAATCGACTTCGCCACCGGCGGTGCGCCGAGCACGAAATTCGATAGACGCGTCCAAAGTGAAGGCTTCGCAGGTGAGGTGAGATAGCCAATTCCATCAAACGGCATTGGGTGCCTCCCAGGGTTGCAGGGCGACAGGTTAACCATGTTTTCGCCTCGTTTGTTCATAGCGCACGATAAGTTGCCTGGATCACCCTCACCATCGCTTGTATGTATCGTTCCCGAACCGAACTAGCCGCAGGGCGCAAGTCCCATAGACGGGAGAACGCGTCACACTTTGGTGGTCAAGGCACCGATAATCGTGCTTCGGAATATGCCCATCAAGGCGGAAACTGCCTGCACCATACCGGCCATGGGCCAATGCGGCGTGCGCAACAACCGACATACCGTCGCCGTCAGGCGACGCGGCGGCCTGATGTCCTGTCCCGACTAATTCGCCGCGTTCTGCGGCCGATGCAGGGGACAGGCAGGTCGCCGAAAACAAAGAGCAGGCATCCTGAACCGGAAATGCCCCGACAGTAGCGGAGTTCCGGTTCCGGACGCCAGAGTGTTTCCATTTTGCGGGAAACATTCCTACTGATATTTCATACGAAATTTCATCGGCCCGGGCTCGCCGCGCGATCCGGTCGGCACACGGACGCCTCAACAGTCATGGCGGGCCTTCATCATGACGTGGAGCAGCCGGTGCGCCGGCTCCGGTGGATCAGTTATTTCGGCTCGGGCCCCGGGTTGAGACGCCGCCTGTCCCACCCTGTCCGCGGTCTGCTTCAGACCATCGGCAGCCGGACGATGAAGCGCGCGCCCACCACCCGCCCGGCGCCGTCGCGGCGGTTCTCGGCGGAAATCTGCCCGTGCAGCGCTTCGACGATCTGCCGGCTGATCGAAAGACCCAGGCCGGAATGCTGGCCGAATTTCTCTCCGGTCGGCCGCTCGGAATAGAACCGATCGAAAATATGCTCCAGGTTGGCGTCCGGGATGCCGGGACCTTCGTCCTCGATGCACAATTCCGCCATGCCGCCGGCGTCGCGCACACGGGCGATGATCCGGCCGCGCGGCGGGCTGAACGACTGGGCGTTGCCGATCAGGTTGCGCAGAACCTGCACCAGGCGATCCTCCACCGCCCACACAGACAGGCCGTTGGGCGGGGCAATGACCTCCAGCCGCGGATCCTGCTCGGCATCGCGCGTCGCCTCGTCCAGTTGCTGCAGGGTACGCAGGATCGCCACAACGTCGATCGGCTCGATGGTCACCCGCGACAGTTCGGCATCCAGGCGCGAGGCGTCGCTGACGTCGCTGATAAGCCGATCCATACGCGTAACGTCCTGGGCGATGATCGTCAGCAACTGGCGCTGCCGGTCGATGTCCTCGATCCGCCGCAACGTTTCGATAGCGCTGCGGATCGACGACAGCGGGTTCTTCAGTTCGTGCGCCACATCAGCGGCGAAGCGCTCAGTGGCGTCCATCCGCTCCCACAGTGCGGCGGCGGAGTTGGCCAGCGCCGAGGCCAGGGCGCCCACCTCGTCCCGCCGCTTCAGCAGCGCCGGCGCCAAGTTGCCGGATCGGCCGCCGCCCTCGCGCATGTCGGCCGCGGCCTGGGCAAGCCGCAGGATCGGGCGGGCGATGGTCAGCGACAGGTACCAGGACAGCAGCACGGTCAGCGCCAGCGCCATGCCGAACAGCGCCAGGATCGACATCCGCACGGTGAACAGGCTTTCGTCCACCTCCCGTGCCTCGCGGGTCAGGGAGATGATGCCGACCGTGTGCTTGTCGCGCTCCACCGGCACGGCGACGGTGACCAGCAGGCGGTCGTCGCGGGTGCGGCGGATATAGGGCGCGGTCTCGTTGCTGTTGCCCGAACTGCTCAGGCGCAGCTCTTCCTTGACGTCCGGCTGCCAGTCGGGGCCGCCGGCCGAAGGGGTCAGGTCAACGGTGGTCGATGGCGCGCGGTGCGGCAGCCAGGACAGCACCTTGTCGTAGATCGACCCGATCATCCGCAGCACCGGCCCGCGGTCCACCGGCGGCGGCAGCATGTCCGTGGTGATCGGCCCCCCGGGCCCCTCGCGCATGCGCGAATCGGCCAGCACCGTGCCGTCGGGCGCATACAGCT
This sequence comes from Rhodopila globiformis, assembly GCF_002937115.1. Taxonomy (GTDB): domain Bacteria; phylum Pseudomonadota; class Alphaproteobacteria; order Acetobacterales; family Acetobacteraceae; genus Rhodopila; species Rhodopila globiformis. Next base: position 26,875 of record NZ_NHRY01000243.1, on the reverse strand, counting down.
TGGCGTGCGCGTCCGGCGTCGGCTCGGTCAGGCGGCGGAGCAGCGAGCCGGCGACTTCTGCGACCAGCTTGGGATCCTTCGGGTCGCTGGTGTTGACCGCGCTTTCGCCCAGGGCGCCGGCGAACACCCGCGCCTGTTCGCGGAGCGCAGTGACCTGCGCTTCCAGCAGGCCGTTCTGGTACTGGTCGAGGTAGAGCAGCGACACCACCAGCAACGCCAGCGGCAGGGCGTTGACCAGCAGGATGCGGCGCAGCAAGGGCGACACCCAGCGCTGGCGGAAGCGTGGACGGGGCACCGCGGCGCGGGGCTGGGCAGCCAGGATGGTGCCTTCGGGCACTCACTGCTCCTTGTAGCGGTAGCCGATGCCGTAGAGCGTCTCGATCTGGGTGAATTCCTCGTTGCCGGTGCGGAATTTCTTGCGGATGCGCTTGACGTGGCTGTCGATGGTGCGGTCGTCCACGTAGATGTTCTCGCCATAGGCCGCGTCGATCAGCTGGTCGCGGCTTTTCACCATGCCGGGCCGGGCGGCCAGCGCCTTGACCAGCAGGAACTCGGTGACGGTCAGCTGGATGTCGTGGCCTTTCCAGGTGCACTGGTGCTTGGTCTCGTCCAGCACCAGGTCGCCGCGCACCATCACCCCGCCCGGCGTGGCGCCCGAGCCTTCCGCCTTGCTTGTCTCGTTCCGGCGCAGCAGGGCGCGGATACGCTCCAGCAGCAGGCGCTGGCTGAACGGCTTGGTGATGTAGTCGTCGGCGCCGAGGCGCAGGCCCATGAGTTCATCCACCTCCTCGTCCTTGGAGGTGAGGAAGATCACCGGGATGCTGCTGCGCTGGCGCAGGCGCTGCAGCAGCTCCATCCCGTCCATGCGCGGCATTTTGATGTCGAGCACCGCAAGGTCCACCGGCCGGGAACTCAGGCCCTGGAGCGCGCTTTCGCCATCGGTGTAGGTGCGGACGGTGAAACCCTCCTGCTCCAGCGTCATGGACACGCTGGTGAGGATGTTGCGGTCGTCGTCAACCAGGGCGATGGTCTGCTTCATCGTATGTTCCTTGCGTCTCCCAGGACGTAGCCTGGGGACATGCCCCAGGCGGCGTTAACAGTCTAGAGTGTTTCCGCTATGAGAGAAACGCTCCGGCGCACATTTCGCGAGCAATTTCATTGGCCTGATCGCATCAGGATGCGATCCGGCCGGACTTATATTGCTCTGGCATGGCGGTTTGTTATCGCCGATGATTGTGGCGGCCTGCCGCACATGGAGTGAACGAATCATGGCTGATGACGATTATGACCCGCCGTGGGTTGCACGCCAGTTGCTACGCGCCGCCCGGGTCGGGACCCTGGCGACAAGCGACAAGGGGCATCCGTTCGCGTCCCTGGTGACCCCGGCCTGCATGCCGGACGGGTCGCTGGCGATCCTGATCTCCCGGTTGTCGGAGCATACCCGGCATCTGGAGGCCGATGCCCGCTGCTCGATCCTGGTCGCCGGGACGGCGGAGACGGTCAATCCGCAGACCGCGCCGCGGGCCACGGTGATCGGCGTGGCCGAGGCGGTGAACGACCGGGCACTGAAGGCGCGGTATCTGACTATTCATCCGTACGCCTCGCTGTATGCCGGCTTCGGCGACTTCAGCTTCTGGCGGCTGAAGCCGGCGGCGGTGCGGCTGGTCGGCGGGTTCGGACGCGCCTACCGGCTGAGAGGCAGCGACGTGACGCCCGATCCCGAAGCCATGGCAGCGGTGCTGGCGGCGGAGCGGGAGGTGCTGGAACACTGCAACCGCGACCATGCGCCGGCACTGGCCGCGATCGCCGGCTCGCCCGGGGACTGGCAGATGGTCGCCGTGGACGTGGACGGCTTCGACCTTGCCCTGGAGGAACGGATCATCCGCATCCCGTGGTCCGCGCCGGTGAAGGACGCGGCGGAAATCCGGGCGGACCTGGCTCGGATGGCGCGGGAGAGCAGGGCGCGGGACAGGAACACGCAATGAATGGTTTTGATGTGTATGAATTTCTTCCTGGATACACACCAATCCCACCATGCGCATCACCATCGATATCGATGATGCCCTGCCGACCGAGGCCCTTCGCGTCACTGGTGCCTCGACCAGGAAGGCTGTGGTCGAGGACATGATCGGCCTGGGCTGGGACGGCGACCTGGAAGCCAGCCGGGAAGGTCGCTCGTGATTGTGGTGGACAGTTCGGCCTGGATCGCCGCGTTTGAGCAGCCCGCCGGCCCCGGCGGTGGCACGACCGCTCGAACGGTCCGCCTGCAAACCGCTGATTGCTGGCGGCCTGGTCATGACGGAGGTTCTGAAAGCGCGCGGGATGAGGTGCACGCTCAGCGCATTGAGCGTAGCCTCCGCCAGCATACCGCCGAGGCATGATGAGCGGGCACATCGCTGCCGCGGCAAGGCGCGTTCATCGCGATTTGCAAGCGCGCGGCATCACCGTCCGCAGGACGACCGATCTGCCCATCGGCATCCTCTGCATTGAACGACATCATTGACTGTTGCAGGGCGACCGTGATTTTGATCCGATGGAGATCCTGCTGGACCTGACGGTCGTCGGCTGGTCAGCGTCGCGACGTTTCGCTATTTTAAGGAAGCGCCGGCAACTGGCGCGTAGCCCACCAAGGATCAGCATGCGTGCCGCCAGCAGACTTCTATCCCGCCATTGACCTTGGCCCGCTGCCGGTCGATCTGATCAACAACGTCTTGGGCAATGAACTCGAGCCGGGCCATGCACGGCTGAGCGCGGCGGCACGTTTCCAACTCTGTAGCGGCTTGAGTCTATCATTGCCAATGCGCATCGCCCGCGTGTGGCGATCCTGCCTCCGGTTGGCAAGGATTGCAGGACAATTCGGCGGGGAAAGACAGAATGCCGGACACAATACTCGTCGGCCCGTGTTGCGGCTCGGCTGCGGGCGAACCGGCTCGCCACTCCCGCGTTGTTGTCCCGCCAACCGGCGACCCACAGACAACAACGCCCCCGGGAGCACCGTCCAAATGGGATCCAGCGTCGCCACCACCCCAGGCTCGCCCGTCGTCGCGCCGATCGAGCGGGAGACCATTCGGCATGTCACCCGCCGGCTGATCCCGCTGCTGATGGTCAGTTATTTCGTCGCCTATCTCGACCGGGTGAACGTCGGCTTCGCGTCGCTGAGCATGAACAAGGACCTGGGCTTCTCCGCCGAGATCTACGGCATCGGCAGCGGCATCTTCTTCTTCGGCTACTTCCTGGCGGAAATCCCCTCCAACCTGATCCTGTCGAAAGTCGGCGCGCGGCGCTGGATCGCCCGCATCCTGATCACCTGGGGCGTGATCTCCGGCCTGACGGCGCTGGTGCGCGGCACCTGGTCGTTCCTGGGCATCCGCTTCCTGCTCGGCCTGGCCGAGGCCGGCTTCTACCCGGGCATCATCCTGTACCTGACCTGGTGGTTTCCGTCCTACTACCGCTCCCGCATCATCGGCCTGTTCATGACCGCGATCCCGATCTCGATCGTCACCGGCTCCCTGGTTTCCAGCCAGATCCTGCGGCTCGGCGCGTGGGGCGGGCTGGCGGACTGGCAGTGGCTGTTCATCCTGGAGGCCGTGCCCGCGGCGATCCTGGGCGTCGTCGTGATGGTGTACCTGACCGACGGGCCGGAACAGGCGAAGTGGCTGGCGCCGGAGCAGCGGACCTGGCTGATCAAGCGGCTGGCGGCCGAGCGCGCGCAGCGCGAGTCCATCCGCGACTACTCGCTGGGCGAGACCATGCGCAACCCGCGGGTCTGGCTGCTGACGCTGGTGTATTTCGGCCAGAACGTGGCGGGCTACGGGCTGGTGCTGTTCCTGCCGCAGATCGTCCACCGCTTTGGTGTCGGCGTCGGAGTGAACGGCCTGCTCAGCGCCTTGCCCTATGCCTTCGCCGCGGTGGCCATGGTGCTGTGGGGCCTGCACTCCGACCGCACCGGGGAACGCAGCCTGCATACCGCCGCCGCCTGCTTCCTGAACTTCGCCGGCCTGGCAGTGTGCATCTTTCTGCACAGCCCGGTGCTGCTGATGATCGCCATCATCCTGTCGCAGATGGGCCAGGCGGCGATCGCGCCGACATTCTGGACGCTGCCGACGGCCATGCTGTCCGGCACCGCCGCCGCAGGCGGCATCGCGCTGATCAACGCGGTCGGCAACCTGGGCGGCTTCCTCGGCCCCTACATGATGGGTGCCATCAAGGATGCGACCGGCAGCTTCAACATCGGGCTGCTGTCGATCGCCATGGGCACCCTGGTGGCCGGCATCATCCTGGTGGCGCTCGGCCACGACCGCCGCCTGGAGGCGACGCCGGAGGAGGCCGGCCACGCCGCCGCCGGCTACACCAAACCGCAGCTAGGTTGAGACGGGCCGACGGCGTGCCCTCCACGTCATGGCCGGCGCAGGCCGCATAGGCGCTGAAATAGCGGGATGGGCGGCACGGTCGTGTCTACACCGTCATGGTAGGCGCAGGCCCGCCATGACGAGAGGGCAACGCATCACGTCCCAACCAATCTGCGGTTCGCTGTCGTGTCGTCAGCCAAAAGTGCATGCTCCAGCGATACGCCTCAGTCCGCGTTCCATGGTGCCCTGATCAGGCCTGTTCGGATGACCCTATGAAACCCGGGGCAATGATTGACGACCTGGCGTTTGTGGCATAATGCAAACATGTGCCACTTAGAGAGAGTATGTCATGCCTCAGCATGTTGTCATGGCCTCCAACGGCCGGCTCGTCATCCCGGCCGCCGTCAGGTCCGAGCTTGGCATGCAGAACGGCGGGAACTTTATCGTCCACGTCGAGGACGGGCAGATCCATCTTGAGCCCATCCAGGCGGCCGTTGCCCGCGCGCAGGCCATCGTCCGCCGCTACGTGCCGGAGGGCGTCAGCCTGGTGGACGAACTCACCGACGACAGGCAGCGCGAGGCCGAGGGTGAATGAGCCGGTCCTCGATGCCTCGGCGGTTCTCGCACTGCTGAACCGCGAACCCGGCCACGAGACGGTTTCAGCCGTCCTTCCGGCGGCGCTCATCGGCTCGGTCAACCTGACGGAGGTCATCTCGAAGCTCTGCGAGCGAGGCGTCCCACCCGACGCCGCAATGCAGGCGATCCAATGCCTCGGTGTGGAAATCGTCCCTCATTCAGAGGGGCTCGCGCTCCGTGCCGGGGCGCTTCGGCCACTGACAAAGGCCTTCGGGCTGTCGCTGGGAGACCGCGCCTGCCTTGCCCTTGGATGGGAGCGGGGCACGACCGTCGTCACCGCAGAGCGGCACTTGGACGATCGCGTGGAGGCAGCAGCCGAGGTGCGTATCCTGCGAATCCGCAACGCCGGGTAACGTTCGCCGCGCGTGCAGTCAGCGCCCGCATTTCGCGCAATAGCCCGGATCGAGGAAAGGACGTCCCGCGTCTATTGCCACGGGCCGATCCGGATAACCGCCGGAACCGGCTCGGGTGGAATCCGGATCTCCGGCACGCGATATCAGGTGCCGTCCGGTGCGCTGCGGATTACGCCATGACGCCGCGGCGGCTGCAGGCTACGCGCTGGCGGCGCCGGCAGCCAGCCGCAGCGTCATGGTCGTGCCCTCCCCCGGACTCACGTCAACCATCAGCGCGTCGCCGCGGGCTGCCGCCCGTTCGGCCAGAGTCCTGACCTGGCCCTGGCGCAGTGCCGCATCGGCTGCGGGCATGTCGTCGGTCACGCCGATGTCGATATGATCACCCTGCGCCACAGCGGTCACCAGCAGACGGCTGGCCGGGGCGGCGCGCAGGACGACGGCCAACAGATCCTCCAGCGTGTCGGCGAGCACATGGCCGCGCATCTGCGTCCGCAGGCCGGGACGCACCGCGACGTCGATCTTGACGAACTGGCTGGTGATGATCGGGGCCAGGCGCGCCAGCGCGACGGCAACCGCGCCGGCGACATCGTCACGTGCGGCGGCGGATGCGGCCGGATCGGCTACGGAATGGCGCGAACCGGCGACCGGGTAAGTCGTCCGCGGCGCAGATGACGGCGCCGAAGCGGGCTGCCGGCCGCGCCAGGTGGCGGCGGCAAAGATGATCGAGGCCGCGCTGGCCGCGACCAGATAGGTCATCCAGATCGTCTGCACGGTGCATGACTCGAAAGTGGTCGTGTTTTATACGGGCCAAATCTTAACAAACGGTAAACAACAGCGCGTGTAATCGCGGGTCAGTACTAAAAAGCAATTAGTCCGTGGCGGGGTGATCCGGATCGCTCAGGAAAGGAAACGGCCCGTCATAGGCCGACGTGTAGATAGTGTGAGAAACGAAGCCGGAGGCCTCGTCCCAGGCATGCAACTGAAACGCCGGTGGCTCGAAGTTGAACGCGCCGCTGGCGGCCGGATCGAACGACAGCTCGACCTGATGTGCCACCGACGGGGAAATCGATACGACCGCATGGGCGCACTGTCCGATGATCGGCCGGTGGTGGTGGCCGGCGATGATCCGCGCCACCTGCCTGTGCCGCGCGATCACGGCCCGGAACCGCTCGGCCTGCCGCAGCGCGATGTCGTCCAGGTGGACAAGCCCGGTCATGAACGGCGGATGGTGCATCGCCACCAGCGTCGGCTTCGACGGCGCGGCCGCCAGCGTCTGGTCGAGCCAGGCCAGCTGCCCCTCCGACAGCGCGCCGTGGTTGGCGCCGGGCACCAGGGTGTCCAGCATCACCAGACGAACCGGATAGTCGTCCACCACATACTGCACGAAGTCCGGATCGTCCGTGACATGCGGCAGGTGAGCCAGCCCCGTCCGCAGGTTCTCCCGGCGATCGTGGTTGCCCGGGATTACGTAGATTGGCAGCGACAGGGTGCGGCGCAGGATCGCCGCCACGTTCTCGTACTCGGCGGGAAGCCCGCAGTCCGTCAGGTCGCCGGTGATCACCACCACGTCCGGCCGCGGCGTGAAGCGCGCGACGACACGGCAGGCGCGCTCGGTCAGCATGTTGGTTTCCGACACGCGGTTGCAGGGGACCCCCCGCGGACGAACGTGCAGGTCGGTCAGCTGGCAGATCAGCATCACTCTCTTGGCTCCTCCGGCCGTGTCCGCTTGGTTTCCGACACGCGGTTGCAGGGGACCCCCCGCGGACGAACGTGCAGGTCGGTCAGCTGGCAGATCAGCATCACTCTCTTGGCTCCTCCGGCCGTGTCCGCGCCGTCGCGCCCCACGCGGCGGCATCAGCGCCTTGGTTCACTGGCCTTGCCTCCCCGACGTTGCCGGCGCCGGCCATGCCCGGCCGGACCGCCTGCCGGCCGTTCCGCCGGCGACGTTGTCCGGCGGCAACCATCCACGGGCGCGGGCGGGCTGGTCAAGCATTTCGCTGCTGTCCCGGCTGAAGGTGATCACCACCGGCAATCCCGGGTTCTGGCGCAGGGCATGCGCGCCGCCTATAACCCCGGCCGCTGCAACCGGAGTCGGACATGGGCGGTGTGCCAACGTATGCGGTTCCGCCGGGCTTCCTCGGCATCACCCGCCGCGATCCCGATGCGGACTACGTCGTCGCCGGCATCCCGATGGACATCGGCACCACCAACCGCGCCGGCACCCGCGAGGGTCCCGCCGCGATCCGCCGCGCCAGCCGCATGCTGACCGACGGCGAACACCCCGAGCACTGGGTCGAGCCGGCAAGCATGTCCATCGCCGACATCGGCGACTTCGACCTGGCGCTGGGCGACATCCCGGCCAGCCTGGCGGCGATCCAGTCGCAGGCCGGGCGCATCGGCCACCTGATCGCCCTGGGCGGCGAGCACAGCCTTACCCTGCCGCTGCTGCGCGCCCTGGCGCAGCGCCTCGGCTATCCGGTCGCGCTGGTGCATTTCGACGCCCACCTCGACACCTGGCCGGACAATTTCGGCCAGGCCTACGCGCACGGCTCGCCGTTCTACCACGCCCTGAACGAGGGCTTGGTCGATCCCCGTCGCATGATCCAGATCGGCATACGATCGCCTGTGCAGAAGACGGTGATGGACTGGACCCTGTCGCGCGGGGCGACGGTGCTGTCGGCCCAGGACGTCCACGCTGCCACCCCGGCCGCCGTCGCGGCGCGGATCCAGGAGGTCGTCGGCGATGTCCCGGCCTATCTGAGCTTCGACGTCGACGCGCTCGATCCGGCCTTCGCGCCGGGCACCGGCACGCCGGAAATCGGCGGCCTGGCGTCCTGGCAGGTGCAGGCGATCCTGCGCCGCCTGCGGCAGGTCCGCTTCGCCGGCATGGACGTGGTGGAGGTCGCGCCGGCCTACGACGTGGCGGAAATCACCGCTCTTGCCGCCGCCACCGTGGCCTGGGAATACCTGGCGCTGCTCGGCGCCTGACCTATGCGGCAGACGACTGGCCCAATCAGCAAAAATGCATAGCATCTGCCGGACCCTGGCCCCTATATGGGGACCTCGCCCTCGTTTTCGGGGGCGGTGACGCATCCGCACGTGCCGCGAGCCTTGGCCGGACAATCCCGGTGATGAGCACAGCAACGACGTAAACGCGTCCTTTTCGATGGACTCGGCCAACCGTGGGCCGGGGTCGTTTAGGAACACGCCTATGTCCGTCCGCACCCGCGCGATGCGAAGTACCACCAGCATCGTCTGACCCGAACCCGCAGCGCCGCCGCGCGCCGGTTCCGGTTTTCCCCGTCGTTTCGTCACGGCCGCGTCACTGCGCGTCCGAATGTTCGCGAGGATTCCCGCGATGTCTGTTGTTGCCCGTACCGCTTCGTTCCGCCCCCGTGCCGCCGTCTCGCCGCTTCGCCGCCAGGCCGCGGCCGCGGTCGTCCGCCGCCCCACCGTGGACCAGTTCATCGCCGCCGAGCGGCCCGAGGAACCGGTGCACTGCCTGCGCCCGGCCGTCATTGCCGCCAACGCCCGCACCTTCGTCGAGGCTTTCCCCGGCGACGCGCTGTACGCCGTGAAGTGCAACCCCGATCCGGCGGTGCTGCGCGCGCTGCATGCGGGCGGCGTGCGGCATTTCGACTGCGCCTCGCTGCAGGAGGTTCGCCTCGTCCGCGACATGTTCCCGGACGCGGCGATCCACTTCATGCACCCGGTCAAGGCCCGCGGCGCCATCCGCGAGGCCTGGGAACGCCACGGCGTGCGCGACTTCGTGCTCGACAGCGCCGAGGAACTGGCGAAGATCCGCGCCGAGGCCGCCGCCACCGGCCTGCCCGGGCGTCTGGGCCTGATCGTCCGCATCGCGCTGCCGAAGGGCGGGGCGCGGCTTGACCTGTCCGGCAAGTTCGGCGCCGAGCCCGAAGACGCGGCCGCCCTGCTGCGGGCCGCCCGCGGCTGCGCGGCGACGCTCGGGGTCAGCTTCCATGTCGGTTCGCAGTGCCTCGATCCGCTGGCCTGGCGCGCGGCGCTCGGCCTCGCCGGGCAGGTGATCCGCACCGCCGGCGTGGCGATCGACGTCGTCGACGTCGGCGGCGGCTTTCCCGTTTCCTACCCTGACCAGGAGCCGCCGGCTTTGGGGGCCTTCTTCGCCGAGATCGAGGAGGGGTTCGACCGCCTCGGCGTGCCCGCGGCGCGGCTGTGGGCCGAGCCGGGACGCGTACTGGTGGCCTCCGGCGCCTCGGTCGTCGTGCAGGTCCAGGCCCGCCGTGGCGCGATGCTGTATGTCAATGACGGCGTGTATGGCAGCCTGTCGGACGCGGGGGCGCTCGGCTTCCGCTATCCGGTGCGTATGATCCGCCCGGATGCCAAGCCGATCGGCGCGCTGACAGAGTTCTCGCTGTACGGGCCGACCTGCGACAGTGCGGATGTGATGCGCGGGCCGTTTGTGCTGCCGGCCGACGTCGCGGAGGGCGACTGGATCGAAATCGGCCAGCTTGGGGCCTATGGCGCCTGCCTGCGCACCGCCTTCAACGGCTTCGACCGCGCGCGCATCGTCGAGGTGGCCGATCGGCCGATGCTGGACGGCCCGGCCTGCGGCACCGAGTCGCTGCGCATTGCCGCCTGACCCGGTATATTCACACCCGTAAGGACCAATGACCCCGTAGTAGGCACGTTACCGGTTAGCCGGTAACGCCGCATGCTCGTATTTGTAAGGGTATTCGATCAATGAAACACGTCGCTTTCGGCGGCCGCCTCGTCATGCTCGGCTTCGGCAGCATTGGCCAGGGAGTCATGCCGCTGATCCTCCGCCATATCGACATGCCGCGGGAGAACATCACCATCGTGTCCGGCGACCCGCGCGGGCAGGACATTGCCGCGGAATACGGCATCCCGTTCACCGTGCTGCCCCTGACGCGCGACAATTACCGCGACGTGCTGACCCCGCTGCTCGGCGCCGGAGACTTCCTGCTCAATCTGAGCGTGGACGTCTCCTCGGTCGCGCTGATCGCCTTCGCCCGCGAGCGCGGCGCGCTGTACCTGGACACCTGCATCGAGCCCTGGGCCGGCGGCTACACCGATCCGTCGCTGACGCCGTCGCAGCGCTCCAACTACGCGCTGCGCGAGAGCGCGCTGGCCCTGGCCGGCGAGCCCGGCCCGACGGCGGTGCTGACGCACGGCGCCAATCCCGGCCTGGTGTCGCATTTCGTCAAGCGGGCGCTGCTGCACATCGCGCGCGATACGGGTGTCGAGACGGATGTCCCGGCGACACGGGCGGGCTGGGCGGCGCTGTCGCGCGGCCTGGGCGTCAAGGTGATCCACATCGCCGAGCGCGACACCCAGCTCGCATCGATGCCCAAGCAGCCGGGCGAGTTCGTCAACACCTGGTCGATCGACGGCTTCGTCGGCGAGGGCTGCCAGCCGAGCGAACTGGGCTGGGGCACGCACGAGAAGGTCATGCCGCCGGACGCGCGCCGCCACGAGTTCGGCTGCGACGCGGCGATCTACCTGCTGCGCCCGGGCGCCGGGACGCGGGTGCGCACCTGGACGCCGCTGGCCGGCCCGCTGCACGGCTTCCTGGTCACCCACAACGAGTCGATCTCGATCGCCGACTACTATTCCGTGGTCGAGGCTGGCACGGTGCAGTACCGCCCGACGGTACACTACGCCTATCACCCCTGCGACGACGCGGTGTTGTCGGTGCATGAACTGGCCGGATGCAACTGGCGGCAGCAGCCGACGCAGCGGCTGATGATGGACGAGATCGTCTCCGGCATCGACGAGCTGGGCGTGCTGCTGATGGGGCACGCCAAGGGCGCCTACTGGTACGGCTCGCGGCTGTCGATCGAGCAGGCCCGCGCCCTGGCGCCGCACAACAACGCCACCAGCCTGCAGGTGACGGCGGCGGTGCTGGGCGGCCTGGTCTGGGCGATCGAGAACCCGCGCGCCGGCGCCGTGGAGGCCGACCACCTGGATCATGAGCGGGTGCTGGCGGTGGCCGAGCCTTATCTGGGCGACATGGCGGGCGCCTACAGCGACTGGACCCCGCTGCTGGACCGCGGGCTGCTGTTCCCGGAAGCCGTCGATGCGTCGTGCCCCTGGCAGTTCGGGAATTTTCGCGTGGGGTGACGCGGCCCCATAGGCGCTGACTTCAGGGGGAACCGGGCATGGTCGTCTCCCTATCGTCATGGCCGGGCGCGTCCCCATGCGTATCAGGATAGGGCGACGGTTGGAGAAGGATTTGGTGCCCGGTCCGTTGCCCCTCCGTCATGGCCGGGACGCGCCCGGCCATGACGGAGGGGCAACGGACCGGGCCCTGTTTCTCTAAGCCAGCGCCGATGCGGACGAGCCGGGCCATGACAATAAGGACGCGCCGTCGCCCGGTCTCATCCGGCCTGCGGTCTGCTGTAGCGCCAAGGACGACGGCACCGGGCATCGGGCGGTGGCTGAAAAATAACCGGTTATTGCGCCGGTTAACCGCTTGTTAGGCGCCGTCGTCCATAAAGGCTGGATATGCCGGCCGCCGATGGCCGTCAGGTCCGGAATCCTGTCCGTCGTGAACCACCGCGTGAAACCAGAGACAGAGGCCAAGCGGGACATCCTGACCGGGTTGTCCCGCGCCCTGACCGCCCTGTCCGCCCGGATGCAGGCGCAGCAGGACGCCGCGCTGAAAATCACGACGCTGGCCGTGCGGGCGGAACGGATCGCTGAGCGGTCCTGGCAGCTGACCGACGGCCGGGCTCCGCTGTCGCGGCGCGACGTCGATGCCGTGGTCGCCGACGTGAAGGCCTTCGCGGCCGACGTCGCCGCGGCGGCGAAGCGCGCCGGCGAGGAGGCGCTGCTGGGCCGGGAGGTCGCCCAGGCCATCGGCGCGCATGCCGAGGACATCGCCCGGCTGGCGCGGGACATCGATACCCTGGCGGATGCGGCCGCCGTGCGCGCGCGGCTGCGGCCGTTGTCGCAGACGCTGGCGAGCGTGCCCGAGCGGATGAAGGCCAATGCCAGCACCGTCAAGGAGGTCAACCGGATCGCCGATCTGGCCGGCGACCTGGCGGAGCGCAGCGATCGGCTGGCCGCGGGCGGTACCGCCGCGCATCGCGAGGCGGTGGCACTGTCACGCGACCTGCGCCATTTCGCCGAGGAGGCGACCGCGATCTCGCTGGAAATGACTCGCGGATCGGCCGTCGCGGTGAAGGCGATCAACGATATGGCGGAGCAGACGATCGGGCTGTCGCTGGGCAAGCCGGTGCCGGACAAGCCGCCGTCGGCACAGGAACGGATGCAGATCCTGGTGCAGGAGGCGAAGCCACCCCGCGACGAGGTCTGGGTCAGCACCACCAAGCGGCAGGACTCGCATCAGATCAAGGGAGCAACGGTCTGGAGTGGGGCATCCGCCAGCAAGCGATGACGGGCGGCACCGGCAACCCGCCGCCGATCCAGCACCGGGTTGTCATCTCTTGCCGCCGCAGGAAGCCGCGCCGCTACTTGCCGCGCAACGACGGCGCGATGTCGTCAATCCCGGCGGTATCGCCTGCGTCCACCGCCTGCCGGCAACTGTCCAGCGCCGCCTGCAGCATCCACGCCGCTGCCGCCCGGTCCACCGCCTCGGCCCGCTTCGCCCGCGTCAGATCGGCTTCCTGGATGAGAAACCGGTTCACCGCAGCGCTCGACAGCCGCTCGTCCCACAGCGCCGCCGGCAGGCCGATGGCGTCCGACAGGGCGTGCGTCCAGTCGCGCGCCGCCTGCGCCGCCGGGCCGGCGGTGCCGTCCATCGACAGCGGCAGGCCGACGACCAGGCCATAGACGCCTTCGCGCAACGCGATCGTCGCGATCTCGGCCGCGTTCGCCTTCAGCTTGCCCCGCTTCAGGCTGCCATAGGGCGAGGCCAGCCGCCGCCGCACATCGGACAAAGCGAGGCCGATGGTCTTGCTGCCCGGGTCGATGCCCAGCACGCGCTGGTCGCCGCCGAGCGACGCCAGCAACTCCCTCAGGTTGAATACCGCCATGCGCGTCGTTATGGTCCCGCCCTCTCGTCCAGCCAAGGAAATCCCATCGCATGTCGCTCGATCACGCGACCGTCCGCCGCATCGCCTCGCTCGCCCGCATCCGGGTGGAAGAGCACGAGGTCGAGAACCTGCGCAATGAACTCAATGGCATTCTCGGCTGGATCGAGCAGTTGAACGAGGTCGACGTCACCGGCATCGCGCCGCTGACCGGCGCCGCCACCATGGCGCTGGCGATGCGCGAGGATGTCGTCACCGATGGCGGATATCCGGACAAGATCCTGTCCAACGCCCCCGAACGGATCGGGAATTTCTACGCCGTGCCAAAGGTTGTCGAGTGATGCTGACCGACCTGACGATCGCCGCGGCCCGCGACGGGCTGCGGGCGAAGGACTTCTCCGCCGAGGAGCTGACGATGGCGCACCTGCACGCCATCGAGGCGCTGAACCCGCGGCTGAACGCCTACATCACCGTCAGCCATGCCCGGGCGCTGGACCAGGCCCGCGCCGCCGACGCCGCCCTTGCGGCCGGGGAAGGGCGGGCGCTGACCGGCATCCCGCTGGCGATCAAGGACCTGTTCTGCACCGAGGGCGTGCGCACCACCGCAGGCAGCAAGATGCTGGGCCCGTTCGTGCCGCCCTACGAAAGCACCGTCACCGCCAACCTGCTGCGCGACGGCGCGGTGTTCCTGGGCAAGGCGAACCTGGACGAGTTCGCCATGGGCTCGTCGAACATGACCTCGGCCTATGGCCCGGTGGAGAACCCGTGGAAGCGCAGGCAGGACCAGGCTGCCGTGCTGGTGCCGGGCGGCTCCTCCGGCGGCTCCGCGGCGGCGGTCGCGGCGCGGCTGGCGATGGGGGCGACGGGAACCGACACCGGCGGCTCGATCCGCCAGCCGGCCTCGTTCTGCGGCCTGGTCGGGGTCAAGCCGACATACGGGCGCTGCTCGCGCTGGGGCGTGGTGGCGTTCGCTTCGTCGCTGGACCACCCGGGGCCATTCGCCCGCACGGTGCGCGACGGCGCCATCCTGCTGGGGTCGATGGCCGGGCATGACCCGAAGGATTCCACCTCGGCCCCGGTGCCGGTGCCGGATTTCGAGGCTGCCTGCGCCCGCGGCGTGAAGGGATTGCGCATCGGCGTGCCGAAGGAATACCGCTCGGACGGCATGCCGTCGGAGATCGAGGCGCTGTGGCAGCAGGGCCTGGACTGGCTGCGCGCCGCGGGGGCCGAGATCGTCGACGTCTCGCTGCCGCACACGAAATACGGGCTCGGCACCTACTATATCGTCGCGCCGGCCGAGGCGTCGTCCAACCTCGCCCGCTACGACGGCGTGCGCTTCGGCCTGCGGCAGGACGGCAAGGACCTGCGCGACCTGTATGAACGCACACGCGCCGAGGGCTTCGGCCCCGAGGTTCGCCGCCGCATCCTGATCGGCACCTATGTGCTGTCGGCGGGCTACTACGACGCGTATTACCTACGTGCGCAGAAGATCCGGGCGCTGATCCTGAAGGACTTCACCGACGCCTTCACCCGGGTGGACGCGCTGCTGACCCCGACGGCGCCGTCCGCCGCTTTCGCCCAGGGCGAGAACATGGACGACCCGATCAAGATGTACCTGAACGACGTGTTCACCGTGCCGGCCAACCTGGCCGGCGTGCCGGCGATCTCGATCCCGGCCGGGCTGGACGCCAACGGGCTGCCGCTCGGGCTGCAGGTCATCGGCAAGCCGTTCGACGAGGAGACGGTGTTCGCCGTTTCCGCGGCGATCGAGCAGGCAGCGGGGTTCAGCGCGCTGCCGCAGGTGCGGGCCGGGGGCTGACGCCCCACCCCGCAGGGATGGACAGCATTGGCGTTAAATCAGGTCTGGCTGTTGCTTCATCGTCATGGCCCGGCTTGTCCGGGCCACCTATTCCAGCACTGTGCCGCGACAGGTGGCCCGGACAAGCCGGGCCATGACGGAATGGCAAGCATCGTGCCGCCGCGCCGCTATTCTAACGCCAATGGGCCCTGCGCCCGCCATGACGATGAACACGCGCCGTCGTCCCGTTCCAACCGGCCTGCGGTCTGCCGTCATCCTCCCGGAGAACGTCTCCGCACGAAACCATCCACTTCGCCGGTTGCGCGCACACGCACCGCGACCATAGGCGGTGTCACACGTTGAAGCGGAACAGTAGCACGTCGCCGTCCTTGACCACGTAGGCCTTGCCCTCGACCCGCATCTTGCCGGCTTCCTTGGCGCCCTGCTCGCCGCGGCAGGCGACGTAGTCGTCATAGGCGATGGTTTCGCAGGCGATGAAGCCGCGCTCGAAGTCCTTGTGGATCACGGCGGCGGCCTGCGGCGCACGGGTGCCCTTGGTGATCGTCCAGGCGTGGGTTTCCTTCGGGCCGCAGGTGAAATAGGTCACCAGCTCCAGCAGGTCGTAGCCGGCGCGGATCACCTTATCCAGGCCGCTCTGCGTCAGGCCCAGGCCGTCCAGGAATTCCCGGCGGTCCTCCGGCGGCAGCTGCGACACCTCGGCCTCGATCGCGGCGGAGACGACGATCGTCGGGGCGCCCTGTTCCGCGGCCCAGGTGCGCACCCGCTCGGAGAACGCGTTGCCGCTGGCGGCCGAGGCTTCCTCGACGTTGCAGACGTACAGCACGGGCTTGGAGGTCAGCAGCTGCAGGCGGCGGACGGCTTCCTCCTCGCCCGGCGGGATGGCGGTGCGGGCGGGCTTGCCTTCCTGCAGGGCGGCAACCAGGGGCTCCATGATGGCGATCGCGGCGATGCTCTCCTTGTCGCCGCCGCGGGCGCGCTTCTGCGCCTGGGTCAGCCGGCGTTCCAGGCTTTCCAGGTCGGACAGCATCAACTCGGTTTCCACCACCTCGATGTCGCGCAGCGGGTCGATCGAGCCTTCGACATGGGTGATGTCGCTGTCCTCGAAGCAGCGCAGCACGTGGATGATGGCGTCCACCTCGCGGATGTTGGCCAGGAACTGGTTGCCCAGGCCCTCGCCCTTGGACGCGCCGCGCACCAGGCCGGCGATGTCGACGAATTCCAGGCTGGTCGGGACGATCTTCACCGACTTGCCGATTTCGCCCAGCACCTCCAGGCGCGGGTCGGGCACGGCGACGCGGCCGACATTCGGCTCGATGGTGCAGAACGGGTAGTTCGCCGCCTGCGCCGCGGCGGTCGCGGTCAGGGCGTTGAACAGGGTGGACTTGCCGACGTTCGGCAGCCCGACAATGCCGCAGTTGAAACCCATCAGCCGTTATCCTGTGTCAGCAATGCGACTCTGGTCATGAAATCCGCCGGCTTGCCCTGCGCCAGGAACGGCGCGGCATCCGCCACCGCGTCCAGCAGCGTCTCCAGCCACGGCTTGTCGGCCTTGGCGAAATCGCCCAGCACGTAGCCGAGCACCCGCTCTTTCGAGCCGGGATGGCCGATGCCCAGGCGGACCCGCCAGTAGTTCTGCGTCCCCAGCATCCGGTCCATGCTGCGCAGGCCGTTGTGCCCGGCCGCGCCGCCGCCCTGCTTGACCCGCACCTTGCCGGGAGCAAGGTCAAGCTCGTCATGGAACGCGGTGATCGCCTCGATCGGCAGCTTGTAGAACGCCGCGGCCTCCTGCACCGACTCGCCCGAGGCGTTCATGTAGGTCAGCGGCTTCAGCGCCAGGATCCTGTGGCCGGCGATGGTGCCTTCGGCGGTCACGCCCTTGAAGCGCCGCCGCCACGGCGAGAAGCCGTGGCGGGCGGTAATCGCATCGAGGGCCATGAAGCCGATGTTGTGGCGGTTGGCCGCCATCCCGGGCTCCGGATTGCCGAGGCCGATCCAGAGCAGGGTCACGATGATCAGCCCTTCTTGGCCGCCGCCTTGGCGGGGGCCTTCGCGGGCGCCTTGGCACCGGCGGCGGGAGCCGCGCCAGCGGCGGCGTCAGTGGCGGCGACCTCGATCTTCGTCGGCGGCACGACGGTGGCCACCACGAAGTCGCGGGCGATCACCGGCTTGACGTTCTCGGTGCCCTTCAGGTCATGCCAGCGGACGTTGTCGTTGAAGTCCAGCGGGCCGAGGTCGGCGGTGAACTGCTCGGGGATATGGTCCGAATCGCAGTACACCTCGACCGCATGGCGGACGACGTTCAGCACGGCGCCGCGCTTCAGGCCGGGGCTGATGCCGTCGTTCTCGAAGTGGACCGGCACCGCAACCTTGATCTGCTGGCCGCCGACGAGGCGCTGGAAATCGACGTGCTCGGGCGCGTCGGAGACCGGGTGGAACTGCACGCCGCGGATCAGCGCGCGGATCGGTTCGGCACCGGTCTGGATCTCGTACAGGCGGGACTGCCAGCCGGCCCGGTGCAGTTCGCGGATCACGACGCGGGGGTCGAGCGCGATCAGGCTGGGTTCCTGCTTACCGCCATAGATGACAGCAGGCACCTTGCCTGCCCGCCGGGTCGCGCGCGCCGCCCCCTTACCGCTTCGCGCGCGTACCTCGGCCTCGATGGTCACAACGTTGGCCATGATATGCTCCTGAATGACAAACGCCGGCCTCCAGGGGTGCCGGCGCGGTGGGGCGTTTAGCGGATGAGGGAGGCAGGGGCAAGGGTTTATGCCGGGTCGGGGGCGTTAAGGGGGTGTTAAGGAAGGGGGTTTAGGAGCCGGGGTGTGTGGTGTGCGGCATGATCCAAGATGCTCCGGCGTGACTTCCAGAGGCTCGCACTTGCGCGCGTGGCGGACGCAAAGGTGTTGTTCGCCGCGGGACGATACGACGCGGCGTATTACCTGGCGGGGCTGGCGGTCGAGTGCGCGCTGAAGGCACGGGTTGCGCAGGCGACGATACGGTATGAGTTTCCGGACCGACGGACGGCCGAGAGGGCGTTTACGCACGATCTGAAGAAGCTGCTGGAACTGGCATTGCTGAAGCGGGAACTGGAACAGGCACCGCTGTCTGTCCAGAAAAACTGGGATGTGGTTTCCACCTGGAGCGTCGAAGTGCGATATGGGTCAGGAACCGATGCGGATGAATGTCGGAAGCTTCTGCATGCGGTTGCTGAACGTGGAGGCATTTTGCCATGGCTGAAACAGTGGTGGTGATGGCACCGCTGACCCGGAAGATGATCGAGCAGGGCGCGGCATTCGTGCGCGCCCTGGAACAGGACGACGTGACGATCCTGGCTGCCTTCTGGTACCTTGAGGCGGAATTCGGCCGGTGGCGCCTGTTTATCGCAACGCCGGATATCGGCAGGATCGGCTGGCAGGAATTGTATGGGAAAGCCCATGTCATCCTGGACAGGTTTGCGCCGGAGCCAGCCTTCAAGACATACGATGTCGGTATCCTCGGGCCGAACCGCCGGATTTTCCAGACTGTCTCCGAAGTGGTGACGACAGGGCCCGAACTTGGCGGGGAGCGGTTCACCAACCAGATCGCCAATGGTGAGCTTGTCGATGACATCTATGTGTACAAGCAGACGATCGAGCCGCCCCCCAAGCCGGGCCGGCGCCGCCGCAAGGCGGCCTGAGCGGTGTGCCGCAAGGCGGCCTGAGCGGCGTCCGGATCAGGCCGCCTCGAACACCGGCAGCGTCAGCCCGTCCTTCACCGCCTCGAACGCCACCTGCACCGGCATTCCCACCCGCAGGTCCGCCGCCGCGAGCCCGCGTGCCCGGGCATTCATCCGCACGCCTTCCGGCAGGTCCACGGTCAGCAAAATATAGGGCAGGTCGCCCTTGAAGCCAGGATGGAAGGCGTAGTGCGTGACCGTCCAGCTGTGCACCGTGCCCTTGCCCGAGGCGTCGATCCAGTCCGCGTTCATCGACCAGCAGGCGTCGCAGACCGGACGAGGGTAGTGCCGCACCTTGCCGCAATCGGCGCAACGTTGCAGGCGCAGCCTGTGTTCGTTCAGCCCGTCCCAGTACGGCTGGGTATCGGGCGTCGGCGACGGCACCAGCTTGTCGTAGGCGTCCATCGCTCAGGCCCTCCGCATGATCGCGAGCGCGCCGTCGCCCATGTCGCCATAGCCGGTGACAAGGCCGATTTCCGCGTCCGGCACCTGCGCCTCGGCCTCGCCGCGCAACTGGCGGGCCAGTTCGACGATGTGGTTCATGCCGGCCATGTGCGCCTGAGACAGCAGGCCGCCATGGGTGTTCACCGGCAGCCGTCCGTTCAGGCCGAGCGCGCCGTTCTCGACGAACCCGCCGCCCTCGCCCTTCTTGCAGAAGCCAAGATCCTCAAGCTGGCACAGGACGATGTAGGTGAAGCAGTCGTAGATCTCCGCCACGTCGATCTCGCCGTGCGTCACGCCCGCCATGGCGAAGGCTTTCGGCGCCGCCTTGGCGAGACCCAGCGTCGTCAGGTCCGGACGCTGCGTGATGGCGGACGGCGAATCCGGATGCCCCTCGGCCACGCCCATCACCATAATCGGCCGCTTCGCCAGGTCGCGCGCGCGGTCCGGCGCGCTGATCACCACCGCCGCGCCGCCGTCGCTTTCCAATGAGCAATCCAGCAGCCGCAACGGTTCCGAAATCATGCGCGAGGCCTGGTGGTCCGCGATGGTGATCGGCGTCCGCATGGTAGCGTTGCTCTGCAGCGAGGCGTGTTGCCGCGTCGTCACCGCGATCTCGGCGAACTGGCGCGACGTCGTGCCGTACAGTTCCATGTGCCGCCGCGCCATCGGGGCATAGAGCTGCGCCGGGGCGATGGCGCCGAGCGGCATCTCGAACTCGCCGATGACGCGGAACTGCGGCATCTGTTGCACCCGCGTGCCGATACGGCCGCCGGAATAGCCGGTGCGGCCGAGCGAGAGCAGCACGTGCCGGCAGATCCCCGCCTGGATCACCGCCAGCGCGCACTGGATCGATGCCACCGCCGAGGCGCCGCCCATCGGCGTGGTGGCGGAAAGCCGCAGATCCCTGATGCCGAAGTTGGTAATGAAATCCTCGGCCACCGCGCCATGGCCATATGGGATCAGGCCATCGATGTCCGACGGCTTCAGCCCGGCATCGCGAACCGCGGCCAGCGAGGCTTCCAGCTGCAGCGACAGCGGCGTGCGGTCGGTTCCGCGCAGATATTTCGTTTCACCAACGCCGGTGATGGCGCCTGCTTCGCGCAGCGACATGGGGCGGCTCCTGTTCCCTGGACCGCCCCAGGTTCGGTCAGCCGAAGCCGATCGTCAAATCCACCCGGGCTGCCATCCGCAACGAGTCGCCGGCGGGAGGTGGATCGCCCGGCCATGACGAGCGAGCAACGGAACAAGTCCGGCCAGGGTTGCACAGCCACCCTATCCCAACTCGCACCCAATCTCCTCCCGCGTCCCAAAAACCTTATTCAAATCGGTGATATTCTCCGGCAGCGTCGCATCTACATCGAAATAATCCCAGCGATCGGCGAGCTTCGCCTTTACCGTCACCGCCAGGTTCCGCGCCAGCATCTGGTGATCGAACCGGCGATAGCCGTAAGTCAACGGACCGGCCTGCACCTTCCACGCTTCCAAGGCCTCGATGATCGCCATCGGCCCGGTCGAACGCGCCGCGTCGATCGATTCGAATAGGGAACGGGCGGCGATCCAGCCCATCCACGCACTGTCCGCCGGGGGCTTGCGGTATTTCTTTGTATAGGCGGCGGCAAATGCCTGTTCCTCGGGCGGATTGGCGGGATTCCTGTAATACCACATCGTGGTGAACGTTCCGGTCGCCGCTTCCGGACCAATCGCCCAGATGTCGGTATCGCCGATGGCGATCTCCATGAATGGAATCCGCCCCTTCATGCCAAGTGCGTTCCACTGCTTCAGGAACGTGGACAGGTCCTCCGCGGGCAGGCCGCCCACCACCACATCCGGCCGCGCCTCGCGGATCTTCAGGATAAACGAACTGAAATCGGCCGTGTTCTGCGGCACCTCGTCCGCGCCGATCTCGGTCCCGCCGGCGGCTTTCAGCAGGGCGCGGGAGGTGCGCAGGATGTCCTGCCCGAATGCACAGGACGCGGTGATGTGGTACCAGCGCTTGCCGCTTTTCAGCGCATACGGCGCCAGCATGCGCTGCTGCACGACAACCGGCGTGTTCAGCCGGAACGTGTAGCGGTTGCAGTTCTTTCCGGTGATATCGGTCGCCGCGGCATTGTTGCAGACGAACGGGATCTGCAACCGCGCCGCGGTGGCTTCCTCGGCCAGGGCGTTCGACGACAGCGATCCGCCCAGCACAGCGCAGACCTTGTCCTCCTGCACCAGTTCCTGCATGGCCTGCATCGCCGCCTGTGGCGTTGGCTCATCCAGCCAGACCAGCTCGGCCGGCCGCCCGGCGATGGTGTTGCCGCGTTCGTGCATCGCCAGGAACGTACCGTTGGCGAGATAATCCGTCTGCGTCGCGATCTGCCCGGTCTTGGCCAGCAGCAGGCCGATGCGTATCGGCTCCACCGCGCGCGCAATGTGCGGCGCGGCCAGCGGCGCAGCGGCCAGGGCGGCGGCGCCCAGCAGGGCCTTGCGGCGCGGAACGAGCAAGCCGGACGTATCCTGTGTCATTCCGTTCCTCTTGTAATTCCTGTCCGGGCCGGACGCCGCATCGCCTCATGCGCGCAAACCGGCACCCGGCCGTCGTTTCGCCTGCGCCGCCAGGCGGACCGAGGCATTCGCCGCGCCATACTGCCGGTAGCCGCCGATGCGCTGCACGATCTCGAAGAAGAACCGGTCATCGAACGGATGGGTGTAGGCGTGCAGGAAATCGCCTGCCTCGTCGCGGTCAAACAGGATGTTGTGCGCCTGCAACATGGCCACGTGGGCGTCCGCCAGGCCCCATTTAGCCGCGATGTCTTCGTAGTAGTTCCCAGGGATCGGCAGAAACTGCGCGCCGCGCGATTCAAGCTGCACCACCGCGTGCTGGATATCCGGGCTCGCCATCGCAATGTGCTGCACCCCGGCGCCGGAGAAGGTGGTCAGGAACCGGCCCGTTGCCGTTTCCCGGCTTTCCGAGACGTTCAGCGGCAGCCGGATCGTCTGCCCGGCGCTGGTCATCGTCCGGCTCTGGATCAGCCCCATCGCGTCGGGGATTTCCCACAGCGGCTCCGGCCTGAAGCCGAACAGCGCGCGGTAGAACAGGACGAAATTGTCCATCCGTCCCACCGGCAGCGCCTGCGCCACGTGATCGACCGCGTCCAGCAGCGGCGCGGGGGCGGCGTCCCCGAACATCTGGAAATCGACGTCATAGATCGTGGACCCGTCGGCGGCCGGCTCCACCAAGTAAAGCAGCGTGCCGTCCGGCGCCCGCAGCGCCGCGATCTGCCGCTCGCCGGGGCCGGTGCGCTCGCGCCATTCCGGGCAGAGCAGCGCCTCGGCCCGGCGGACCGCGCGCTGCGCGTCGTCCACCCGGAACGCCATGGCGCAGACCGAGGGACCGTGGAAGTGGAAATGCTCGGCCGCGGCGCTGTCCTGCTCGCTGTTCAGGATCAGGTTGATCCGCCCCTGGCGGAACAGATCGACGGATTTCGAGCGGTGCCGGCCGGCATAGTGGAAGCCGAGAGAGCGCAGGGCCTCGCCAAGGCGACGGCCGCTGTCGTCATCGACGGCGAATTCCAGGAACTCGATGCCGTCGCAGCGCGGCACGTCGGGCAGCGTGGTCGCGCCGGCCTCGGCCTCCACCAGCAGCAGCGAGCGCAGCCCGTCGCGCGCCATCAACCGGGCGGGGGCGGCGCGGAACTCGTCGTTGAAGATTTCCAGCGACAGCGGGCCGCGATAGCCGGCCGCGATAAGGTCGCGCACGAAGGCGGCGACCGGCAACTGTCCCTGGCCGGGGAAGTTGCGGAAATGCCGACTCCAGGACAGCACGTCCATCGACAGCTTCGGCGCGTCGGCCAACTGGGCGAAGAAGATCTTCTCCGCCGGCACCATCGGCAGCGCCGACAGGTCATCCCCCAGCGCCAGGGTGTGGAAACTGTCCAGGATCAAGCCGAGCGCCGGGTGGCCGGCCACCGCCACCACCTGCCACGCATGCCGCCAGGTGCTGATATGGCGCCCCCAGGCCAGCGCCTCGAACCCGACGCGCAGGCCGCGGCGGTGCGCGCGTTCGGCGATTTCCGCCAGGTCCGCCGCGGCCCGCTGGTCGTCGCCGATGGCCGCCGGCGAGACGTTGCTGCACACCAGCAGCAGGTCGGTGCCGAGTTCCTGCATGACGTCGAACTTGCGCTCCGCCCGGTCCAGGTTGCGGGTGCGCTGCGGCTCCGGCATCGACTCGAAGTCGCGGAACGGCTGGAAGCAGGTGATCGCCAGGCCCAGGCTCTCGGCCAGGTAGCGCACGTCCCCGGGCGTGCCGTCGAAGGTCAGCAGGTCGTTCTCGAAGATCTCCACCCCGTCGAAGCCGATGGCGGCGATCGCCTCCAGCTTTTCCGCAAGCATGCCGCTGATCGAGACCGTCGCGATCGACTTCGGCAAGGGCGCCATCAGACCTCCATGAAGACTGTCTCGTTGTCCCCTTGCAGGCGGATGTCGAGGTGCCAGGCGCCGGGCGCGACCGGTTGGGCGATCAGCGTCCGGCGCCGGGCCGCGTCCTCGATCAGCGACAGCACCGGGTCGGTTTCGTTCAGAGGCTCATCCTGGAAATACAGCCGGGTCGTCAGCGCCTGCAGCAGGCCGCGGGCGAAGATGGTAATGGCGATGTGCGGCGCCTGCTGTGCGTTCCCCACCCCCGCGACCGGCCCCGGCTTCAGCGTGATGAAGCGGAAGGCGCCGGTGCCGTCGGTGCGGCAGCGGCCATAGGCGGGGAAGTCGGGCGAGGCCGGCGGGCTGCTCTGCCAGATCTCGATCGCGGCGTCGGTCACCCGGTCGCCGGCGCCGTCGGTGACCGTGCCGGTCAGCACGATCCTGTCTCCGGCCGCGCCGAACCGGGTCAGGTCCGCCCAGGATGCGTCCTCGATCAGGTGCCAGTATGGGCCGATGGTCTGGTTGGCGGTTGCGACGGCCATCTCAGGCCTGCTCGATTGGCGTGGCGTTGCGGCCGCGCAAGACGAAATCGAACCGGTAGCCCAGCGCCCGGGCCGGCGCGGTGATGTCGAGGTCGAACCTGGCGATCAGCCGCTCCCGCGCCGCGGGGTCGGGCACCGACAGGTAGATCGGGTCGAGCGCCAGCAACGGGTCGCCGGGGAAATACATCTGGGTGATCAGCCGCTGCCCGAAGCCGGTGCCGAACAGCGAGTAGTGGATGTGGTTCGGGCGCCAGGCGTTGTAGTGGTTGCCCCAGGGATAGGAGCCCGGCTTGACGCTGACGAACTGGTACCAGCCGTCGGTATCGGTGAACACCCGCCCCTCGCCGTGGAAGTTCGGGTCCAGCGGCGCGTCGTGCTGGTCACCCGGATGGTCGTAGCGGCCGGCGGCGTTGGCCTGCCAGATCTCGATCATGGTGTTCGGGACCGGCCGTTCGTCCTCGTCGATGACGCGGCCGCGGACGATGATGCGCTCGCCCAGCGCGGGCTTGCCGGTGGCCATGGACAAATCGGCGATCGGCGGGAAGCGTGATTCGGCAAATATTGGGCTGGTGGTTTCCGTCACGCCCTGCGGGATGCGCAACAGTGGCCGCGTCGGATGGCGTAGGCGGGTGCTGCCATACTCCGGCGTGTCGTTCGGCGGCTGGGATCCGGCGGTCATCGGCCGGAAAGGCGCGGTGTTTGTTGTCATGTTTCCTCCTGTCCCGGCGGGTGCCGGCGGGTTCATCCCTGTGGGTGAACCGGGTAGTGCCTCTGCACAGAGGTTATGACCGGTTGCCCAGCCCGCCCCGTTGCACATGACGTTGAATAGGCAATGGGGTTTCGACGGCCGAAAGGCGACTAAATCTGGGAACGAAGGTTCTTTTTGAGGGTTTGCCGCCGCTACATGTTGAGGTTGTGACCAAGCTGGATCGGCCCGACATCTCCGAACCGTTCCGCCAACGCTCAACCTATCGAGATCACTGTCCAGAGGTACTAGTTAGTTACGCACGCACCAACAACGGCGAAAACGCTGCGGCATCTTCAAATACCTGCGCGTGCGCGACCACCCGGACACGCTCAAGCGGAATCGGTACCGCCTGCTGGAACGCTTCTGTCCTGGACGGGAGCGCTCCAGCTCATAGTTCGCGAGCGATGGCATCAGCTAGGCATCGTAATCCGATCAGGCCGACGGTGGCTTGGTGTCGTGAACAGGAGGCCCGTCAGAAGAGATAAAGGGCTTCGCATCGCACAGGATCTTCACCCGATGATTGGAATCAATACCATCAGACCTATGAAGAGCCGGAATTGGCGAGCCTCAATCGTCGAGCCTTCCAGGCCGTTCGCTGCGCGGAATCAGCCCGCTCTGCCGTCAGGGTCCGCCGCCACGTAATATCACGGCCCATGACACGAGGCGGAGCCTGTTGGCCATCGTTAGCAAGCCGTCGCGCCATAGGTCCTTCCGCCGCTCCGTAATCTCCGCGAGCGCCAGGGCGGCCAGCGGCACTCCGATAAAGACCATTGTGCGTGTCGGCCACGCGGTAACCGGCCAAGGCGAGACCTCAGCAACAAAGATTATTAACGGCATATGAAACAAATAGAGCGAGAATGATGCCCCGGCCAACCATCCGATCGGACGGCCAATGCGGCGCGCCACCGGGAGAAGGGCGTCACTGGCCAGATGCAGGCCAAGGATGTTGATGCCGACCATCAGGCTGAGTAGCAGGTAATGCAGGTATGAGTGCATGTCCGCTAAGGTCAGTTCAAGCGGCTGGTAAATGGGGACCCCGACCGTCTCTAACGCTGCGATGGCAATTAAGGCAACAGTCGAGGTCAGCCATAGTACCAAGCCAGTGCGCGTGTAGCTGCACGGGACGCGGATGCTCACCCGATAGCATGTAAGCCCAATGAGCCAGGATGCAAACATAAGGGCTATCTTGGGACCGAAGACAGCCAGCAGCAGAAGGGCGCCGATCCAGTTCCAGGGGCGCCGCCCAAAGTGGACGATTCCGAAAATCAGGTAGTAGGGCACCTCAAAGCCCAGCGACCAGTAAGGCCCGTTGGTCCCTGGAAAAAGATGACCACTCCAAACCTCACCCAAAAACGCCACGCCCAAGGGGAAGGAGATCGCATCACGAGCGGCAGTCCAATGTGTGAGTATCGATGTTGATTTTCCAAAGTGGCTACTGAGGGAATCCAGCATCAACGTCAGAAGTAACGCTGGCACGGCAACTGAGTAGATCCTGGCCGCGCGGTGCAAGGCATAGGTGCCCGCGTCAGTCTCACGGCGATGGGTGACATAGGCGATTACAAAGCCTGAAAGAACAAAGAATACCGTGACAGCATCCTGACCGTAAGGATTGATCTGCCAGAGCAACCCGCCAGAAAATTCTCTCATGCTGGCATGGGTAAGAAATACCAGGCTCCTCGCTATTTCGGATGGGTGGCCCGCACGCAGAGGTTGAGTGTCTGGGAGCGCTTGTCGGCCAAGCGCTGGCTAGCCACGAAGCCGAATTTGGTTTGACGGCATCTGGCGCAGACGGGGGTTTGCGCATAACGCGCTGTCTGGCATGGCTTGGGAACGAACCGACCGGAGCCATCATCCATGCGCGATACCGACCTGTT